>NC_018016.1:0-372500 GCF_000265465.1 Ornithobacterium rhinotracheale DSM 15997
TTAATTCATATACGAAAAAATAAATAAAAAATCAATAGCAAAACTCTTTTTTTTAATGGAAATTTTTTCACATTTTTGTCCCATGAAAACTCACCCCATTTTGGCAAGAGTTTTTATCGAGAGGTTTAACAAATATAAAAAAAATTCATGTCAGTAACAGCCGCTTCTGTATGGAGTAAATGTTTAGAATTTATTAAGGACAACATCAACTCTTCTGAATACGAAACTTGGTTTAAGCCTATTGAGGCTATCAAGCTAGATTCGGAGAGCCATGTTTTGACCATTCAGGTTCCTTCGGCATTCTATTATGAGTGGATCGAGGAGCATTATCTGAGCTTGGTGAGAACTGCGCTTGTTAAGGAGCTTGGTCCTAAGGCTAAACTAAACTACAGCGCGATGGTGGCTCAGAGTAAAAATACTTTGGGGTCTCCTGTTACGATGAGTATGCCGAGTAGCAACAAAACAAAAGTTAAACCTCAAGAGGTAAATGCACCTATTAAGAGTGAAGAAATCACAAACCCGTTTGCTATTCCAGGGATTCGTAAAATTAAGATCAACTCTCAATTGAATGATAATTTGAATTTTAATAACTTCATTCATGGAGAGCCTAATAACTTGGCTTATAGTGCAGGGAAAGCGGTGGCAAAAAATCCAGGGCTTACTTCGTTCAATCCCTTATTTATACATGGAGGTGTGGGACTTGGTAAAACGCACTTGGGGCATGCCATTGGTTTAGAAATAAAAGAAAATCATCCAGAAAAAACGGTTTTATATGTTTCTATGGAAAAGTTTTCTAACCAGTTTAGAACAGCGACTGTGAGCAATAATTACAGCGATTTTGTGAACTTTTACCAAATGATAGATGTTTTAATCATAGATGATGTTCAATTCTTATCAGGTAAAAAAGGAACACAAGATGTTTTCTTCCAAATTTTTGATGATTTGCACCGTCGTGGAAATCAATTGATTTTAACCTCAGACAAGCCGCCTGTGGCGATTCAAGATGTAGACCAGCGATTGATTTCTAGGTTTAAATGGGGGCTTTCTGCTGATTTGCAAACTCCAGACTTTGAGCTGAGAAAGAAAATTTTACACAGCAAATTAGAGCAAAACGGAATTGAACTTTCTGAGGAAGTAACCGATTTTATTGCTGAAAATATTAAAACAAACATTCGTGAGCTAGAAGGTGCGCTGAACTCGCTAATCGCACAATCGCTTTTAATTAAGAAAGAAATTACGCTAGAATTGGCAGAGCGTGTGCTTTCTAATTTGGTGAAAAATCAGCGAAAAGAAATCACGATTGATTATATTCAAAAAGTGGTGTGTGATTATTTCAAAGTTCCGATTGAAACCATTCAAGGAAAATCAAGAAAGAGCAACATTGCAGAGATTCGACATCTAGCCATGTATTTTGCAAGGACATATACCAATGAGTCGCTTGCAAGTATAGGGGAACAAATCGGAAATAGGGATCACGCGACTGTTCTCCACTCATGCAAAACCGCAAAAAATCTAATAGATACAGATAAAAGATTTAAATCTTATGTAGAAGATATCAAACGAAAAATAGGAGCAGAATAATGAAAACAGTACTTATGGTGTGCCTTGGCAACATTTGCCGTTCCCCTCTTGCCGAAGCCATTTTAAGATCAAAAATCGGGGACAGAGATATCAAAGTTGATTCCGCTGGTACGGGTGATTTCCACATAGGAGAGCGTCCAGATACTCGCGCTAAATCTATCGCACAGAAACATAATGTTTCCACAGAAGGTATTTTCTGTAGACAGTTTCAGGAAAGCGATTTTGATAATTTTGATGAAATCTATGCCATGGATACCGACAATTATAACAAATTGATGGATCTGGCTAGAAACAACAAAGATCAATACAAGATTGAATTGATTTTAAACCTAATTGAGCCAGGTGCCAATAAAAGTGTGCCAGACCCATATTATGGAACGCAAGAGGATTTTGAGCTTGTATTTGAGCTACTAGATAAAGCAACTGATGTCATTATCGAAAAATACGACCAAGAACACAAATAATCAGCCTTGCCTTTATTTAATTCCTACGCTACTGGGCGAGGATACGCAAGCGCAAGCTATACCACCTTATAATTTGCACATTATAGAGGAGCTTTGGTATTTTTGTGTAGAAAATGAAAAGTCTGCACGAAGATTCATCAAGAGCGTGGCACCCGAAAAAAAACAAGCTGATTTAAAAATTGAAATTTTAAATAAAAACACATCAGCCCAAGAGATTCCTTCTTTGCTAAAACCAATGCAGGAAGGATTCTCTATGGGCATTTTGTCTGAGGCTGGTATGCCTGGAATTGCCGATCCTGGAGCATTGCTTGTGCAAGCAGCACATCGTGCGGGCTTCAGAGTTGTTCCGTTGGTGGGGCCATCTTCTATCTTTTTGGCATTAGCTTCCTCTGGCTTTAATGGGCAAACTTTTACTTTTCACGGATATTTGCCTATCGATAAGAGAGAACGCCGCTCTGCGATTAAGCAAGTAGAGCAGGAGAGTATGCGCAAAAAAAGTGCAGAAATCTTCATAGAAACGCCTTATAGAAACAATAAAATGCTTGAGGATCTAATCTCTACATTAAATCCAAATACACAATTATGTGTGGCGTGCGATATTACTTTGCCTACCGAAATGATTTTTTCTGGCAGTGTGAAAGAATGGAAACAAAAAAAAGCAGATCTTCATAAAAGACCTGCTATTTTCATTATTCAAGCTTAATCTAAGATTATTTAGCTGGTGCTTGACCGATTAATTCCATGAATTGGTCTAAGTTAGGAAGAATGATGATTTCAGTTCTTCTGTTTTTAGATCTACCTTCAGCAGTACCGTTTGAAGCCACAGTGTTGTATTCTCCACGACCACCCGCTGTCATACGCTTAGGGTCTACACCAAATTTATCTTGTAATACTTTAACTACAGAAGCTGCACGCAACGCACTCAAATCCCAGTTGTTTCTGATGTTTGTTTTAGAAATTGGCACATTATCGGTGTTTCCTTCTACTAGCACATCATAGTCTGGATAATCTTTGATGATTTTAGCAATTTTAGATAAAACATCGTATGCTTGAGCGTTTACCTCGTAGCTACCAGAGTTATATAACATGTTGTCTGAAAGTGAGATAAATACCACACCTTTTTGAACTTGAACATCGATATCTCTTAATTCTTCACGAGACAATGAACGAGTTAAGTTATTGGTAAGTACCATGTTAAGTGAATCGCTTTTGCTCTTAGAGTCGATTAATTTTCTGATGTATTTGTTTGAGTTGTCGATTTGCTCGATTAATCTTGTAATGTTTACATTACCAGATTTTTGAGTGCTCATACATTGTTCTAGAGCGTTTTGCAAAGTAGCCAAGTTGCTGTCTTTGCTTTGTAACTGAGCACGTAAAGCATCGTTGTCGCTATTACATCTCACCAATTGATTTTGAGCAGATTGCTGAGCAGCATATACTTTCTCAAACTCAGATTGCAAATCATCATACTTTTTCTTGCTCACGCAGCTGGTCATCATTAAGGCAGCCAGCCCTGCCAATACCATCGTTTTTTTCATATGAATTCGAATTTTAAATAATTTAATTTCAAAAATAAACTCCTATAAAGATACGATTATTTTTTATTTTCAGCTTAAAAACCGATATTTTTGACTGTTTTTTATGATATCTTTAGTGTTAAATGCTATATTTGTGAAAGGAAAATTTAAAAACATAGAAAGAAAAACATGAGAATTACGCTTCTATGCATGGGCAAGACCGATGACAGAGAGATTGTATCGCTAATCGAGAAGTATGAAAAGCGATTGCCTAGGCATTTTAATTATACCCGTATTGAGCTACCCGATATCAAGAATAGAAAAAATCTAAACGAGGAGCAGCAAAAACTGGAGGAGGAAAAGTTGTTTTTAAGCAAAATCAACCCGACGGATTGTGTGGTGCTTTTAGATGAAAGGGGCAAGGAATACAGCTCTAAAAAGTTTGCCGAGTGGATTCAGACACAAGTTATGGCGGCTGTGGGACATCTGGTATTTGTAGTGGGCGGGCCTTATGGTTTTTCTACCAGCATGTACCAAAGAGGAAATGCTAGTATTTCACTTTCTAAAATGACATTTACGCACCAAATGGTAAGACTTTTCTTTACCGAACAAGTTTACAGAGCTTATACCATTTTGGAAGGAAAAAGCTATCATCATGATTAATCTAAACAATTTTAAAAATATATGAAAATAGAGAATTTAAATAACTACAAACTAAGCTATTGGGGAGCATTTGGTGTTTTCCTTTTTGTAGTGCTTATTGCTAATGTTGCCACATTGCCGTTTATTGCGTTGCAGCTTTTTCTGCATTTGTCCGATAGTTATATGATGGCTTTAGGATTTGGCGTAGGATTTGGCGTAGGCTTTGGCTCGGCAGCAATTTTTACAGCCATAATTTTGGGTTTAAATTTAAATCAGTTGCTAAGCTTTTTTGCCAAGTCTAAACACTTAAAGTATTTTGTCTTAGCAGTCTTAATCTATATCCCGACTTTGCCTATTTCTGAATTTTTAGCAGGACTGGTACCTACGGATTCTCCAGAATATTTGGCAAGGTGGTACGAGCAAATGGAAAGCACTTTTGAAGGGATTTTAAAAGATCCAATTCCCGCATTTATTTCTGTATCCATTTTAGCCCCATTGCTAGAAGAATTAATCTTTAGAGGTTTGATCCTGAGAGGATTATTAAATAGTGGGAAAAATCCATATTTTTCCATCATTTTTGTTTCTCTGTTATTTGGCTTGGCACACGGCAATCCTTGGCAATTCTTGGCAGCTGGATTTTTAGGATTTATCTTAGGTTTTATTTACTGGAGAACGAGAGATTTATGGATATGTATATTTCTTCATTTCTTTAATAATACCATTAGTTTTATTCTAACATCGATCATGGGCAAAGACTTGGACGACAATATTTTTGAACCAAATTATTTATTAATTTTTGCAGCAATTTTAGGCGTAGTAGCTACAATGTATTTATTTTATAAACAAACACAAAAAGACCAATTACAAAACATATGAAACTAGTATTTGCCACACACAATCAGCACAAAGTAGAGGAAGTGCAAAAAATGCTACCAGACTTTGAAATAGTATCGCTCACAGATATTGGATTTCATGACGAAATCGAAGAAACGGGTAAAACATTTGAAGAGAATGCAACCATTAAAGCAGAAGCTATCTACAAAGCAACAGGGCTGAATGTATTTTCAGACGATTCTGGAATCACTATCGAGGCTCTAGGCGGAGCTCCTGGCATTTATTCTGCACGCTATGCAGGAACGGGCAATGGTAGAGATAATATAGACAAAGTTTTGCTTAATATGGAGGGTGAGACCAATCGTAAAGCCGCTTTTGTCTGCGTGATTTGTTTATATATCAATGGCGAAAAAAAGATATTTGAAGGAATTGTGAACGGAGAAGTTTTACATCAAATTGAGGGCGAGAATGGCTTTGGTTACGACCCGATTTTTAAACCAGAGGGCTATGATTTAAATTTTGCCCAAATGCCTTTATCCGAGAAAAATAAAATATCGCATAGAGCTTTGGCTATCAGTGAATTAAAAAAATATCTGTTAAATTTCTTATAAGAATATTTTTTTGATTAAATTTGTAACAAATTCTAAAATCAATAAAAATATGAAAAAAATTATTTTAGCTTCATTCGTTCTTGTATCGCTAATTAGCTGTAAAAAAGAACCTAGTGGAAACAAAGATGTGTTGCCAGCAGAAGATGTAACTCCTCAAGATTCTGTAAATTCTCAAGTAGACACTATCCAAGTAGCTGCCTTGATAGATGATGATGGAAACTATATCTATGATGTAGGAACATTTCTAGACATCAATTTGCCAGATGGTACAGTGATTAATGTTGGATCAAATTCAACAGAAAGTAAATTATACAAAATGCTTTCAGATGACACCTTCAAGGTAAGTGATGATAAAACCCAAGGCTGGATTACTCTAGATGGGGTAACTTTTGCTAAAGGAAGTGCTAGCTTAAAAGATAGCTCTAAAAGACAAATAGACAATATTGCAGCTATTTTGAAAGCATATCCTAATGCCAAAGTTAAATTCGGAGGATATACAGACAATACTGGTTCTGCTGAGGCTAACCAAAAAATTTCTGCTGAAAGAGCAGAAGCTGTAATGAACGCTGTGATTGGTGATGGTATCGCTGCAGATAGATTGTCTGCAGAAGGGTATGGTCCAGAACATCCTGTATGCCCTGCAAATGATACAGATGTGTGCAAAGCCCAAAACAGACGAGTAGATTTGAGAGTTGTTCAAAAATAATCTAGACATTTTAGGTTAAACTAAAAAAGTGCAGAAATTTGATTTTCTGCACTTTTTATTTTTACTTATCTTAAAAAGAGGTTTTAGTCTACCACCTCGGCATATAAATCAAACTCAGTGGCGTCGGTAATTTTAGCATTTACAAATTCACCAATTGGCAAATAAGTCTCCTCCGCTGGGATTAAAACTTCATTATCCACATCGGGCGAATCAAATTCTGTGCGTCCCACAAAATAGTTACCTTCTTTTCGGTCGATTAAAACTTTAAAAATCTTTCCAATTTTTTCTTGGTTCAGTTCCCATGAAATTTGAGATTGAATTTCCATGATTTCCGCAACGCGTTGCTCTTTTACTTCTTGAGGTACATCATCTTCCATGTTGAAAGCGTGCGTGTTTTCTTCATGCGAATAGGTGAAACAGCCCAATCGGTCAAATCGTTGCGTTTTTACCCATTCTTTCATTAATTCAAAATCTTCTTCCGTTTCGCCAGGGAACCCACAGATTAAGGTAGTTCTAATTGCCATATTTGGCACTTTTTCACGGAATTTATCAAGCAATCTGTTGGTTTTTTCTTCCGTTGTACCACGGCGCATCGCTTTTAAAATAGGTGTAGAAATATGCTGCAATGGAATATCGATATAGTTACAAACCTTTGGTTCATTTTTAATCACATCTAGCACATCTTCTGGAAAGCCCGTCGGGAATGCATAATGCAAACGAATCCACTCAATTCCTTCTACTTTTACCAATTCTTTGAGCAAATCGGCAAGGGCTCTTTTGTTATAAATGTCAAGCCCATAATAAGTTAAGTCCTGAGCGATTAAAATTAATTCTTTGGTTCCGTTTTTAGCCAATTTTTTGGCTTCGGTCACCAAATCTTCAATTGGCGTAGATTTATGTGCTCCACGCATTAATGGAATGGCACAAAAAGCACAAGGTCTGTCGCAACCCTCCGCAATTTTTAAATAAGCATAATGGCGTGGCGTAGTCGTTAATCGTTCGCCCACGAGTTCATGCTTGTAGTCTGCCCCCAATGCCTTTAATAATAAAGGTAAATCTCTTGTTCCAAAATATTGGTTTACATCTGGGATTTCTTTTTCTAGATCGGGCTTATAGCGTTCAGAGAGACAGCCTGTTACAAAAACTTTTTCTACCAATCCGCGTTGTTTTAAATCCACGAAATTCAAAATAGTATTGATGGATTCTTCTTTCGCATTTTCGATAAAACCACAAGTGTTAATCACCACAATATCACCCGCTTGCTCGTGCACTACCTCTTTTCCGTTGGCTTTAAGTTGTCCCATTAAAACCTCAGAATCATAAATATTCTTTGAGCATCCGAGCGTTACGATGTTTATTTTCTTTCTTCCTGTGGATTTTGTACGCATAATTTTTTGGTATTAAAAAGCGGGCAAAGTTATTAATTTATTTTTGAATTGAAAGTTTTAAGAATCTTAAACCGATATAAATCATTTAAAAATATATCAAATCTTGCAATTGCCAAATTTATATCACTAAAAATTTCATAATATACTAAATCGTTTAATCTATATTTCTGAGTAAATAATGATCTTTTTCCTTGAGAATGCTCATCTATACGTCTATTTAAATCATTAGTTACACCAATATAGAAAGTAGTCCTTAGTTTATTGGAGACAATATAAAGATAGTAATTTTTCATTTTAAAATTAAATTTAGATTTTGAATTTAGTTTGGAATGTCAAAATATATCAAATTCCGATTTTTGCGTGATGTCACCTTGAATTTGATTCAGGGTCTTACTTAATAAATCACAGAGATTCTGAAATAAATTCAGAATGACAATCAGGGCGAAAAGCTTTGGATTCCGAATCGGAGTTTAGAATGATAAAATATATCAAATTCCGTTTTTTTGCGTTGTGTCACCTTGAATTTGATTCAGGGTCTTACTTAATAAATCACAGAGATTCTGAAATAAATTCAGAATGACAATCAGGGCGAAAAGTTTTGGATTCCGAAACGAGTTCGGAATGATAAAATATATCAAATTCCGATTTTTCACGTGGTGTTTACCCTGAACTTGATTCATAATAAACGGAGATTCTGAAATAAATTCAGAATGACAATTGGAGTGAAAAGTTTTGGATTCCGAAACGAGTTCGGAATGATAAAATATATCAAATTCCGTTTTTAGCTAAATTAATCTTCGTCGTCGTCTTCCTTGAATAAATCTACTTTAGGGTCTGAAAATTCTTTATTGCTAAATCTTTCGTAAGTGAGTAGGAGCGAAGGGAGCAAAATCAAATTAGCAAACATCGCCATGAGCAGGGTCAAAACGACCAGACCGCCCAAGGCTACAATCCCATTAAAGCCACTGAACATAAACACGCCAAATCCTGCAAATAAAATCACCGAAGTGTAGAACATGCTACTGCCCACATGCTCCATGGATTCGGCAACGGAAAGGCTAATGCTTTCGTATTTTTTCAAGTCTTGACGATAACGCGCCAAAAAGTGAATCGTATCGTCCACCGCAATACCAAATGCAATACTGAACACCAAAATAGTGGAAGGCTTGATAGGGATACCCAAATAGCCCATGAACCCTGCTGTGGTGAGTAGTGGTAAAATGTTAGGTAACAAAGCAATAAACACCATTTGTGGGGAACGGAACATAAATGCCATAAATACCGAAATCATTAAAATCGCAATGGAAATAGAAATGAATAAATTATGAGTCAAGTATTTAGTCCCTTCTTGAAACACAAACGCCATACCCGTAACATAAGTTTTATAACGCCCATCTGGGAAAATTTGTTTTAATTTATCTTGAATGTGCTGTGTGCTGAACGCCAAAACATCGCTATCCATATTGCTTAAAAGCGTGGTTACGCGTGCTTTGCTTTTGGTGGAATCGAGATAGCTGTTTAGCATATGCTCGTTGCCACCTTTAGACTTTTTAATTTCGCCCAAAATAAAACTACGCTCTTGGCGTGTTGGCAATTGATAAAAAGCTGAATCGTTATTATAATAAGCCTGCTTTGCCATTTTCACCAAAGGCACAATCGAAAGCGGTTTAGATGAAATGTTTAAGCTATCGATATATTCACTAAATTGATCAAGTTTTTGTAGATTTTCTATGGAAGTTACGCCATTTGGTCGTTTGGTATCTACAACGATTTCAAGTGGCAAAACACCTCCAAATTCTTTATCAAAAAAGCTGATTTCTTTGTAAAAATCGGTATTTTTAGACATATCATCTAGAATGTTTCCGCTACTTTTCATCAATGAAATTCCAATGAATGAAAGCACCAAAAGCCCCGCAACAGTAAGGTAAACTTTTTTGCGATGATTGGCAATAATGTCTTCTATAAATAGAAAAACTTTATTAGTCCAATTGAATGATAAATGCGAAAGTTCTTTCTCCTTTGGTTCTGGGAAGTAGCTCAAAAGTGTAGGCACAATCAAGAAAGATAAAAAGAAAATTCCTACAATGTTTAATGAAGATACAATCCCAAATTCCTGCAAAGTTTTGCTATCGGTAAATAGGAAAGTAAAGAATCCAAACGCCGTAGTAAGATTGGTGAGAATTGCCGCATTTCCCACATGCACAATCATGCGGTGTAGTGCTTTAATTTTGTTTTTGTGCACCACATATTCCTTTTGGTATTTGTTGATGAGATAAATGCAGTTGGGGATTCCAATCACAATTAACAAAGGCGGAACGAGTGCTGTAAGAATTGTAATATCGTAACCCAAAAATGCCATCAAAGCAAAACATGTAGTTACCGCACACGCCACTACGGCAACGGCAATTAGCGTGTTTCTGAGCGAACGATAGAAATACAGAAACAGCAAGCAAGTCACGAGCAGAGATGCTCCAATAAAAGTAAAAGATTCGCTTTTCACCGCTTGGGAATTCATGGTTCGGATGACGGGCATGCCCGATAAATACAGCGGAATCTGCGTTTGCTCTTCAAATTCCTCGACCCAATCGTTGATTTGCAAAGTTTCCTTAGCTCGTTCGGGCGAATTCATGATCTCATCATCAATATATACCAAAATTTCTTTGGCGTTGTTTTTTGTATTATACAAAATTCCATTATAAAACGGAAAATTCTCTAATTGTTTAAGCTCCTGATCATAATTCTCGTTGGGAGAGATAATTTTTTCGGTTTTAAATCCTCCGTTCACTGTATCGCGTACCAGTTTTATTGCATCTTCCATCGAGAAAACCGATTTCACACCATTGAGTGTGGCAATTTTTTGTTGCAATTGTTTAAAGGCGTCATAATTCGGTTTTTCGTGCATTTTTTCGTCATCATACCCAATGACGATCACATTGCTCTCGTTCCCAAAAGTGTGCTGAAAATCGCGCAAATTTACCATTGCAGGGTCTGATGAAGGCAGGAGTTGAGCACTTGTGGTCGAGAATTTTACGCCATAAGTCATTGAAATATAGACTAAGGCGACTAAGTATATAACGAGAGAAATAAGAATATAAGCTCTATTTCTAAGAATAAACGAAGCAATTTTATTCCACATAGGGATTGTTTTTATTAATGTATAATGCTGGCAAATATACACTAATTCATAGGGGGAAACTTAGATTTAAGAGAATTTAAATAAATTGGGGAGTGATATTTAAAAAATGATAAAATTACATTTAAATAAAATTGAAAATCAAATAAGTATATTTTTTGAGACAAAAAAGACGAAAAAATATTTGTGATATAAAAAAATAAGTTATTATATTTGCATTCCTTTTGAACGGCGAGGTAGCTCAGTTGGTTAGAGCGTCGGATTCATAACCCGGAGGTCGGCAGTTCGATTCTGCTCCTCGCTACATAGCAAAACCATTGAAAATCATAATTTTCAATGGTTTTTTTTGTTTTCATGAGTTTTTACTGATGAGTACAAAACTGAGTACTAAGTGAATGAGATAAATTATTGAAAAAAAAAGGCTTAAAATATTAATTTTAAGCCTTATGATTTTATTTTGTTGTTTCGTCCAAGCACTCCCAAAATGCCCTTAAAAGTTTTACTATCTCAACATTCTATCGATTGATAAATGAAATTCCTACATATGCTTTTTGCGCGCCTACACGTAATCCGTTTGCGGGCAATATTGCCAAATGCCAAATACCATCTATAATACTAAAATCATACCCCATAATACCACCTTCGTGCTCAAAATGTGTTATTATTGGAAAGAAATTTTTTGCACTTACTTGTAAGGTGTAAAGGGTATTTGCTTCGAATAAGCCTAAAATGGTTTGTGGAGTTTCTGGAGCTGTAGTTAATGTTCCATCTTCTTTTACGGCAACAGGCTTTATAGTTTCTTCACTTGTTGCTGTGGAGGAATACAAATCTTTTATTTTCACATTGCCTTCAGAAATCTCTAATTTTTCAGTAGGAGTAGAGGTTCCTATCCCCACATTTCCATTTCCTTCAAAAGATAGGTTGTTTCCATTCATTTTCACAACGCGATTGGTAGGTAAAGTCCCATCTCCTGAATATAAGGTAACTTCGTTACTGGTGCTAGTGCTGGCTCCTATTTTTGTCCATTTTTTGGTAGAAGTATCAAAGTAGTAAAAACCTTTTCCTTGAATTTGAGAGGCTGTGTTGTTTCCAGTTACACCATCTGTGATATATACCAAAGTAGACTCTGGAACTTCTTCGCCCATCGTTTCAGCCCTTTGGGTAGTTACTCGGGGAATTAAAACTCCTTCTATGCCATTTTCTTTTTTAGAAGTTTGAATTTCTACCGTAGCTTTAGGGGCGGTAGTATTGATTCCCACTTGAGCAAATGATAGTGAGAAAAATAAGTTAAATGAAATAATTGCTGTGTATTTAAGACTTTTCATATATGTATTTTTTTAAACAAGCCCGCAAAACTATAGCAAATTTTAAATCTCACGAAAAAAGTTGATTGTATTCTTTATGAATTTAGGGTTTTTAACCTTATGGGGGAAGAACTATATTTTATTTTTATTTTAATTATTTGTTTTTCAGTTGAATTATATGCAATCTATTAAGGCGTATTTATAAAAAAAAGACTTAAAAATAAGTATTTTAAGTCTTTTTGATATTATATTGTTACTTCATTTAGACATTCCAAAATGATTTGGCAGCCTTTTTCGATTTCCTCCATGCTAATTGTGAGTGGTGGTGTAATGCGCAGGAATTGAGTCTCGTACAGAAGCCAAAACAGAATTAATCCTTTTTTCATCGCCAAAGCCGAAACTTTTTGAACGATTTGTTCGTTTTCGAGCTCAAGAGCGAGCATCAGCCCTTTGCCTGGAAATGATTTAATGGCAGGGTGCACCAGTAATTTTCTAAACAAATCTTCTTTTGCCTGAATGTCTTGAATATATGAGCCTTTATGCAGTTCTTGCATGGTAGCCAATGCCGCTGCTGCCACAACGGGGTTTCCGCCAAAAGTTGTGATATGCCCTAATTTAGGATTGGCTTGGAGTTTTTTCATGTGTGCGGCAGAAGCCACAAAAGCACCAATCGGCAAGCCACCCGCCATGCCTTTTCCTAAAACCAAAATATCGGGTACCACACCATAATGTTCAAAGGCAAACCATTTGCCTGTGCGTCCAAAACCTGGTTGAATTTCGTCTAAAATCAAAAGAGCACCTACCTCTTCGCAGCGTTGTTTCACACGCTTTAGCCAGCCGTTGTGTGGCTGAATAAAGCCTGCCGCACCTTGAATGGTTTCTAAAATTACACCCGCTGTTTTTTCTGTAATGCGCTGAATGTCTTCTTCGTTATTAAACTGAATAAAATGCACATCGGGTAACAACGGACGGAATGCTCGTTTAAAATCTTCGTTTCCGCTCACGCTCAATGCTCCGTGCGTGTTTCCGTGATACGCCATTTTTGCCGAAATAATTTCTTGTCTGCCCGTTACGCGTTTAGCCAACTTTAAGCTGGCGTCAATCGCCTCGGCACCCGAGTTTACAAGATAAGTCACTTCGAGTGGATCGGGTAGCGTTTCCGCTAAAAGCTTGCAGAGTGCCACGGGCTTTTCTTGTGCATATTCGCCATACACCATCACATGCAAGTGCTTGTTTACTTGGTCTATAATTGCCTGATTGATTCGCTCGTTGCCATGTCCTAAAGTGTTGGCAGATACGCCCGCTTCAAAATCTAAATAAGCCTTGCCATCAGTGCCAAAAATATAATTTCCCTTGGCGTGCGAAACTTCAAACCCAGAAGCAAACGCAGTGGTTTGTGCTTGGTATTTAAAAAAATCTTCTCTCATTTTATCTAGTTAAAAAATAAATAATTCCGCCCATCAAAGCGTAACTTGTAAAGGTAAGTGCATCGCTACGCCCACGAGAAAATACACGATTTTCTACCGAGCTAATTTGATTTTTATTGAATTTTAAAGTCTTTTTCTTGAATCCGATTGTTTCAGTTTTTAAGGAATCACCTTCCCATGCAATGGCTTTTATTTTGTATGAAACTCCATCGCTTATTATTTTGTATCTATGTTGTGGCTCAATTTGTTTTTCGATAGATGTTTGAGCCTCTTTTGAGTCGCTTGGTCTATAAATGTAGCAACTGCAAAGGGTGCAGAGGCTAAATAATAAAAATATATTTTTCATCTTTTCGTGTTTAGTAAATTCATGATTTTTTCGGCAGATTTTCTGCGCGAAAAATCTTGAATGCTAGCATAATTATCCCGCAAATCTAATTGATTTTCTTTGAACTTTTGGTATAAATCATCAAGATAATGATTTAAACTTTTAGCATCATTTCGTTTAAAAATTTTGCCCGCTTTGGTTTGGTGTAAGAGTGTCGCCAAATCGCTGTCGGGATCGCCCAGACATAAAATCTCTCTGCCCGTCGCTAGATATTCAAAAAATTTCCCAGGAATGATTCCTTTTTGGTTTTCGGTATCGTTGATAAGCAAGAGCAAGACATGGCTTTTGCACATTTCTTGTATGGCTTCGTCGTGTGCCAAATAGGGAACGAATTGTGTGCATTGCGCCAAGTTTTTTAAAGCTAAAATTTCTTCTTTTACTTCGCTGGCAATATTGCCAATTAGGTTTAAATTAAATTGTTGGCAAAATTCGTTTTCTTGGCATTTTTGATCTAAAAGTTGCCACAAAACCGACGGACTTCTGTCGTGATTTAAAGAGCCTAAATAATTAACAGTTAATTTTTTATTTAATTTAATTAAATCAATACTTTTAAAATCAGCTTCGTCATAAGCATTGTAAACTACCTCTACATTTCTGCCCCCAATTTGTGCTAAATCACTCGCCCAAGTGGGCGAAACGGTGGTTACAATATCGGCTTTAGAAATTACTTCTTTTTCTAATTTTTTGTGTTTTTTCAATGCCCAACGAGTTAGTGGGAGTTTGCCGAAATAATCAATATCTGTCCATGGATCACGGAAATCTGCCAGCCATTTTAAATGCGGAAATTTCTGTTTTAATTCAAGGGCAATTAAATGGCAAGTATGCGGCGGCCCCGTGCTGATGATTGCATCAAAATCGTTTAAATTCAGTTTTTTTAAACATTCTTTCACTGCAGAATTTTTCCAAAAAATGCGTGCATCTGGAACGAATAAATTAGCTCTAATCCACAACGAAATTTTAGATAAAAAAGATTGTTTTTTGCTCGGCTCGATTTGTCCTTTTTGGTATTGCTTGTTTTTAGGATTTATTTTTTGGGCTAAAGCGTATGGTTCCCAAATCGGTGTTGTGATAACTTCAATATTGGGTGCGACATCTTTTTGCAAAGTTTCGTCTAAAATCGGGTAGGCAGCCCCTTGTGGAACAAGTACACTGAGCGAACAATCTTTGGATAAAAATTTACTCATTTTAAGCCATCGTTGCACGCCAGCACCGCCAGAAGGAGGCCAATAATAGGTGATTAAGAGTACCTTTTGCATAGGGCGTTTTTTTTATTATAGAAAGAGGCTAAAGTTTGAAATAATAGGAGGGGCAACAGATTTTGTAACCTTTAATCTTACATCCTTAACTAAGTAAGTTTTAGGTAATTTGATGATTCTTTTGTGTCCCACGGATTCACCTTCGGCAATTTTCACCCAGCGATTTTTGATTTTGGCTTCGATTATAAATTCTCTGATTCTTTCTCCTTTAGCTATATCTTCTTGAATAATGATTTTTTGGATTTTTTCAGGATTTTTCAATCGGATTGAAAGCGTTTTGCCCGTTCCTTTTTGTGAGGCGATAGGATTCCCATACGCTTGCTGAATGGCTTCCCCAAACTCTCTTAAACGCTTTACATCGCCAGCATCAAGCAGCCCGTCTGGATTAGGTGTGAGTCCTAAAATCAGTGTAGAGTTTCTCCCAACCGATTTTTCATACATATCCATCAAGTGGGCGAGTGGGTACACTGCCTCTTCGTCATCTGGCTCCCAAAACCACTCGTGTCGCCCATTGTAGCCCCTAAGCGGAGAGTCTGCCATGGCAGGAACAAAATATTTTCCGTTTGGGTCTCCGTGTTTTAACAGAGATTGATAGGCTTTTTGAGTGTCGTTGTTTTTGTTATGAGAAAATGGCGTAGGAAAACTTGAATAATTAGGATAGCCCACTGTGCCAGATTCAGAGCCACCCCATCGGAAATCGGCGCGGTCTACATTGTGATAAAAAAGGCAATTCGGATTATTTTTGCTTACAATTGGCTCTACATCGGGTCCTAAATCTCTTGGATCATCGGCACCTCCATCAAACCAAACGGTAAATAAATCGCCATAGCGAGAGGTGAGTTCGTGAGTCATGCCCTCGCACATTTTTTTGTACCATTCTTGTCTTCTTTTGGCAAATTCTCCACCGCCTTCTGCTTTGAAATTGTGAATGCCTAAAAATGAATTCCAACGGATTCCAATATAAATTCCTGGTTTTATTCCATATTTTCTACAAGAATTTACAAAATCTCGCACAATATCTCCTTTCCCGTCTTGAAATTTTAAAGCTTTCATACAATACGGGTTTACATCGCTTTGGTAAAGGGCAAATCCCGTTTCGTGCGTTGCTGTAAGGATAGCAAATTTAGCCCCCATGGCTTTGGCGGTAGCAATCCACTGATCGGTGTCTAAATGTTTAGGATTAAATATATTATAGTCTGGAATAGGCGTGATTCTATTTCCTCCTTGTCCATATTTTTCATTATCAAAAACATGTAAATCATAATGGAAAACCACTCCTAATTCAGCGTTTAAAAAATCAAGTTGATTCGGTTTTGGAATTGGGATATTTTGTGCTTTAATCAAGCTAAAGCACACTAGAAATACGGCAAAAATTGTTTTTTTTATTGTTTTCATTTAAAGTCTTTTTGTCTAAATTTTATTGAAAAAATAGGCTATTTCTTCGGTGAAAATATCAATAGGCAAACTGTGCTCCATTTGGTTGCGCCAATGAATTTCCATTGGAGCATTTTTTAAGTCATCTGAATTTAAAATTTTAAAACTCTCTAGCGGAGGCACCACTTTGTCTTGTGCTCCAATCACGACTTGCAAGAATTTTTCTCTCGGGGCAAGTTTTGGCAAATCGATGTAATTTTTGGCAAAAGGCAAGGCTGGATTAAATAAAATTGCAGGAATTTGCAAAATCCCCGATAAATAATAACCGAGCAATCCGCCCGCACTTGACCCCACAATTAGATCCACCGATTTATATTTTTCTACAAAAATATTTAATAAATCAGGCGTTCCTTCATAGTCGATAGATGGAGCAAGTATCTCTACATCGTAGCTTTGTAGTGCTTCTCGGCGATCGTCGTGCAAGCAAGAATTAAGCCCATGCAAATATAAAAGTGTTTTCATTTTTTAATGTTTTTTGGATTGAACGCCACAAAAATCAAGAACGATTTTATCTTTTAAGTCTAAATTTTCAAACTCATCGTGTGCTACCAAAATAGCGATAATATCTGCTTTTTCAATGGCTTCTTGATACGGCGTGAGTTTAAATATCTTGTGAGTGGCAATGTTGGGTTCTACAATGTAATAATCCTCGTCTTGTGCATCTTGCAAAACTTTTTGCACAATATATTTGGCAGGAGATTCTCGCAAATCATCAATATTGGGTTTAAAGGCTAAACCTAAAAGTGCAATGGCGGGAGATTTTCCGTTTTTTATCTCAAAATCTTTCCTTGCTTTTTTGATTTGTTCTGCACACCAAAAGGATTTATAATTATTGATTTCTCGTGCTTTGCCGATTAATTGAGATTCCATCGGGAAGTCTGACAAAATAAAGTAAGGATCCACCGCAATGCAATGGCCGCCCACACCACACCCAGGGTTTAGGATATTTACGCGCGGGTGCTTGTTGGCAAGTTGAATGAGTTCCCAAACATCGATGTCTGCCTTTTCACAAATCAATGAAAGCTCGTTGGCAAATGCGATTTGCACATCGCGTGAGGAGTTTTCGGTGAGTTTGCACATTTCGGCAGTTTTGGCATTGGTTGCGTGCAATTCGCCTTGCACAAATTGCGTGTAAAACTGCATGGCTTTTTCTGTTGCTTTCTCTGTTGTGCCACCAATCACACGATCGTTGTAAATCAATTCGTGCAAAATGTTGCCAGGCAACACACGCTCTGGGCAATACGCAAAATGGATTTGATTCTTTAATTCTGGACGAAGGCTAAAAACTAAATTTTGCATTCGTTCAGTCGTGCCAATGGGCGAAGTCGATTCAATGATGACTAAATCTTCTGGCTGCAAATGTGGTGTAATGTTTTCAATCGCTTTTTCTACAAACGAAGTATCGGGCTGGTGGTTTTCCTTAAATGGCGTAGGCACCACAACCAGATAGGTTTTGGCTTGAATGATCTCTGTACTAGCTTGCAATTTTTGACTTTTCACCGCTTGGGCTACCATGTCTTTTAAATCAGGTTCAAAAATATGAATTTCCCCACGATTGATGGTTTGTACCACATCATCATTAATGTCTACGCCCCACACATTCAGTCCTTTATTGGCTAAAACAGCGGCGGTGGGCAATCCAATATAGCCTAAACCTACAATTACAACATCTGCCTTCATTGGTTTAAATTTTCTGTAAAGTTAATGATTTTTTCGCAGGCTTTGCCATCACCATAAGGGTTGTGCAAATTGCTCATTTGTGCATAAAAAGCGGTATTGTCTAGCAATCGAGAAGTTTCATTAATTATTTTTTGCGTATCGGTACCTACAAGAATCACGGTTCCGTGTTCCAAAGCCTCTGGACGCTCGGTGGTGTTTCGTGTTACTAAGACGGGCTTGCCTAAACTCGGTGCTTCTTCTTGAATGCCCCCGCTATCGGTAATTATGATTTTGGATTGATTCATCAGCCAAATAAAATCTTGATAGGCGAGTGGTGGAACTAGTAAAATATTTTCTGTATTGCCCAAAAGTTCCTGAACAGGTTCTTTGATTTTAGGATTTAAATGTACGGGATAAATAAAACGCTTTTCTGGGTATTTTTGAGCCAAAGCAAGAATGGCTCGACAAATGTTTTGAATGCCTGTACCGTGATTCTCTCGGCGATGTCCCGTGATTAAAATTATTTCTTGATTTTTAATTTTATCAATTAAATCTTGATGAACGATACTAGGATTTTGTTTAATTTTCTCTACCGATTGCATCAACGCATCGATGACGGTGTTGCCCGTAACGATGATATTTTTTTCGGCAATCCCTTCGTTGATTAAATTCTGTTTGGCGCGTGGCGTGGGCGCAAAATGATATTGTGCTATGCGAGCCGTTATTTGGCGATTCATCTCCTCGGGAAAAGGCGAAGCTAAATTATAGGTGCGTAATCCCGCTTCAATGTGGCACACGGTGATTTGCTGATAAAAACTTGCCAATGCTGCCGCCATGCTTGTGGTGGTGTCGCCGTGCACAAAAACGAAATCGGGCTGAAAATCATCTAAAACCGATTTTAGCTGAATTAAGATTTCTGCCGTAAGCTGATTTAGATTTTGCCCTGGTCGCATTAAATTTAAATCATAATCAGGTGTAATTTGGAAAAAATCCAGCACTTGGTCGAGCATTTCTCGGTGTTGTGCTGTAACGCACACTCGGGTTTCAAAATTTTGCATATCATTTTGAAAGCCTTTTACGAGTGGAGCCATTTTGATGGCTTCGGGGCGCGTTCCAAATACGATTAAGATTTTCTTCATAATGCGAATATACATTTTTTTGCACGAAAAATAAGGCGTTCAAACGCAAAAAAGGCAAAGAATTTAATCTTTGCCTTTGGGTTTATTTATTCAAGAAATCAAATCTTCTTTTTACTCTTTTGGAGTGTCTTTGCTCACTACTTCAACATCAAAAATCAAAGTAGAACCTGGAGCGATGTCTTCGCCAGCTTTTGAGTCGCCATAAGCTAATTCTGCTGGGATATAGAATTCGTATTTAGAACCTACTTTCATAAGTTGTAAACCTTCTACCCATCCAGGGATAAGGGCTCCGTCTTGCAAAAGGAAGTCGATACCTTCTGGTTGATTTTGCTCAGAACTATCAAACACTTTTCCGTCGATGGTTTTTCCTGTGTATTTGATTTTTACATGATCTCCAATTTTTACATTATCGCCAGAACCTTCGTTCAATACTTTATAAGCCAAGCCAGATTGCGTAGTTTTTACAGCTGGGTCTTTAGCCTTTTCCGCGATAAATTCTTTACCTTTCTCTTTGTTTTCTTTTGCTTCTTTAGCTTGCTCTAGTTGCATTTTTTTCTGCTGATTGTTGGCATAGCTATTCATCACGATTTCCACAGAATCTTTTTTGATTCTAGTTTCTTTCTTATTTAAATAATCGCTAAAACCTTTGATGATTTCATCTCGACTTAAACCATCTTTAAGCATTTCGTTTTCTAAAACACCATTGATTTGTTTTGCAATATTAATTCCGTATGCATAAGAACTCATTTTTTCTTCGTTGTTAAAGTAGTCTTTCACTCCTTTTTCAACTTCGCTGTAATTGATTGAGTCTTTGTTTGCAGGATTGTTTTTGAAGCCTTCTAATTGCTCTGCCAATGTCATACCAAAAGCATAAGACGCATCTAAACCTTCTTGACTAACTTCAGAATTTACTTTGCTGTCGTTATTTTTACAAGCAACAAACACTGCTGCTACAGATAGTGCTAAAAATATTTTTTTCATAAAAAATCGAATTATCCTGCAAGTTTACAAAACTTTAATGAATTTAGAAAGATAATTTTTGTTTTTGTTTAGGGTAAAGTACTGATTTTAGCCACGTTTTTTTCTTATTTTAAATCATAAAAAATTAGACTTTTAGTCATGAAAAAAAACTGAAAATCAACCTTAAAAATAGCCCGAATTAGTATTTTTGTATAATCTAAAAATCAAAATGTATGTGTAAAAAGTATCAAAATGTAACGGATTACCCGAATAATAACACCATTTTCTCTGTCTGGATGTTGAGAGAAAACACCGATTATGTTTCTGTGTTTAAGGATCTTTGTGCATTGGTCATTAATCTAAATAATACGGCTGCTGTGCGTTTTCCAAATGATCAAGCAAGTATAGTTTTGGGCATTGGCTACCAAGCGTGGAAAAAGCTAAATTTGCCCGAGCCTCTGCCTAAAGAGTTAAAAGATTTTGTAGAAATCAAGGGAGCGAAATATACGGCAGTTTCTACGCCAGGGGATTTGCATTTTCACATCAGAGCTAGAGAAAAAAGTTTGTGTTATGACATGGCAACCGAGATTGCTAAAGTGTTGAAACCTGTGGCAGATTGCACAGTAAATATCGAAGGGTTTAAATACTGGGACGGGCGTTCGATTCTTGGTTTTGTAGACGGAACCGAAAACCCAAGAGGAGAGGATCGTGTGCATTTTGGCGTTGTGGGAGAGGAGGATCCAATGTATGCGGGCGGAAGTTATCTTTTTGCACAAAAATACCTGCACAACATGTTTGCTTGGAACGATTTAAGCATCGAGGAACAAGAAAAAGTAATTGGGCGAAGCAAGCAAAATGATGTGGAAATGAGCGATGATGTAAAGCCAGACAACTCGCACATTGCCCTCACCAATATCGAAGATGAGAACGGAGAGGAGCTAAAAATCATTCGCGAAAATATGCCTTTTGGGAATCCCTCTACGCAAGAAGTGGGGACTTACTTTTTGGCTTATGCAAGTACATTTTCTACAACAGAGCATATGTTAAAGCACATGTTCATTGGCGAGCCAGAGGGAAATTATGATAGAATTTTAGATTTCAGTACGCCAGTTACGGGAACTTTGTTTTTTGTACCAAGTTTGGACATGCTGGAAGAATTTGCTGAATAATTCTTATTTTAACTTATTTAAAAAGCCCGTTCAAATCAAATTGAACGGGCTTTTTGTTTTTACACTAAGTTATTTTTTAATCTTTAATTTCATTGATTACTTCTTCCAAAACTTCTATTTGCTTTTTCAAATCATCGTTTGGATATTGCTGATAAGTTTTTTGTTTAAGCTCAAGTGCATTGTTTGCCATTGCACGCAAGAAAGGAATTGCCTCTTTTTGGTTCTCTTTCATAAATTTATAATAGTTGCTATATACTTTGGCAATCGCTTGGGTAGATGCCAAATCGTTGGTAGAGAGAATCCAATCAAAAGCCATTTGAGAAGCCTTAGCATACTCAGGTTTTATGTATGGCATGAGTGCGTAGAGAGCTGCCATTTCATTTAGCTCAGGAAAATAATTGATTTTATTTTCTTGTCGCCATTGAGGAATTAATTTCTCCAACAATCTCGGAGAGTTTACGGCTAATTTTATATCTAAATCTTCTGATAGATTGTCTAATTCCTCTGGTGCATTTTGACTTAAATAATCAATTGCAGCACCTTTCACTGCAAAAGATTCTGATTTTAAAGCATTTTTAAATAAATTCAAATACTTTTTGTCTTTGTCTATTTGAGCTAATTTCTTCAAAGCTTCGGCACGAACTAGCGTTTTTGGATCGCTTTCAGCAATTTTAGCCAGTGCTTCTTCCGCTTGCTCTTGCACCACAGAATCGGTAACATCAAGCGATTCTATGGCTAATTTTCTGATACCAGCAGACGGATCTTTCATTGCAGTAATTAATGTAGAAAGTGCATTTTTACTTATCAACTGATTGTATGCCAATTTTTTAATAGCTTGCATTCTCGACGGCAATTCATCTTTGCACAGTAAATATTGTTGAACATATAAATCCACAGGTTTCTCTTCATTAAACTCAACCACAATATCATTGATTCCATCTACCACCACCAATTGTGCTTTTCCTTGTGTGCTGAATTTAAAGGTGTTAAGCGGTTCTTTTTTTACCCAAACTTTATGGCGAGTTCTTTTGCCATTTTCGTAGACATCAATGGTGAGCGGGAACTCAAACAAAGGAGATTGTGTTTGTTTTAAATTAACAACCACTTCGTTAGGTTTATACTCAGTTACCACATTGATTTTTGGGTGCCCATGTCCAAAAAACCATTGGTTGAAAAACCAGTTTAAATCTTTTCCCGTAACATGTTCAAATGCCAATCGCAATTGCTGAGCTTCAGCTTTTTGATACTCGTGGTGGTTCAAGAAATATTTAATAGATTCAAAGAAAGCGTCGTCGCCTAAATAACTTCTGAGCATGTGCAGGATGTATCCGCCTTTGTTGTAAGTTACTCGGTCAAACATGTCGCCCACTTTTTTATAATCAAAGCGAACTAAATCTTTGTGAAAATTGTTCCCAGAAAAATAATCTTCTAAATCTTCTTCGCGCAGCTCATCGGCATAATCTTTTCCGTATTTATGCTCGCGCCATAGGTATTCGCTATAATTGGCAAATCCTTCGTTTACAGTAAGATTGGCAAAGCTTTCGCTCGTTACCAAATCTCCAAACCAGTGATGCGCCAATTCGTGTGCAATGACATCTTCCCAAACATTTTTATCTACTAGTTCACCATGTTTTTGCTGAGCCGTTTGCGAATGGCTCACCGCTGTGGTGTTTTCCATGGCACCTGTTACAAAATCACGCACCACCATTTGCGAATATTTATCCCAAGGATATTCATAGCCAAATTTCTCAGAGAAAAAAGTCAGCATTTCAGGGGTTTTTCCGAAAATTTCTTTGGCTACAGATTTATATTCAGGCTCCACATAATAATTTACAGGGCGTCCTTTCCATTGGTCTTCTACCACGGCAAAATCTCCCACACCGATGAAGAATAAGTAAGGTGCATGTTTTTGCGTTTGTCGCCAATTATCGGTGCGAGTTCCGTTGGCATTATCAATTTTAGAAGTAAGCGTTCCGTTTGATAGCGTTACGAAATTCTTGGGAACTGTAAGGCTAATTTCTTGCGTGGTCTTCTGGTTGGGCGAATCAATTGTAGGAAACCAGCCCGAATTGTCCATAGGCTCTCCCTGTGTCCAAGCTTGTGTTGGGATATAGGAGTTTTTGCCTTGTGGATTGATGAAATACAAACCTTTATCTTTAGAATAATACTTTTTATCTCGTCCAGGCACGCCCTCTGGATAAGCTGTGTACTGAATAAAGATTTTGTAAGTCTGATCTCGTGTATAAGTTTTATTTAATTTAATCTTTAATTTCTGCTGATTCAAATCGTAATCATACTGCAATGGCGTAGTGTTTCCATTATTGTTTACAAGCGAAATTTGATGAATCAACATATTTTTGGCGTCCAGCGTAAGCGAATCCGTAGGGTAGAAGTGAGGTTTTAGCGTAAGCCACTCCTTGCCATCAATCGATTGATTGTCGAAATTCAATTTTATATCTAATTTCGTATCAATCAAATTATTGATTTGCTCCTGCTCTGGTCTATAAATATCTTTTCCCGTATTTTGCGCATGTACATGAAGCCCAAGGCTTATGCATAGCAAACTGAAAACTGCTTTTTTCATAAGAAAACAAATATAGCGAAATTTAAAATCTTTTCGCAGACTTTTTGTGTGAAAAATTATTAAAAATAGGAGAGGGAATTTGTCGTAGAAAAACAAGAAGCACACAAGCATCGTGTAGCGGAAAAGTGGCAGAATTTAATATAGGTTTGTTTAGGTTTAGGTCGTAGATTTTGCCCAAATCCGCCCACGATACGGTGCATCTTTTAGTGTTCTTAAAAATATACTTGGTTTAGAAAATCACTAACACATTTTACGCAGATAAAATAAAAGTATAAGTTAAAGAACACATCATTGAAAAAAATATATAGGTTATGGTTTGTTTCTCTTTTTCGTTGATTCTAAATCCCCCGAGTGGATTCCCCTGCGGGGGATGTGAAATCAAAATTTAATTATTAGGCTTAGGTTAACTTTAAATAGGTTTTGTCTCTTCTTTTTTTTTTCGGTTTGTTTTTTAGGTATAAAAAAATCGCTACAATCTTTTAGGTTGCAGCGATTTTATAATTTATGTTATCTATTCTTTTATCCTTCAAATTTTAGCATAAATCTATCGCTGCACCATTTAGATGGCACATCATAATAGAAATCTTATGCATAAACTTGTTGTTCATAGGTTTGTCTTAATTGTTCAGCAAATGTATGAAATGTTTTCTAACTGACAAAATAATTAAGTGTAAAAAAACATGAAAATATTATATTTTACTTTTAATCAAGTGTTTGCGATAATTATTTTTTTATTTAAAAAATCATATTTAGAGGTATTTTCTAAAAAATATGCCGAAAATGGGATTTTTATATAGTCTAGTTTCAAGTGAGAAATGAAAAAAGGCTTCAATTATGATTGAAGCCTTTTGGTTTTAAGAAATATTATTTCTGATTATTCTTTAATCTCTGTTGTTCTTGTGCTTGTTTCATTGCTTGGTCAAGTTTTTCTTGCCATTTGCTTTTCTTGCGCTTTTTAGGATTTTGCTTATTACTTTGGATTTTTGCGTGGATTTTAGCATCGTCTATCATCACATTTTTGATGAATAAGACTAGTCCAATGTTAATCGCATTGGATACAAAATAGTACCAAGAAAGTCCTGATGCGTAGCTATTCAAGAAGAAGATGAACATGATAGGCATAATGTACATCATAAAACGCATATCTGGCATTCCTTCTTGTTTTGGTGTTTGCATCATGTTTCCAGAGAATTTGAAATAGATTACCATAGTTACCACATACATCAATGCAAATAAACTCACATGGTTTCCATAGAACGGAATATTGAATGGCAAGTGCATGATTGAATCGTATGCTGTTAAATCATCTGCCCACAAGAATCCTTTACCTCTAAGCTGAATAACATTTGGGAAAAAGTTGAATAAAGCATAGAAAATCGGAATTTGCAACAATGCTGGTAAACATCCTGCAAGTGGATTGACTCCAGCAGTTCGGTACAGATTCATCGTTTCTTGCTGGCGTTTCATTTGGTTTTCAGGACCTTTATATTTCTCGTTGATTGCTTCCATATCTGGTTTTAGTACACGCATCATTGCACTTTGCTTATACTGCTTGTACATGATTGGAGATGTAATCAATTTTACTACAATGGTAAGTAGTGCAATCACCCACCCATATTTCAAGCCCCAGCTTGCCATGAATTTAAAGGTAGGCAAAATAGCCCATTCGTTGATCCACCCGAAGATTCCCCAACCAAATGGAATAATGTGCTGGAAATCTTTTTTGTAAGTTTTTAATAAATCAAATTCTAAAGGTAAGAAGTACCAAGTGTAAGCTTGATTTAATTCACCATTGATGGCTAAATTAGTATCAAAATCGAATTTTTTAGAGTGTACAGTATCATCTTTTGGATCATCTGTAACATTTAATTTCACATTATCCCAAGCTACTTTTGGCTCTAGAATTGTAGAGAAAAATTGTTGCTTAAAGGCTACCCAATCCACCTTTTCATCATCGATAACTTTGTCTCCACGGGTGTAGGTTTCTTTGCTAAAGTTGTTTAAACTATAATGAAAATCAGTTACACGCTTTTCCCATGATTTACCTTTTTCTTGAGAAAGGGCATTCATGTTGATGGCTAGATTCGCTGTTTTGTCATTAGTCAAATTGCTTAAACCATTAGATCTGATCGAGAAATCTAAAGCGTAATCACCATTTAATGTATATACATATTGAATGGTAGCACCATTTTCTTGTGTGGTAAATGTAACGGTGCTCCCGTTTTGATTAGCGGTAAACATTCTTTTAGAAAGATCTAGCTTTCTACCTTGTTTATCGTTAAATTGTAGTGCTACATTGGTGTTTCCGCCATTTATTAAATAAAGTGGCTTGTCGTGTTTTCCAGTTTTGTCGTCGTATGCCTTATAATCCTTTAGCTCAACTCTTGTGATTTGTGCTCCTTTGTTAGAAATTTCAATTAAAACTTTGTCATTTTCTAATTTAAAAGTTTGTGGAGCAATAGAGGACTGTGCCACAGCAGGCTGCGTATTTGCAAAATCTGCTGTTTTTTCTTTATTCTGTTCAGCTTGTTGCTTTTCTTTTAAGGCTAATTCTTGTTTTTTCTTCTCAGCTTCAATTTGCTCAGGAGTAGGTTTGGTAAAAAACCAGTACCCGATAAGCAATAAAATCATCAGCCCAAAACCGATGAGCTGATTTTTGTCAAATTTACTTTCTTGCATTTATTAAAATGTTTATTTCTTATGATTTTTAAAGTTTAAACTTGCCTCCAAAAAGGCTTTGAATAATGGGTGTGGAGTTGCCACGGTACTTTTATATTCTGGGTGAAATTGTACCCCAATATAGAACGGATGATTTGGATATTCCACGGTTTCCACTAGCGAAGTATCTGGGTTCACACCACTAAGCACCAATCCTGCTTTTTCAAATTCATCATAATAATCATTATTGAACTCGTAGCGGTGACGATGACGCTCCTGAATGGTGTTATTTTTATAAATTTCTTTGATTTTGCTCCCCTCTTTCAAGTCACACTTCCAGTTTCCAAGACGCATAGTCCCGCCTTTGTAAGCCACATTTTTCTGCTCATCCATCAAACTGATGACAGGGTTTGGCGTAGCATGATTGGTCTCTGCACTTTCTGCATCTTTTAACCCTAAAACATTGCGGGCAAATTCAATGACCATCATTTGCATTCCTAGACAAATTCCTAATAGAGGCACATTGTTTTCTCTTGCGTATTTACATGCCAAGATTTTACCTTCCAATCCGCGATCTCCAAAGCCTGGAGCTACCAAAATACCATCTACATCGCCCAAAACTTCTTTTACATTTTGCTCAGTTAAGTCGCCAGAGTAAATCCATTTTACTTTTACTTTGGTTTGGATTCTGGCACCTGCGTGTACAAATGCTTCTGTGATTGATTTGTAAGAATCTTGCAAAGAAACATATTTACCCACGAGGGCAATTTCTACTTCGTGTTGTGGTTTTTTGTGATTATGTAAGAACTTCTCCCAGTCTTTTAAATCTGGTTCTTTTTCTGCAGGGAGGTTAAGCCCTTCAAGTGCTATTTTATCAAAACCTTGCTTATGGAGCATTAAAGGAACATCATAAATTGTTTTAGCATCGCGGCATTCTATCACGCTACCAAGTCTGATATTACAGAATTGAGCTAATTTTGATAAAGTTTCTTTTGGAATTTCGTGTTCTGTTCGACAGACAAGCATATCAGCTTGGATTCCACTTTCCATGAGAAAACGAACAGAGTGTTGAGTAGGTTTTGTTTTTAATTCACCACTTGCTGCAAGATATGGCACCAAGGTTAAATGAATCATCAACGAGTTATCTTTTCCTAAATCATAACGCAATTGGCGCACAGCTTCGATAAAAGGTAAAGATTCAATATCTCCCACCGTACCACCGATTTCTGTGATAATGATATCGTACTCGTTATTTCTACCAAGCAATTTGATTCTGCGTTTAATCTCATTGGTAATATGTGGAATAATCTGAACCGTTTTTCCTAAATAATCGCCGCGTCTTTCTTTTTCTATCACCGATTGATAAATGCGTCCTGTGGTAACATTATTAGCTTGGGTAGTAGGGTGGTTCAAGAACCTTTCATAATGCCCTAAGTCTAAATCTGTTTCGGCACCATCTTCGGTAACATAGCATTCTCCGTGCTCGTATGGATTAAGAGTTCCTGGATCGACATTGATGTATGGGTCTAGCTTTTGAATCGTAACTCGGTAGCCTCTCGCTTTGAGCAATAGCCCCAAACTCGCGGCAACAATTCCTTTCCCAAGTGAAGAAGTAACCCCTCCGGTTACAAAAATGTATTTAGTTTCTCTGTTTTCCATAAGACGAATTTTTTGCAATCAAAGTGCAAAAATAAGTCATATTTATGGGCTTACAAAAGTATTTTTTTGATTTCTGAATTAAAGAAAGCTAAAAACGGAAAGTTATAGGGATAAAAAAAGGCAAGCTTACTACATCACACCGCTACGACTATTTACCCTTGCTACGTTCCCGTCCTGGGGGAGTTCAATAGGAGCTGGTTGTGTAGGACTTGCCTTAGGACTGCAAATATACAAATATATTTTTAAAACAAAATAAAATTATCAAGAAAAATTAGCCCAAATTACTTATCTTCCTGATACCAATCGGGTTTAGGTAAATCATTTTCGTAAATATATTTTGCAATAGCTTCTACATCTTCGCGATTGAAACCATTATTAGGCATCAAACCATATTTTTTTACCGCTTCTTTCATTTTTGCAGCTTCTTGTGTAGGCTGGTGTGTGAAATCTACAAATTCTTTCACAAATTGCTCTTCTGAAACACCTGGTTGCAAATACACTTTTTTAATTTCATATAAAGTAGGTGCTGCACGATTTGCCTCTGGAGCCGTAGGGTGGTGGCATACATAGCATTGAGTTTTCATGTATTTTCCCCCAGGAGATTCTGGCGTAGTGGCTACAACAGATTCGCTACTTTCAGATGACTGAGGTGTTTCTTTTTTGGAACAAGAAACAATACTTAAACCTACAAAAATGAGTGGAGTTATTTTTTTGAACATAAATTAAAAGTTTTCAGATTAAAATATTAAAAAAACGGCTTGAAACATTCAAGCCGTTTAAAAACTATATGAAAAACAAGTATTAGTTATACATTTCTTCGGCTTCTTTCAGAAGATTCTTAGATGTATCTTTAGCCTCTTTTCTTAGATGATCTAGTTCCTCTTTAGCCTGTTCTAGTTTTTGATTCACATTTTCTTTTAAATCTTTAGCTAAAACCTCTGCCTCTTTTTTGACAGAATCTATTTTATCTTTAAGTTGTTTTTTCTGTTCTGGAGTCATTTTGTATTTATAGTATGCAAATCCTCCGATACCTACTAATGCTAATAATGCGGTTAACTTTTTCATAATTCTTGTTTTTAATTACTAATTATGCTTTCTTTAAATGAAAATTTTATGCCAAATCATTTAGATTTCCGATTTATTTTTTCGATTATTTAAATATTGGCGGAAATTCATTAGGTTTAGCTTCGCTCATTAATTGGTAAACGCCTTCTACAATATCATCGAGCGATGGTTTAGAGAAATAATCTCCATCTGTGGCATATGCAGGACGGTGCTCTTTGGCAGTAATGGTGAGTGGCTTGCTATCTAATTGATAATATCCATTATTCTGTTCCAAAACTTGTTGTAAAATGTATGCCGACGCACCACCTGGTACATCTTCGTCCACCACGACTAAGCGATTGGTTTTAGCCAAACTTTCATTTACTTGTTTTGAAATATCAAACGGGATTAATGACTGAACATCTATCACCTCAGCATCAATGCCCAGTGCCGTCAATTCTTTGGCGGCTTCGGTTACGATTCTCCAAGTAGAACCATAGGTTAAGATAGTAACATCTTTTCCTTCTTTGGTGATTTCTACCTCCCCGATTGGTGTTTTGAACTCGCCTAAGTTGTTTGGCATAGGTTCTTTTAATCGGTAGCCGTTTAAGCTTTCTACGATAAAGGCTGGTGTTTTAACTTCCATTAAACTATTGTAGAATCCCGCAGCTTGGGTAAGGTTTCTCGGTACCAAGAAATACATACCTTTAATTAAATTTAAAATTCCTCCCATGGGCGAGCCTGCGTGCCAAATTCCTTCTAGGCGGTGCCCGCGTGTTCTCACGATCACGGGAGCCACTTGGCGTGCATTGGAGCGGTAGCATAGTGTAGCTAAATCATCGCTCATGCCTTGCAAGCAATATAGCACATAATCTAAATACTGAATTTCGGCAATTGGGCGAAGTCCACGCATGGCAAGACCAATTCCTTGTCCCAAAATAGTGGCTTCTCTAATTCCTGTATCGCTCACTCGGTCGATTCCGAATTTTTCTTGTAATCCCTCGAGCCCTTGGTTCACATCTCCAATTTTCCCTGAATCTTCTCCAAAGGCTAAAACTTTCGGATTTTTTTCAAATATTTTTTCGAAATTATCTCGCAAAACAATTCGCCCATCTACCTCTTCTGGATTTTCATCATAAGTGGGTTTCACGGCTTTTGGCAAATCCTTGAAATCCTCAAAATACAATCGGGTAGAGTAGTGTTCATACTCTTCTGCCATAGCTTTTTGATACCATTGGCTCAGAGCCTCACGAGCTGGATAGTTCTCTTTCGCTGTTAGGCGTAGAACTTTTCGCACGGTGTAGAACACGCTTCTCTTATAAGTAGAAAGTTGATTGTTTAAATCATCTAATTCTTTTTTCAAGAAAGCGGCATTGCTTGATTGTGCAATGTTTTGTTCAATCAAGGCTACTGCTTCATCTTTTAATTTTTGAATGATTGCTGTATAGTCTGCCCAAGCTTTTTTCTGTGCTTGGCGAGCATCGGTTTTAGCTTTTTTGTCTAATTCCTGAATTTCTTCTTCGGTAGCGATTTTTAAAACAGTGCCATTTTGTTCGCCCTCAAACGAGAGAATGAATTGTTTTAATTTTTCGATATTATCGTTTTCTTTCTCCCATTGCAATCTTTCTGGCGATTTGTATCGCTCGTGCGAACCCGAGGTGGAGTGTCCTTGTGGCTGTGTACAATTTCTTACATGCACCACCACAGGCGTGTATTCCTCTCTTGCAATTTTTTCTGCTTTTTGGTAGCTTTCAAGCATGTGGGCATAGTCGGTGGCAGAGGTAGTGATGATTTCAATGCCTCGCTCATCGGCAGTTTTTCTAAAACCTTCAAGCATTTCGCTTAAATTAGATTTAGTACGCTGAAATTCTGCATTCACAGAGATTCCATACTCATCGTCCCAAATCGAAAGCACCACAGGCACTTGCATAACCCCAATGGCGTTGATGCATTCCCAGAAATGCCCTTCGGAGGTGCTGGCATCGCCAATGGTTCCAAAAGCGATTTCGCGCCCGTTGATAGAGAATTGCTGATCGGGATCGGCACTTGGTACATTTTTATAATATTTAGATGCTTGTCCTAGTCCCACCAAGCGAGGCATTTGTCCTGCGGTGGGAGAAATATCCGAAACCGAATTTTTTTGTTCGCTCAAGCGATTCCATTCTCCTTGCTTGTTTAGGGAATGTGTTGCAAAGTGCGAAGTCATTTGGCGACCTGCAGAAGCGGGCTCTAGCTCTTCGTCGGTTGTGGCGTAGAGTTGAGCAAAAATATTTTCTGGCGTGGTTTCGCCTATGGCAAGCATTAAAGTCTGATCACGATAATAGCCCGAACGGAAATCTCCTTTTTTAAACACTTTGGACAAAGCGATTTGTGGAACTTCTTTTCCGCCACCAAATATTCCAAATTTGGCTTTTCCCGTAAGCACTTCTTTTCGTCCTAAAAGACTAATTTCTCGGCTCAAGCGTGCGGTGTAATAATCGTTTAAAATTTCGTTTTTAAAAGTTTCAAAGGAAATTTCTTGGCTTAAAATATTATCGTTTTCTTGCATAATTGTACACTTTATGTCTTTACAAATCTACAAAAGAAATATGGTAAATAAAAGTGATTTTTTTAAAATTGTGGGTTTTTCAGCTTGAATTTTATTGGATTGATGATTTTTTGATTTTAGTGAAAAAAATATTTAGGTATAAAAAAAGTTCAAATCGGCAATAGGTGCTGCCGATTTGAACTTTTTAAAAAATGCGATTTTGGGTGTTTTTTTCTACTTTTAGAACGGATAATTAATTCCAAATTGAATTCTTGGTTTTAAGAAATTAAAGTTTTTAAACCATCTATCGCCTTCTGGGTAGGCTGGATCGTGCAACTTATAGGCAAGATCTAAACGCGCCACCACAAAAGGAAAAACAAATCTGGCTCCAAAGCCCCCGCCTACACCTAATTGCTTGTAGAATTGATTGATTTTAAAGCTAGTTCTTTCGTTGGTATTTTTTACGCTCCAAATGTTCCCCGCATCTACAAAGGTGGCTCCGTGGAATATTCCTGATATAGGAAAACGGTATTCTGCGTTTACGGTGATTTTCATATCATCTACATAAGTTCCTTGGTCATTTGGGCGGAGTGGTGCGGGAGATAATTCGTAGGCTTTCCATGCACGCACATCGTTTGAGCCTCCTGCAAAATAAGAACGGCTGAAAGGTATGGTGTTTGAGTTTCCGTAAGGATAGGCGATTCCAAATAATCCGCGCAAGGCGATGGCTGATTTTTCGCTTACATTGAAAGTCTTGCGCACATCTAAGTCAAAACGCAAATATTCTGAATACGGAACGCCTCCTATGAGCGATGTCTTGTTCCCGAAAAAGTTGTCTTCTTTTTCAAAATTAAGGATTAAATCGGCTAATCTCAAAATTGCCCCACTCACAGCTACACGGGTGTAAATGTTCCATGGGTTTTCTTTGTCTACGCGTTTATTTTCGTTGTAGTGCCATGCCACAGAAATAGGCTGAATAAACACATCTTGTGTGATGCTTCTTTTTCTAAATACCATGTTTCTAAAATCAGTATAGTCTTGGAAATTGTATCCTTTTCCTTGAGCATTGGGCAGTGTTTCGGCAAATTTTTCGTCTTGATAAATTAGCCTTTCCAAATGAGGTTCGCTTAATTTTCCTTCGTCATATAGCTTTTGGATGTGAGGTCTGTAATGGAAAAATGCATTAAAGGTTTTTTCTCTAATTTCATTGTCTAGCGTAAATACTCTATAATATTTATCCTTTTCTGTATTTCTAATGTATTGGAAACTCAGGGGTTCTATGGTAACTTCGCTCACGCCTGGCTGGAATTTATAATCCATATAAGCGACATAGCTTCTACTGCCTAGCCCAATGTTTTTTTGTCCGCTAAGTCCTAATCCTATCGACGATTTTAAGTTATAGCTTTTAGGGAATAAATCTTCTGTGTTGAAAGGCAATAGCCATCTAGGGAATGTCATTTCTGTATTGAAGGATAATTCATAAGCATTGAAGAAATGATTTTCGTGTCCTGCTTTGTTCACGGTGCCCACAGTACCTTTTAGATTAAATTCTAAATTCTCTCCACCTCTGAAGATGTTTCGGTTAAGGAGCCTTAGCCCTGGAGAGATTCCGAAGTTTAAGAACTGAGAATACATGCCCTCAAAGGAAAGCTGCAAATCGTATTTAGGCTTGGGCTGAAGGAATATTTTAAAATTAATGAGTGAATCTTTTTCGTTTTTCTCTGGTACCATGGAGGTGAGAGAAAAGTTTTCGCGGTCAAAAATCAAAGTTCGAGTCTCGTCGATCGCCTTTTCGCTGTAAACATCTCCCTCTGTGATGGTGATGGCATCGGTAAACACGCGAGGCTTAAACTGAAATTCCTCGTTAGATTTCAATGTATAGCCTTTGTATTCTCTAATATGTTTGATATTGCTATCCGTATTATTGGTAAAAATATCAATCGTTCCCCAGCGATATTTAATGAAATTCTGGATAGAATCGCCCTTAGGTTTGGCAATGCGCATGGTAATGCCTAGTTCCTTGCTATTGGTGCTATCTACTTTAAAAATCAATTCTTCTCCAAATTCATTAAAATTAAAGTATCCATTGTTTTTAAAAATTCGGGTTAAACGATCGCGCTCTAGTTCAAAATTTCTTACATCAAATCTTTCTCCTACTTTCACCGCAGATTTGTCCTCATTTTCTTTGTACAAATCCTCCATATCGGTATTGGTAATTACTTGATTGTAGTCTTTGATAAAAGAAGGTTCATTTAGTTTAATATTATAAGTTACACGCGCTTTTTGTGCTGCTGTATCGATTTTGAAAGTGGGATCTACCTCTGCTTCAAAATAGCCTCTTTCAAAAAACATTTGTTTCAAATTGCGGGCAGAGGAGTAGCTAGAAGTGGTGTCTAGAATCACGGGTTCTGCCCCCCAGTTGTAAAACTGACGGTATAAAAAATTATTTTTCCCCACATATTCCTTTAGTCCAAATTTGATGTAAAGGCTATCTAGCAATTTCTGATTTCGCTCCTTTCTGCTGTAAGAATAATACGCCTCAAAAGTGGAATCGAATTTAGCAGGCACCAAGTTGTACATCCAGTCTTGGAGCGGTAAAATCCCCAGCATTCTAGCATTTGGTTTTTGCGAAACATAGTCTTCCAAATCACTTTTAAAAGCTTTTTTTCCTTCAAATTTAAAAGAGTTGGAACGCAAATAATATTCATTTTTGTTTAATTTTTTGGTCAAGCTACACGACTGAATAGTTAAGAGAATTCCGCCAAATAACAATAAAATTAATATCTTTGAATATCTAAAAATCATAACAAGTGTTTATTCTTTTAAAAATACAAATATATGGTATCTAAATCTACAATAAAACTTATTAAAAGTTTACAGCAAAAAAAATATCGAAATAAGCACCAATTATTTGTGGTAGAAGGAATAAAATCGGTGCAGGAATTTCTAAAAAGTAGATTTAAGCTAAATGCAATTTATTGTTTAGAAGAATTAAAAAATGATTTTAAAAATGCCGAAATAGTATCAGAAAAGGAATTATCTCAAATTTCTGCTCTTAAAAATCCACAAAAAGTTCTAGCTGTTTTTGCTTGTGAAAAAAATGATTTGCCTGTGGATTTAGATGAGCTAATTTTAGCTTTAGATAATGTACAAGATCCAGGTAATTTGGGCACGATTTTGCGTCTTGCCGATTGGTTTGGCATCAAAAACATTGTTTGCAACAGCGATACAGTGGATTGCTACAACCCCAAAACCATTCAAGCAAGTATGGGGTCGCTCAGCCGTGTGCGTGTTTTTTATACAGATTTAAAGGAATTTTTAGCCCAACAAAAAAATCCGATTTATGGCACTTTTATGAATGGTGAGAATATTTACAACCAAAATTTAGCCCCAAAAGGAATCATCGTTTTAGGTAACGAGGGGAAAGGCATTTCGCCTGAAATCGAAAAACTTTGCACCCAGAGAATCAGCATTCCGCAAGTGGGAAATTCCACTGAAAGTCTAAATGTTGCCATGGCAGCATCGATTGTGATTAATGAATTTTGCCGTCCACAATTGGTAGGAAAATAAAGCGAAACAAAACAAAAATCAGCGTTTTTAAATATCATTTCTTTAAATTAAAATTTGTATCTTTAGTTTTTGAAAACAAAATTATTTTAAGAAATGAAAAAATATCTTCTTCCATTGGCTGCCTTTGGAGTGTTGACATTTAGTGCCTGTACGACTTCCAAAAATGCCGAAACTAGCAATGCAAAAAATAAATCTAAAAAACCGAATATTATTGTTTTTTTGGTAGATGACATGGGGTGGCAAGACACCTCGCTACCATTTTGGAAACAGCAAACACCGCTGAATCGTCGTTACCACACCCCTAATATGGAACGCCTTGCCAAGGAAGGAATGATGTTTACCAACGCTTATGCATGTGCTGTGAGCACGCCCTCTCGCGTGAGCCTTCTGAGCGGAATGAACGCAGCTCGCCACCGAGTGACCAATTGGACAATGTATAAGGATAATATCTCTAATCGCCGCAGTAATAATAATTTAAAAGAGCCCGTTTGGAACATGAACGGAATGATTATGAGCGACACGCTCCGTCATGCAGTGCATGTGCCACAAACTTTGCCTAAAGTATTGCACGACAATGGCTACAAAACCATTCATGTAGGGAAAGCACATTTTGCTGCATACAGCACGCCTGGTGCCGATCCTCGAAATCTAGGCTATGATGTAAATGTGGCAGGACATGGTGCAGGACAGCCCGCAAGTTACTATGGAGAGGATTGCTATGCAGATCAAGGCAAAAACCGATTTGTGTATAATGTGCCAGATTTAGAACCTTATTACTACACCGATACTTTCTTGACTGATGCTTTGACTCTCGAAGCTGAAAAAGAAATGAAAAAAGCGGTGGCAGAAAACAAGCCATTTTTCTTGAATTTATCTCAATATGCGGTGCACACACCAATTATGCCAGACAAGAGATTCTTGGCTAAATACAAAGCACAAGGACTTGATGATACCGAGGCAGCCTATGCCACTTTGCTAGAAGGTATGGACAAAGGGCTTGGCGACATCATGGATTTCCTTGAAAAAAATAATTTGGCAGATAACACTATTATCATGTTTATGTCAGACAATGGTGGGCTTACCAGCTACACCCGCACGGGCGGAAAAGGAACACACAATTTGCCATTGCGTAGCGGCAAAGGTTCTATTTACGAGGGAGGCGTGCGTGAGCCTATGATTGTGAAATGGCCTGGCGTGGTGAAACCAAACACCAAAACCGACCAAAATATCATTATCGAAGATTTTTATCCTACCATTTTAGAAATGGCGGGTGCCAAACCAAAAGGAAAATCGCAAGTGATTGATGGAGTGAGTTTTGTTTCAACGCTAAAAGGTGCCAAAACCGATAACGAAAAACGACCAATCATCTGGAATTATCCAAACGATTGGGGCGTTGTAGATGCAGGAACCAATTTCTTTACAGGGATTAAATTAGGAGATTACAAATTCATTTATTTCTACGATAATCGCCCTGCGGAGTTGTACAACATCAAAGAAGACATTGGCGAAAAGCACAACATCATCAAGGAAAAACCTGAAATCGCTAAAAAACTGGCAAAACAATTGTCTGATGCATTAAAAGAAATGAACGCCCAACGCCCATCTAAACCCGATGGAACGCTCATTCCTTATCCTGATGAAGTAATTAAATAAAATCATAATTTAAAGGATTTTCAACTTGTTTCGGTGCGTGCAAAACATCGAGGCAAGTTGATTCATTTCTCAAAAAAAAATGCTTAAAATATCATTTTTTTAGTTTTTTTTAAATATTATTAAAAACCGATTTTTTTCAGTTTAAACAAAGTAATAAAATCAATATGCAAAGTCGTAGAACATTTATAAAGAATACCATGATTGGTGCTGCGGGATTAGCTTTGATGCCAAATTTCGTTTGGGCAAAAGGCTACCCAACCAAACGCCCACCTTTAAGCCAAAGAAAATTCACTTCGCCTGCTGTGGAACAATTAATCAAGCAAATTAAATCGCAAATCAAAGACGAAAAATTGGCTTGGATGTTTGAGAATTGTTTTCCCAATACGCTGGATACTACCGTTTCTGTAGGCACGCTCAAGGGCAAGCCCGATACTTTTGTAGTAACGGGAGACATCGAGGCGATGTGGCTCAGGGATTCGGCAGCACAGGTGTATCCTTATTTAAGTTTAGTGAAAAAAGACCCAAAACTTAAAAAATTAATCCAAGGTGTGATTCATCGCCAGACCGATTGTATTTTAATCGATCCGTATGCCAATGGGTTTAATAAAACTGCCCTTGCCGACAAAGATAACCGCTGGGCGCAAGACACGGGCATGAAACCTGAAATCCACGAAAGAAAATGGGAAATAGATTCTTTGTGCTACCCGATTCGCTTGGTATATAATTATTGGAAACAAACGGGCGACACCAGCGTGTTTGACAAAGATTGGCACCAAGCGGCAAAATTAATCATCAAGACTTTTAAAGAACAGCAACGCAAAGAAGATGGAAAAGGACCTTATAGCTTTTTGCGCGTTACCGATCGCCAGCTAGATACGGTATCCAATGTAGGTTTTGGTCGCCCATTGAAGCCTGTTGGTTTAATTAATTCAACTTTCCGTCCGTCGGACGATAATACTACTTTTGGATTTTTAATTCCGTCTAATCTATTTGCTGTAAAATCTTTACGACAAATGGCGGAAATTTTAACTAAAGTGGTGCACGATAATGCAACCGCCCAAGAAGCTAAAGATTTAGCCAACGAGGTGGAAAAAGCCATTCAGCAATATGGTATTGTAAATCACCCAAAATACGGAAAAGTTTATGCCTATGAAGTAGATGGTTTTGGAAACCATACCTACATGGACGACCCGAATGTGCCAAGCCTTTTGGCATTGCCTTATTTAGACTTGGTGAGTAAAGATGATCCTATCTACAAAAACACCCGAAAACTGGTCTGGAGCACCGATAATCCATACTTTTTTGTAGGAAAGGCGGCGCAAGGCATTGGCAGTCCGCATATTGGTACTTATGACATGATTTGGCCAATGAGTTTAATTATGAAAGGAATGACAACCGATGACCCCAACGAAATGTTTGAATGCCTAGAAGTGCTGAAAAACACCGATGCCAATACGGGCTTTATCCATGAAACTTTTAACAAAGACAATCCAGAAAAATTCACGCGAGAGTGGTTTGCGTGGGCAAATACGCTTTTTGGAGAATTGGTGATTAAGTGGGTACAAGCAAAAAAATGATATATTTGCAAAAATTAAAAATTAAATAGAATGAGCGAAGCAGTAATTTGCCCAAAATGTAATTCGGAGTACACTTACGAGAACGGAGATTTAATGGCGTGTACACAGTGTTTTTATGAATGGAATCCAGAAGAAGAAGCTAAGAAAAATCAAATTTTGGATGCCAATGGAAATCCTCTGGAAAACGGAGATGCCGTGGTGGTGGTAAAGGATTTGCCTGTAAAAGGTGCGGCTAAACCGATAAAAGCTGGAACTAAAGTAAAAAATATAAGACTTAATCCAGATAGCGACCACAATATCGATTGCAAAATCGACGGATTCGGTGCCATAGCATTGAAATCAGAATTCGTGAAAAAAGCTTAATTTTTAGGATTAAAGATTTTAGCTAAAAAAGTTGAAATAAATAAAAAAGGAAGAATTAAAAAATTCTTCCTTTTTTTGTTGGTTTTGTTTTTAATTTTAGAAATTAAAAAGCGGACGATTGTGCATTAAATCGTGTACTTCTTTTGCCGTATTTTGCAAAGTTTTTTCGTCATCAGGATTTTGAATCACGCGATCGATCAATTCCGCGATGGTTTCCATGTCGTTTTCTACCAAACCACGAGTGGTGATTGCTGGAGTTCCCAAACGAATTCCCGATGTAATGAATGGCGATTGCGTGTCAAAAGGCACCATATTCTTGTTACAAGTAATGTGAGCTTGCACCAGTGCATTTTCCGCTTTTTTACCTGTGATGTCCTTGTTGCGCAAATCAATCAACATACAGTGATTTTCAGTTCCACCCGAAACGATTTGGTAATCTCTGTCCATAAGAGCTTTAGCCAAAGCTTGGCTGTTTTTGATGATTTGCTTTCCGTATTGTTCAAAATTTGGTGTAAGTGCTTCGCCAAAAGCAACTGCTTTTGCAGCAATACAATGCTCTAGTGGTCCTCCTTGCGTGCCTGGGAAAACAGCCATATTCAGCAATTCAGACATCATGCGAGTTTTGCCTTTCAAAGTCTTGCCAAACGGGTTTTCAAAATCTTCTCCCATCATGATGATTCCCCCACGAGGTCCGCGAAGTGTTTTGTGCGTAGTTGAGGTTACGATATGGCAATGAGGCATCGGGTTGTTAAGCAAACCTTTGGCAATCAATCCTGCAGGGTGCGCAATATCTGCCATTAAAATTGCCCCCACTTCATCAGCCACTTCTCTGAATTTAGCATAATCAATATCGCGAGAGTAGGCAGAGGCACCGCAAATGATTAAATTTGGTTTTTCACGGCGAGCCGTTTCAGCCATTTGTTCGTAATCGATAAGCCCAGTTTCTTTGTTGAGTCCGTAAGAGCAAACTTCAAAACGGATTCCAGAGAAATTCACAGGCGAGCCATGTGTAAGGTGCCCGCCATGAGCCAAGTCAAGCCCCATGATTTTGTCTCCGTTGTTCAAGCAAGCTAGATACACCGCAGCATTGGCTTGCGAACCAGAGTGTGGCTGAACATTGGCATACGCAGCACCAAAAAGCTCTTTAAGTCTATCGATGGCAAGCGTTTCGATTTTGTCTACCACCTCGCAGCCGCCATAGTAGCGTTTTCCAGGATAGCCTTCGGCGTATTTGTTGGTAAGCACAGAGCCGAGTGCCTTTAGCACTTCATCACTTACAAAGTTTTCTGAGGCAATAAGCTCAATACCATTAATTTGTCGTTGTTTTTCATCTTCGATGAGCGAGAAAATTGTGTCCATTCTTGTTTTGTGAATTAAGTTTCAATTTTAAGTGCGTAAATATATGAAAGCTTTTGAAATTTTAAATATCAGTATTGAAAATTTAGTGAGAAATGTGAAAAAAATGTTTTTATTTATAAATGAAAAGTCAAATTTCAAATTTGGTTAAAGCCCAATAGCTTTAATTATGATTGAAAGATTTAATCTAAAACTAAAAAATCTCTCCAAAAAATATTTAATAATACGGATTAAAATTTTACTTTTGAGCTTTAATAGTAAAATACAAAATAAATGAGAATTTTCGCAGGAGTAGAAGAAGAATATGGCAAATACGAAACCGCCAAAGCAGTGCTAATTCCCGTTCCATACGACGGGACAAGTACATGGATTAAGGGAGCAGACAAAGGACCAGATGCCTTTTTAGATGCTGCCGATAACATGGAGATTTACGACATCGAAACCAAATCAGAACCCTACAAAAATGGAATTTTCCTAGACGAGCCCGTGACTGAAGACGCTTCGCCAGAAGCCATGACCGATGCGGTGCACGCTCGAGTTAAGAAATATTTGGACGATGATAAATTCGTAACACTTTTTGGTGGAGAGCATTCTATCTCGATAGGGAGTATTCGTGCTTTTGGAGAAAAATATGGCAAAATCACGGTTTTGCAATTAGATGCCCACACCGATTTAAGACCAGAATACCACGGTAGCAAATGCAATCATGCTTGTGCTGTTTTTGAGGCAAACGAAAAGCATCATCTTGTGCAAGTGGGAATCAGAAGTATGGACACAAGCGAAGTGCAGTATTTAAAAGAAGAAAATGTATTCTTTGCGCACCAAATCGCTGAAAATCCAAATTGGATCGAAGATGTGTTCAATCGTTTGGGCGATAATCCTGTGTACATTACCATTGATTTAGACGGGTTTGATCCTTCGATTTGCCCATCTACAGGAACGCCAGAGCCAGGTGGATTGCCATGGTATCCAACTTTGAAATTATTGAAAAAAGTAATTCAGCAAAAAAATGTCGTAGGTTTTGATATTGTGGAACTTGCTCCAAACGAAAACGAGAAATCTTCTGATTTCTTAGCGGCTAAATTATATTATAAAATGTTGGCTTATCAATTCACAAAATAAGCAAGTGTGAGAAAAAAAATTCTTCTTTGTTTATTGGGATTAAATTTTGTAGCAACTCAGGCTCAGAACGGTAGCATTAGTCTAGCAGAAAAATACCTACGCGGAGAAAATAATCATTTTCGTGATTTTTGGGATGTTAAATATTACGACCTTCAGCTAGAAACCCATGCCGAAAGCAAGAGCATAAAAGGAGAAGTCGTTATTGATTTAAGTCTTGATAAACAAGGAAGATTTTTACAAATAGATTTGCAAAAACCTATGCAAATCACTCAAGTAGAACAGCTTTTAGCCTTTAATAAAGTAAAAAAAATTCCGCTACATTCTATTTTAAATAAAGGCGACCACTACTTTATTCCTACTAAAAAATTAAAGCAAGAAAAAAACATCAAATTGCGTTTTTCGTTTCAAGGAAAACCCAAAATTGCTTTGCAAGCACCGTGGGATGGTGGGTGGATTTTTACTAAAGATTTAGAAAATCGAAATTGGCTTTCGGTGGCGGTGCAACACCAAGGGGCGAGCTTGTGGTTCCCGTGCAAGGACTATCAAGGCGATGAGCCAGACCGAGGGGCAATGATCCGTGTGAAAACCGAGAACAATCAAGTGGCGGTAGCCAATGGAAATTTAATTTCAAAAGAAAATGGTGTGTACACTTGGCAGGTTAAAAATCCGATTAATACTTATAATATTACGCCAAATATTGGGAGTTATGTTCATTTTTCGGACACTTATCATGGCGAAAATGGAAAGCTTAAATTAAATTATTGGGTGCTTGATTATAATGTAGAAAAAGCTAAAAAACAATTTAAACAAGTGCCGATGATGCTTAAAGCTTTTGAGCATTGGTTTGGGGCGTATCCGTTTTACGAAGATTCCTATAAATTGGTCGAAACGCCGTTTTTAGGCATGGAGCACCAGAGCAATATAGCCTACGGAAACGATTACCAAAATGGCTATAGAGGCATGGATCGCTCGGGGAGTGGTTATGGCAATTTGTTTGATTTTATCATTATTCACGAGTCTGGGCACGAGTGGTTTGGCAACAATATTACCACCGAGCAAATCGCTGATATGTGGGTGCACGAGGCGTTTACCACTTATTCCGAAGCCCTTTTTGTGGAGTATTATTATGGCAAAGAGGCGGCGCAAAAATATTTGCAAGGCTATCAGCGACAGATTTTAAACGATCGCCCGATGCAAGGCGTGCACGATGAGCATCAAGAGGGGAGTGTGGATATGTATAATAAAGGAGCGTGCATGATTCAGACATTGCGCGAATGGATGAATGATGATGCCGCATTTTTGGCATTGATGCGTGGCTTGAACAAAGATTTTCGTCATAAAATCGTAACGGGCGCACAGATTGAACGCTACATAGAGGATAAAACAAAATTAGATTTAAAAGCATTTTTTAATCAATACCTGCGAACCACACAAATTCCCATTTTAGCCATCAAGAAAGAAAAAAATCAATATTTCTATCGTTGGGAAAATTGTGTCGATGGATTTGCAATGCCCGTTCAGTTGAAAAACAAAGACTGGATTCAGCCGACGCAAGAATGGAAAGTTTTGCCCCAAAAAGATGTTAATGTTTTGCCCAACAAAAACCTTTTGATTCAATTTAAAAATTATAATTTATGAGGTTTTTAATCATTATTCCAGCACACAACGAAGCGGCACACATTGCAGATTGCTTGGAGTCGCTTGCACGACAAACTTATCAAAACTTTGAGTGCGTGGTGGTGAACGATGGCTCAACAGATGATACTGAAAATCAAATTTTAAACATAATTAAAGACCGAGAAAAGTTTTCATTATTAAACCTTAAAACCTCGCAGCATGCACCAGGTGCAAAGGTCGTTCGGGCGTTTGAGGCAGGATTGAAAACCAATCAAATTCAGGATTTTGAGATAATTTGTAAGTTTGATGCAGACATTATATTTCCGCCCAATTATTTGCAAACGCTGCATGAGGCATATCAAGGAAATCCGCATTTGGGCATGGCGGCAGGCATTGTAAAAATTGCCAAAAACGATTTTTCTGATGAAGATATTTTGGACTTTAGCAATGAAAAGCAACATTGGACTTTTGAAAACATTTCATCTAAACAACACATTCGTGGCCCAATAAAATCCTATCGCAAAGAATGTTTTTTAGCCATGAATGGACTAAAACCCGTTCTAGGCTGGGACAATATCGATGTGCTTTTGGCGTATAAAAATCAATGGCAAACTCAGACATTTCCCGATGTTTGGGTAAAACATTTGCGTCCAACGATGTACAAATACCAAGCGCAAAAAGCGGAAAAATTAGGCATTTACTTTTATAATTTAGGATTAAATTTGCCTTTGGCTATGCTTTCTTCGGCTAAATCTGCCTTAAAAAATCGTTCGCTTAAAGAATTTATAATCAGTACAAAAACATTTTTAAAACAAAAGCACGATCGGGCATTGAACGCAGAGGAAATTGCCTACATTAGGCACGAAAGATGGCATGGAATTTTGGGCAAAATTCCCATCGTTTCAACATTAATTAAAAAATCATGAAAACCGCACCCAAAGTTTGCTGTATCATCGTTACCTACAACGCCGAACGCTGGATTGTAGATTGCCTTTCGACTTTGCGAGAGCCCAATCTTGATATGGCTATTTTGTTGATAGATAATGGCTCAACCGATGATACGCTAGAAATCGTCCGCACGCAATTTCCGCAAGTGCAAATCATAGAAACGGGCGAAAATTTAGGTTTTGCCCGAGCCAATAATTTAGGTCATGAGCATGCTAAAAAACTCGGTGCAGATTATCTTTATTTGTTAAACCAAGATACCAAAAGTTATCCAAATACGGTTTTCAATTTGGTGCAAATGGCAGAAAAATATCCCGAATTTGCTATTTTAAGCCCTATGCACCTTAACGAAAAAGGCGATGCGTTTGATTCTAAATTTGAGGCGTATATCGATGCCAAAAAATGCCCTAATTACATTTCTGATGCGAGTTTGGGGACTCTGAAAGAGATTTATACCATAGATTTTGTAAACGCTGCGGCGTGGCTCGTTGCTGTTTCGGCATTGGAAAAAACACACGGATTGTTTTCTGAGGTGTTTTATCATTATGGCGAGGATCGAAATTTTGTGCAGCGTGTGCAATATTTTGGGTTAAAAGTAGGCATTGTGCCAAGCTTAAAAATCCATCATTGTCGAGATGAACGCAGCGGTGCTTTTTCGCCTGCTTTTGAAAGAAAGAAACTAAAAATCAAATCTTTGGTTTTAATGCATAACATCAATCAATCGTATGGGCAATGCACATTTCAAGTCTGGAAAGAAGCGTTAATGCAATGGGTGAAATTAAACATTTGGCAAGGTTTAAAATTGTTTTTTTATCCTATTTTTTCGGCATCCAAAATTCTTTCAGCCCGTAAGGAAATGAAGTGAATTTTCCATTAAGACAAAAAATCCATAACTTTACATTTTAAATAAGAATAAAAGCAATGGATTTACAAGACCAGCTAAAAAAACTTTTTCCAGATCATGTAGCCGACGAAACGCCACAGGAAAACACATCAAACGAGGAAGATCTCTGGATTCCTGATGAAACGGTTTCTTGCCATTTTGAAAAACGAAACGGCAAGCCGCACACTATCATCAAAGGTTATACGGGGCATGCGCAAGACTTTAAGCAATTGGCTAAAGATTTGAAAAAAATGCTTGGTGTAGGAGGTAGCGTGAAAAACGAGGAAATCATAATTCAAGGTGATTATCGCGACCAAATTATGGCGTATCTTAAAGACTTAGGAATGAAAGTGAAACGAGTAGGTGGCTAAAAATAATTGAATAAAAATTCCTATTTTCGCATAAATTTTAGTACATTCACGACCTAAATAATGTTATATTATGGATTATTTACCCTTTGAGGAACCTATAAAAGACCTGCAAGAACAGTATGTAAAATGTGCGCTTGTAGGCGAACAGAGTGGTGTAGATGTAAAAGAATCTTGCCGACAAATTCAAGATAAAATCAATGCTAAAAAGAAAGAAATCTACGGAAATCTCACTTCTTGGCAAAAGGTGCAATTGTCTAGACACCCAAACCGTCCGTATAGTTTGGATTTAATTTATGGCATTACCGATGATAATTTCATAGAATTGCACGGCGACAGAAGTTTTGCCGATGACAAAGCCATGGTGGGCGGATTTGGAAAAGTGGACGGGCAAACTGTGATGTTCATAGGGCAACAAAAAGGTAAAAACACCAAGGAACGCCAATATCGCCGTTTTGGAATGTCTAATCCAGATGGGTATCGCAAGGCATTGCGTTTGATGAGATTAGCAGAAAAATTCAACAAGCCGATTGTTACTTTCATTGATACTCCAGGAGCTTACCCAGGTTTGGAGGCAGAGGAGAGAGGGCAAGGGCAAGCCATTGCACTTAACATTTATGAAATGTTTAGAATCAAAGTTCCAATTATTTGTATCGTGATTGGCGAAGGGGCTAGTGGTGGCGCGCTTGGAATTGGCGTAGGAAATAAAGTTTTTATGCTTGAAAACACTTGGTATTCAGTAATTTCTCCAGAATCTTGTTCTTCAATCTTATGGAGAAGCTGGGATTATAAAGAAACCGCTGCCGAGGCTTTGAAACTTACGGCTCAAGATATGCTTGAACAAAAATTAATCGACGGTATCATCAAAGAACCACTTGGTGGTGCACATTACGATTACTATGAAACTTATGCTTTAATCAAAAAACAAATTTTGACTTCGTTGAAAGAATTATCTAAATATTCGGGCGAAGAATTGAGCAAAATGCGACAAGAGAAATTTTTGGCAATGGGCGTTTATCGTAGCTAAAAACAGATTTTCAAACAATTTGTTGATAATCGAAGAATAACTTTGTTAATAAAAATAACGAATACTTAGCACCTTTATCAAGGTGCTTTTTTTACTTTTGCAGTTACAATGGCAGAACAAAATTTAAATATAGCAAGCAGACCGAAAACTACTAAAAAATTTAATTCAAATGAATTGGGTGCCGCCAAAAAACCGCCCCAAGCCGTAGAATTAGAAGAAGCTGTGCTCGGTGCGATGATGATTAGCAAAAAAGGGCTCAATGAGAGTATCGAGATCTTGGAAGAAGAGTTCTTTTATCGTCCGCAGCATCAGCATATTTTTGCTGCAATTTTCACTTTGTTTAATAATGCAGAGCCAATTGATATTTTCACCGTTTCGGAACAATTAAAGAAAGACGGAAAATTTGATAGTGTAGGAGGTGATTTGTATTTAATTTCATTGACCGAAAAAATTACATCTTCCGCACACATAGAACACCATGCGCGTATTATTCAAGAAAAATATGTTCAGCGCAAATTGATTGAAATTTCTTCGCAAATCATAGAAAACGCTTATGATGACACCGCAGATATTTTCAAACTTTTAGACCAAACAGAAACTGAGATTTTTAAAGTTACCGAAGGGGTTTTAAACTCAGAATATAAAGATGCTAAATCGCTCGTAATGGAGGCGGTGGCACAAATTGAGAAGAGAAAAGGTCAGCAAGGGCTGAGTGGTGTGCCAACGGGCTTTAGAGAAGTAGATGAATTAACCTCGGGGCTAAACCCTTCAGATTTAATTATCTTGGCAGCTCGTCCAGGTATGGGAAAAACTGCATTTGTGCTTTCCATGGCGCGAAACATGGCGGTGCAACATAAAGTGCCCGTGGCAGTATTCTCTTTAGAGATGCCTAGTGTTCAGTTGATTACGCGTTTGATTGTTGGCGAAACGGGGCTGGATAATGATAAGATAAAAAAAGGAACTTTGTCTGCCGACGAGTGGAATCACCTATATGCTAAAGTAAAAACTTTAGAAAATGCACCTCTGTTTATTGATGATACACCAGGTTTAAATATTTTTGATTTAAGAGCTAAATGCCGCCGATTAGTTGCACAACATGATGTAAAAGTTGTGATTATCGACTACTTGCAGTTGATGACGAGCAAAAACAGCACAGGCGGAAACCGTGAACAAGAGATTTCGACCATTTCGCGTGGTTTAAAGGCAATTGCCAAGGAATTAAATGTTCCCGTAATTGCACTTTCTCAGCTTTCCCGTGAGGTAGAAAAACGTCCGAACAAGCGTCCTCAACTTTCGGATTTGCGTGAATCGGGAGCGATTGAGCAAGATGCCGATATCGTGTCATTTATCTATCGTCCAGAATATTACAAAATCGATACTTGGGACGACGAAGAGCAAACACCTTGTGCGGGGCAAGCGGAATTTATCGTAGCAAAACACCGTAATGGTGGTTTAAAGAATATTCGTTTGAAGTTTGTGGCACATCAAGCTAAATTCGAGGATTTAGTAGAAGATTCGTTCTCGGTGCCTATGGTATTTGAAAGTAAAATGAATTCGCCAGAAAGTCAAATGCCAGAGCTTCCTGTGAGCGATCCGAAGGATTCGTTTGGGCTAGATGATAATTATGATACGCCACCATCAAGTGATGGAGCCGATGGCTTTTCCCAAGGTCCAGATTACGATACAACTAATTTGCCTTTTTAAATTAATTTATTATGAATACAAAATCGCAAAGAATTGTGTTCTTTGCGATTTTCTTATACTAGAAACTTTGTTCAAATGAGAAACAATTAAAGGCTTTATTGTTGTTCGTCTAATGGTTTAGGTAGTAATTGGACTGTCTTTGAGGGAGATAGGATAGAAGATAGAATAATTGTCTATTGCACAGGATATAGCTTAGGCTCTTGCAAAGGGGGAATATATGTTGTGCCAACTTTTGAAAATCATTATGATGAAAAAGGGAATTACGCTGAATATGTTGAATCTGTAAAATCTAATAATGATTGGATAATTGCCAAAACAATACGAATAAAAGATAATAAAGAAAACTACTGGATAATCAGAAAAGATTTCTCCTTAGAAAATGTTGATTGTAATAAAATAAATTGCGACAGCATTATTCAATCCCATGTTATCGGCTCATTAGATTATCGTGAATTTTTAATGAAGGCAAAAGAATTAGGGATTAGTTTAAAGTTAGAATAATAAAATCCCTAAATCTAAATTAAGATATTTAATAAAAAACAAAACCCCGTTGTGATTCACACAACGGGGTTTTTATTTTTTGATGAGATTATTTCTTTTTATCTTTCTTTTTTCTAAAGATTAAATCCCAGCCAAAGAATAAGGCTAAAATTAATCCGCCTATCCAGAGATAGCTGGTTTTATTCGGTTCATCGTTGTTTGGAATGGTAAACCAACGCTCTAAACGCCAGCCGTCTTTTGGCTCAAAATGTGCAATTTGGTTGAAGTTTGCCCAAGTAAAAAATGGTTTTCCGATGATGTGTGTTTCTGGAACAAAACCAAAGAAACGAGAATCAAACGAGTTATCGCGGTTATCGCCCATCATAAAATAATAATCCTGTGTAAAGGTATATTTTGTTGCAGGTTTGCCATCAATTGTAAGTTGATTGCCTTGCATTTTGATGTTTTTACCTTCGTAATTTTTAATCACATCGATGTAATTTCCAAGATTTTCAAGGTTTAGCTCAATGGTCATCCCTTTTTTAGGCACTTGAAGGGGACCATACCAGTCGCGGTTCCAAGGAGCTCCTTTTGGAAAAACAGCAGGATCCGCTTGCCCTTTAGGTAAAATCTCTTTCTCAATGCTTATGACATTTGGATTGTTTTTCAATTGCTGATACATTTCTTGATCTAAACCAAAGAAATGATACGCAAAACCACCTTGTACTTGCGATACAGTATAGTCAGCCTGATTTTGCAAAGCCGTAGGGTCATAGCTCAATTGGTCTAGCTGATCTTTTAATAATTTAGGACTAAATTGCGTTTTAGAAATCACATTGTACGCATATTGAACTTTAGCATCTTTTTTCGGTACAAATTTTTGATTGTTTACAAACAATTCAGAAGCTTTGATTTCAATGATATCTCCAGGTTCTCCCACGCATCGTTTTACATAGCTATCTTTTCTGTCAATTGGAGAAAATACCGAATCAATCGGGAAATTGAAAACAACAATATCGTTCTTTTTTACTTTTTGCCATCCTGGGATTCTTTCGTATGGCAATTGCAGTTTCTCCACAAACAAGTTTCTTGAAAACAAATCGGCAAACGGCACCGCCACGGGCGTAATCGGCAAGCGAGTTCCGTAGACATTCTTACTCACAAAAAGCGCATCGCCAATTTTTATAGTACTTTCCATGGAGCCCGTAGGCACAATCATAGGTTGCACAAAATAGGTGTGAATGGTAGTGGCTAAAATTACCGCAAAAAGCAATGCAGAAATCACGGTTTCTTTGCGTTTTTCTGGCCCTGTGTAGGCAGGTTTTTCTACATAATTTAAATAATAAATGTAAAATCCAAGTGTTACAATTACCAAAAGCCCATCTACAAAACTTCTTTTGCCAAAAGAACAAATAAAATCTACCCACAAAATCATAATCATAATAGGAGAGATAATCGGTAGAAAAAGAAGAATTACCCACCATTTTGGGCGTTTGATGATGTCTAAAAGTACAATCGCATTGTAAACGGGAACAGCGGCTTCCCATGCCTTTCTTCCTGCATTTTGATAAAGTTTCCAAGTGCCCAGAAAGTGAATGATTTGCACTACGATAAAAAAGATGAACCAGCCGGTCCAAGTACTAATCCACATAATAATTTGGTTTATAAAATAGTTCTCAAAAGTAATAAATTATTTTGAATAAATTTTAATCTACCCTATTTTCACAAATGAAATAAAACTTAAAATGAACCATAAGACTAGTCCTAAATAAAAAAATAGCTTAAAATTGATTTTTTCTCGGTAGCGCAACCAGCTTGTAGAGAGTAATAAGAATAAAAGAACAAGGCTAATCCAAAAAGAATCATAATTTATAATGTTCTTATTTAAATAAGTATTTTTAATCAATTCAGGCAACCAAGCTAAAAAATAAGCAAAAGCAAAAATACCATAATCTTTTTTTCTCTTAATGACTGAAAATGAAGAATATTTTATCGCAAAATGCAATAAAATGGAATAGAAAACAAGCCATAAAATATTGTAGATGAAAACTGCAATATTTGGCTTAATTAGGCTTAAAAATGAATTGTTTTCATCTATGTATTGAATGCTATTGATGAAAGAATGGAAAAATAGAAAAAGCAATATTTCTATAAAACTTAAAATATTTAAAGTAATTAAAAAATTACTCCAAAATTCGGATTTCAATTTGTCTACAAAAAAGGAGGCAACGGTAGCACCTGAAACGCCAATCATCAAAAGAATTTTAAAATTTACAAATTCAAGGTTATAAAATCCCTTAACTAAGTAAATGATTTCAATAGCAAGCGTGAGAATTGCAACAATTAGAATTACAATGTTGAAAATTTTGTTTTTGTAGACTTGAAACATGATGTGTGAGTTTTTAAATTCCTAAAACATCTTTCATCGTAAAAATTCCTTTTTTATCATAAATATATTCTGCTGCTTTTATAGCTCCCAACGCAAAACCATCTCTTGAATTAGCTGTATGTTTTAGCTCAATAGAATCTATGTCTGAAAAATATTCTACAATGTGTGTTCCAGGTACTTCTGGTTCGCGCAAAGCATAAATCGGAATGTCTTTTTTGCCTTCTTTTTTGTCCAAAGACCAATGCTCAAAACCTGTTTTTTGCATAATTTTTTCGGCGATGGTAATTGCGGTTCCGCTTGGTGCATCTTTCTTTTGCGTATGGTGAATTTCTGTAAGTTTTAAATCATACAAATCTTGATCTTTCATCAGTTGAGCCGTTTGCTGCACGATTTCAAAAAATAGATTCACGCCCAAGCTAAAATTAGAGGCATAAAGAAAAGAACCATTGTATTGCGTAACTTTTTGCTCGATTTGGTCAAGTTTCCCAAGCCAACCTGTTGTGCCACATACCGTAGGGATATTGCTACCGAGCAAAACATTTAAATTCTCAAAAGCAGCATCTGGATGCGAAAACTCAATAGCCACATCAATGTTGTGATCTCTCAACTCTGAGTGTGTGGGCGTTTTGTCGAAAATTACGGCAATTTTGTGCCCTTTTTCTTTGGCTAAACGCTCAATTGTTTTCCCCATTTTTCCGTATCCTACAATGGCTATATTCATAATTTCTTTATTTTATTGTAAAACTTAAAGCAAGTCCAGGTTTTAGCTCGTTGGTAGCTGGACTATAAATAGTTACAGGTTTTATTTTTAAATCTTTGTCTTTTCTTACTTCGTATAGGTGCGCATCCACGGTCGCGTCTAAGATGTTCACCGCATATGCCACAATAGTAAGCGCAATGGCATAATCCCGATTTCGTTTTTGGTAATCTTGCGCTTGAGCAAGTACTTCTTTGGTATAAATGCCGTGGTATCTATTTGGCTTTCCATTGATTTCTGCAATAAAAGCATCTCGGTATTCATCATACTTTTTCTGGTACCAAAGCGTAATTCCTACTCCTGTGCCAATCATTCCCCAAACAATCGGGGCTTTCCAATAGCGTTTGTTGTAAATCTGCCCTAATCCTGGCAAAACGGCTGAATAAAGAGCCGCTTTCATAGGATTTTTTTGGTAGACTTGAACGCTGTCTAGTGGCTGAGATATATAAATAGAATCCTTTGAAATTTCTTTATTTTCAATGAATTGAGCAAAAACCGAAAACATAAGAAAAAAGCCGAGTATGCTAAATTTTATTTTCATTGAAGCAGATCTTTTAGTCGTTGGAAATCGGCATCAGACGAGAAGTTTAAAATAATTTTCCCCTTTCCTTTATTATTTCGTTTGATTTCCACTTTTGTGCCCCATTTTTGGCTCCAGTCGTTCTGTGTTTTCTTAAAATCATTTGGCAAAGTGCTTTTTTCTTTAGGAGCTTCTGCCGAATCATTGTTTTTCAAACTCTTCACTAATTGCTCTGTTTGGCGCACAGATAATGCTTTTGCAATGATTTTTTCGTAGACTTCAAGTTGCTCCTCGGGTGATTCAATCCCAATAAGTGCCTTTCCGTGCCCCATAGAAATCATGCCATCTCGGATTCCTGTCTGGATAATTGGGTCTAGTTTCAATAAACGAAGATAATTGGTAATGGTAGAGCGGTTTTTCCCCACTCGTTTACTCATTTCCTCTTGAGTAAGGTTTATTTCATCAATTAAGCGTTGAAAACTCAAAGCCACTTCAATGGCATCTAAATCCTCTCGCTGAATGTTTTCTACCAAAGCCATTTCGAGCATCACTGCATCATCTGCCAAGCGCACAAAGGCTGGAATGCTCTCTAAACCTGCCAATTGCGAAGCACGATAGCGTCTTTCTCCTGAGATTAATTCAAATTTATCACCATTTTTTCTTACGGTAATGGGTTGAATTATCCCGATTTCTCTAATGGATTGTGCTAATTCTTCTAGTGCTGTTTCGTCGAAATAAGTTCTTGGCTGATTGGCATAGGGAACGATTTTATCTATGGCGATTTCTACAATATTTCCCACCAAATCTTTAGCTCCCGCATCATTGGCTGAGTTCACATTTTCATCTTGTGCCACCAATAAACTTGAAAGCCCACGCCCTAATGCTCTTTTCTTTTCTTTAGCCATAGTATAAATTGTAAAATCAATTAAATTTTATCGTTGTTATTTTTCAAAAATTCATGTGCAAGGTGCAAATAATTTTCTGCACCACGGCTTGCCGCGTCATATTTTATGATAGATTCACCAAAACTTGGTGCTTCGCTCACACGCACATTTCGCTGAATAATGGTTTCAAAAACCATATTTGGGAAGTGGCTCCTTACTTCTTCTACCACTTGGTTGGATAGTCTAAGTCTCGCATCGTACATAGTGAGCAAAAGCCCTTCGATATCGAGCGAAGGATTGTGATACTGTTGCACACGCTTGATGGTATTGAGCAATTTGCCCAAACCTTCCAATGCAAAATATTCGCACTGGATTGGGATAATTACAGAATCTGCCGCAGTAAGGGCGTTTAAAGTAATAAGCCCAAGCGATGGTGCACAATCTATAAAAATGTAATCGTATTCGTCTTTGATAGGAGCCAAAGCCTTTTGCAACATAAATTCACGCTCTTCTGTATCTACCAATTCGATTTCGGCAGCCACTAAATCCACATGCGCAGGGATTAAATCCAAATTCGGAGAATCTGTTTTTACAATTGCATCTTTGGCAGAAACCTCATGTTCAAGCACTTCATAAGTTCCCTTTTCAACATTTTCTATATCAATGCCCAAGCCCGACGAAGCGTTGGCTTGCGGATCTGCATCGATGAGAAGTGTCTTTTTTTCTAAAATTCCTACCGCTGCCGATAGATTAATGGCTGTGGTGGTTTTTCCTACACCGCCTTTTTGGTTTGCAATTGCTATAATTTTACCCATTAATTTCTGAATATTATTTAGAAATGTAAAAATACTATATTTATCAATGTTTATAGCAAAAACTGCACATTTTTTTTCAACAATTGGAGTATTTCGCTTATTTATAGTAAATTAAAGTTTAATTCTTGATTTTAAAAGTTTAAATATTTAATTTTGAGAACTATAAAAAAGATTATGAGCGTAGAAATTTACAGTTGGTTTTTAAAAACCCCGATTTTTATTTCGGTGCCATTTTTCTTTGTATTTCCTTATTTTTTGAATAAAGGAATTAAATTTTCCACACCAAATAGATTCATTCGATTTATGATTTTGGTTTTTATTTTTATTGATAAATTTCATTTAAATAATTCTTAAAAGTATCAAAAAAAACAGTAGCTTTATGGCTGAAATTATTAAACAATAAAAAAATGAAAAAAGTATTTTTAACACTTTCTTTTTTAGCAATGAGTTTAACCTTTGCGCAAGTAACGCCTGAATTCGATAAAAGATTAAAAGATAATCAATTAACTTTTGATTATCCTAAATCATTTGAAAATGTCCCTGTGATAGAAAATGCACAAATGCCGTATGATTTTGCGATTAAAATGCCGAATAAAGATTTTGAAGTTCGCTATAGAATCGTCCAAGCTCTCGAAGGTAAGAATATTACAGCTAAAGATATAGATGCATATACGCTCATTGCGGCAAGCAACATCGGTGGTGTAAATAAAGCAAACAGGATTATGACTTTGAGTTCAAATGATGTGAAAAATGAATTTAACGCAGATTTTGGTTCGGTAACTATTACAGAAGTTAAAGGTGATTTTACAAAAAATAAATACAAATATTGCTATTTAGTGACTTTGGCTAAAGATAAAGTCGCAACAGTCTATATTATGTATCTTGGCAATAATGTTCAGGAATTTAGATCATTGATGGATCCTATAATTAATTCCTTGAAATTTAAATAAAAAATATGTCAAAAGGATAATTTGCAAAGAAGACACCAAATTTAATTTAGTAATGAAAAATGAACGATTTAATTAGGAAATTTAAATTAGTATTGATTTATTATCGTGGCTTTTGGATTTTAAGTTTTATCATTACTCTTTGGTGCATGTATATGATTTATACCTATGGGTTATCTGCTGTTAGTAATGCTTTTTGGGTTAAAGTAATTTCTCTGGGATTAATCTTTTTATACCAAAGAGAATATAAATCCAGAAACATGTATTACTATTTAAATTTGGGCGTTAGCAAATCATTTATCTGGAGTTCCATTGTATCCTTAGAGTTCATTGTTTTTATTTCACTGACTATAATTATAAATTATTTGAGATGATTCACACTCTAGAAGCTGATGGGATAATGCTAGAATTTGGCGAAAGGAGAATATTGCAAAACATTTATCTTCAATGCAAGACGGGAGAAGTAGTGGGCATTCTTGGTAGAAATGGACAGGGAAAGTCGTGTTTAATGAATATTATTTATGGTAAGCTAAAACCGTTAAGTAAATCGGTGAGAATTGACAAAAAAGTATTATTGAAAGCGTATTTGCATTCAGATTTAATAACTTATTTACCGCAGTTCAACTTTATACCTGATTCGCTTAAAATTGTAGATGTATTTAAACATTTTAAATTGGATTTAAATGTATTTTTAGAAAGATTTTCTAATTTAAAATCTGAAACAAATACTCGTTTTTCAAATTTATCGGGAGGAGAGCGGAGATTGGTCGAAGTTTATGTAATAATCATAGCTCAGTCTCATTTTTCTATGTTAGATGAACCCTTTAGCCATATCTCCCCAATTTACACAGAGAAAATAATTGAGGTCATCAACGAGCAAAGGAAAAACAAAGGATTTCTAATCACAGATCATATGTATGATAAAATCATTAATAATTCAGATAAAATTTATATCCTCAATCAAGGAAGTTCTTATTTAATGAAAGAAGTTGAAGATTTAAGGAAATTTGGATATACTAAATAAGAGAGATTATGAATAAAAAATTAATTGCCAGAATATTACTAGGAATTTTATCCATTGTTTTGCTTATTGATGTCACTCAAAGAGTAAAAAACGCCGAAAAACAGAATTTTTATTACAAAGAATTAACGCAAAATCTTGAATTGACTCAACAAACTGAAGTTTCGGATGCTCAAATAGAGAAAGCACTTCAAATGATTGAGTTTGATAAAACTAAACTGCAAAAAATAAATGATGGTGGATTGTTGCCTTTCAACATTCCAATCTTGTTTGAAGTATTGCTGATATTATACTTTGTACAAAATTCTTTTTTGAATGCTAGGCTAAAGCAAAATAAAATAGATAGATTTTAGCAAAACTAATTTTAAAGTTTTTTTTTGAGGAAAATAGTCTCAGCGAGGGGCGTAATTATGCCCCTCGCTGAGACTATTCTTTTAAGCACTATTTTAATTTTCAGTCATAAAAAAAAGAGAAAACAAAATTATATAGAATTTCATTTTCTCTCTTTTGTAAAAAATATATCAAAATTTGATTTTCCAAATATTATTTATTCATAGAAACCAAAAATTCTTCGTTGCTATGAGTGAGTTCAATTTGTCTTTTTAAGAATTCCATTGCCTCTACAGGATTCATATCAGACATGATTTTGCGAAGTGCCCACATTCTTTGAGAGGTTGGCTCATCAAGCAACAAATCATCTCTACGCGTGCTCGATGAAATTAAATCAATGGCAGGGAAAATTCGTTTGTTGGCAATTCTTCTGTCTAATTGGAGCTCCATGTTTCCAGTTCCTTTAAATTCTTCAAAAATCACTTCGTCCATCTTAGAGCCTGTATCTATAAGTGCTGTGGCGATGATGGTGAGCGATCCTCCGCCTTCAATATTTCTTGCGGCTCCGAAGAATCTTTTTGGCATGTGCAACGCGTTGGCATCTACACCACCTGTCAAGATTTTGCCCGATGCTGGTGCTACGGTGTTATAGGCGCGCGCCAAACGAGTGATTGAGTCGAGCAAAATCACTACATCGTGCCCACATTCCACCAATCTTTTGGCTTTAGAGAGCACAATATTGGCAACTTTTACATGGCGTTCTGCAGGCTCGTCAAAAGTAGAAGCTACTACTTCGCCTTGCACATTGCGTTGCATATCGGTTACTTCTTCTGGACGCTCATCAATCAACAAAATGATTTGATAAATCTCTGGGTGATTGGCTGCAATGGCATTTGCAATGTCTTTCATGAGCATGGTTTTACCTGTTTTAGGCTGAGCCACGATCATACCACGCTGTCCTTTCCCGATAGGAGAGAAGAGGTCTACAATACGAGTGGAAATAGTATTGTTTTTTTCTGCAATGTGGAAACGCTCATTAGGGAAAAGTGGCGTTAAATGCTCAAAAGCTACACGATCGCGCACATATTCTGGATCGCGCCCATTGATTTCTTTTATTTTTAAAAGTGGAAAATATTTTTCGCCTTCCTTCGGTGGGCGCACTTCGCCCGTTACGGTATCTCCTGTTTTAAGACCAAATAGTTTAATCTGAGATTGAGAAACATATACATCATCTGGAGATGAGAGGTAATTGTAATCTGATGAGCGTAGGAAACCATAGCCTTCGTTCATGATTTCTAAAACACCTTCTGCATCTATTATTCCATCAAATTCAAAATTCGGATCCAAGAATTTATTTCTAGGCTTTTTGTCCTTTTGATTTTGCTGCTGATGGTTGTTTTTTTGATTTTGTTGCCCAGCATTTTGATTATTATTTTCTTCGTTATTATTCTGCTGGTTATTGTTTGGCTGATTAGCCTTTTGTTGATTGGAGTGGTTGTGCTGGTTTCGCTGATTGTTGTTGCGATTTTGCTTTTGATTTCCGCCGTTGCTTTGGTTATTGTTATTTTGATTGCGATTATTTTGCTTATTATTGCGGCGGTTGTTATTGTTTTTAGACTCGTTTTGGTCTTTATCATTATCGCTTTTAGAAACATCGTCTGGTGTGTGTGCCTGTTCTTTTTGATGAACATTTTTACGCTGTTTCTGCTCTTGCGATGCTTCATTCTGCTCGTTTTGATTCTTCTCAGAATGTTTATTTTTCTTTTGCTTATTTCTGTCAGAAGTTGATTTTTGAGCCACAGCATTAGATGCTTGTTGATCCAAAATCAGATAGATTAACTCCTGTTTTTTAAGTGGTTGAAAGCCCTTAAGCCCCATATCTTTGGCAATATCGCGAAGCTCAGCAACTTTTTTACTCGTTAATTCGTTAAGATCGAACATATTTGGTATTAATAAAATTGTATAATTTTGATTGTTTTTAGTTTTAAATCTTAAAAACGCTAAGTTTTTACGCTTTCAGATTGTTTTAGAAGTGTATTTTCCGAGTGCAATTATACGAAATATTTTAAAAATCAACCTTAAATTATTTCGTTTTTTTACATTTGCGTATTCTAGAGAGATAATAGTTATATGAAAAAGTATTTATACTTTCTTATGCTTGCAGGCAATCTTCTTTATGCTCAGGTTGATATGCCTAAGGATTCTGTGTCATCAGACGTAAAAGATGCTAAACAGAATATTCAGAAACTAAGGAATTTTATTATTCCAAGTGGTTTGTTTATTTATGGTTTTGCAGAGTTGAATAACAATAGCTTGAGAGGTGTGGATAGCTATGTCAAAGATTTTCGGACTAAAAATATCCCCAATTTTCATAATAAGATAGATGATATTGCTCAGTTTTCTCCTGCCATGGCTGCTTTTGGATTAAAAGCACTGGGAGTAGAGGGGAAAAATAATTGGAAAAAGGCTCTTGTAGTTTATGCAGGAAGCGTGATTATCACGACTTCTATCGTAACTCCCATCAAAAGTTTATCAAAAAAAACACGCCCAGATGGCTCTGCCGATAATTCATTTCCTTCGGGGCACACGGCAACTGCTTTTGCTGCTGCCGAGTTTTTACGAACAGAATACCGCGATACATCGCCCTGGATAGGGATTGCAGGCTATTCGGTAGCCACGGGAGTGGGAATTATGCGGGTTTTCAACAATAGGCATTGGCTCTCCGATGTTGTTGCAGGAGCGGGAATAGGCGTGGCTTCTACCAAGCTTTCTTATCTTTTGGTGGATAAATTTTCTGTGGACAAAAAATTAAAAAACAATTACGCTTTATTTATAAGTAAAGAAGATAAGATATTTTGTTTCAATTTGGTTTATAAATTTTAGCAAAGATTAAATTTTTAAAGAAAGTGGAGAGATTGTTGATTAAATTTTCGCTCATTCCCAGAAAACAAAGGTTAGCAAAAAAGAAAACAAGATTATCGAAGGTTTAATTTTGGCTATCGACATAGAAATTTTCTCTACGGAAGAGAAATTTTTGGATAGAAAAGAGAAAAATTTCGATACATCAAGCAAAAATTTAGACCACCTATGCAAAGTTTTGTACAGTGAACCTAAAAATTTCGATAATTCACTCAAAATTTTCGATACATCGAGTAAAATTTTTGATGAGTTATTTAAAAACTTCTCTTTTTTTTTGTAAAAATATTCATCAATTGATCTAAAGTTTTGATGATTTTTTAAAATGGACTATTAGCGGGAAAAAAGATATTTAAAAGAAGAAATAATCTATGATTCATAAAATATTATTCATAATATGAATTTTAATCTTAATTTTGTTTTGGATTAAAAAATACAACTATGGATACCGAAATTTTAGCAAGGATTCAATTTGCATTCACCATTGCATTTCACTACATCTATCCGCCGCTCAGCATTGGTCTTGGGCTTATGATGGTAATCTACGAAAGCCAATACATTAGAACCAAAAAGAAAGAGTATGAAATACTTGCCAAATTCTGGACAAAGATTTTTGCACTTACTTTTGGGCTCGGCGTAGCGACAGGAATCGTGATGGAGTTTGAATTTGGAACCAACTGGGCGACTTATTCAAAATATGTGGGCGACATATTTGGTAGCGCACTCGCTGCCGAAGGGATTTTTGCTTTTGCACTAGAGAGTGGATTTTTAGGCGTTTTGCTTTTTGGGTGGAATCGCGTAAAACCCTGGGTGCATTTAGTTTCCACCATTGGAGTGTTCTTTGGCTCCATGTTTTCTGCCATTTGGATTGTGGTGGCAAATAGCTGGCAGCAAACGCCTGCAGGCTACAAAATCGTGGGCGAGGGTATGGAAGCTCGCGCCGAGATTACCGATTTCTGGGCAATGGTTTTCAATCCGTCTTCGGTAGATAGAATCATCCATGTATGGCAAGGTGCATTTTTAGCTGGAGTCTTTTTGGTTTTAAGTGTACATGCATATTATTTGGTTAAAAACCGTTATGTAGAAATTTCTAAATTAGCTTTCAAATATGCCTTAGTTGTAGCAACAATCGTGAGCCTTTCTCAATTGCTTTCTGGGCATGCTACTGCCGATGGTGTTTCCAAAAATCAGCCAGAAAAATTAGCAGCACTCGAGGGACATTATGCCGCAGATGCTAAAGCTAATTTGTACATCATGGGCTGGGTAAATCAGAAAACACAAGAAGTTACTGGGCTCTATATTCCTGGCGGGTTGTCCTTTTTGACGCACCATGATTTCGATGCACCTGTAAGGGGATTAAATGGTTTTCCGCAAGATGAAATCCCGACACAGATCAATGCAATTTTCCAATTTTATCACCTCATGGTAGCCATTGGAATATTTTTAATTTTGTTGTGCGTGTACGCATCAATCCAGCTGTATAGAGGCAAATTATTTCAGAAAAAATGGCTTTTAAGAATTTTTGTTTTCAGTGTGATTTTACCACAAATCGCCAATCAAGTAGGTTGGTTTGCAGCCGAAATGGGACGCCAGCCATGGGTAGTTTATAAACTTTTACGCACGAGCGATGCCTTGAGCAAAGCCGTGAGTGCCAATCAAATTATGTTCTCACTAGTATTATTTACTCTGGTTTATTTATTGCTTTTGTGCCTATTTTTCTACATGCTTACCAAGAAAATCATGCACGGACCATACGATGAAAGCGAGGACGAAAAAAGACCACAACAAGAGGAAATTTCTCATTTCTTTGATTCGAAATAAATTACAGATTTCATGAAAGTGCAAAAAATGATATTTTTTGCACTTTTTTATTTTGTAGAACTTGTTTAATTAAAAGCAAATCAAAATTTAATATTTTCAGCTATAAGTAGCGAACACTTGAAAAGATTATTTAAAACTTTGTAACTTAACTCGTGGATTTCTCTGAGAATTTAATTAAATTTGTGCAGTTGAAGTAATTAATTAAAAAACACTAAATAAATCCATATTTTCAAAAGAATTTCTTACGATGAATTATAAAAGATATTTTCTCATTTCAGTTGCCAGTGTACTCATGCTTTCGTGCCAACAAAACCAAAAAAAACAAGACGAAATCAAAGTTGTAGCGCAAGAATCACCGATTGAAAAGATTTCTAAGAAATTGATAAACACTACCGATGATTTAGAGAAAATAGAATTAAATAAAGAATTAATCGCTGAAGAATTAAAAACAATGTCTGGAGTTCAGGCAGATTCTTTGTACTTAGATTCAAAGAAAAAGTTTGCAACTTTATTGCAAAATTTAATTCAAAGCAAGAAAGGATATTTGGAAAATTACTACGAATACCATCATAACGCAGAGGGGCAGGAAATTCCGCCACCATCGCCCATCGAGAAAACTGAAGAAGAAATGGCGCGTGTGGGCATCGAAACTTATCGCATGAACGATGGAAAATACAATATTCGCTATGACAAAGATTTTATGTCTAATATCTTTAGCGATTATCTCTCGCCTCAGTTTAAAAATTATTTAGCACTGCAAAACAAAACCCAAGACGAAATTGTATATATCGAGGGAGATCTGGCAACGCCATGGGAACAATTAGGCGAATTAATTGCCGATTATGAGCGTTATATGAATGATTACAAGGGCACTATATGGGCAAAAAAAGCAATCAAAGATTATTTAGCCCTGCAACAAATATATCTTTTAGGAACGGAAAATTGCCCAATCATCACGGGAGATGGTGATTTTGTAGAAAATGTGCAAGAAGAATTTGACAGATTTTCAAAATTTTATCCGCAAAGCCCTACCACCAAGCTCATTAAAAAATTAGAAAAGAATAAAAAAGACAGCCAAAAAATGTTTGAAATCGTACAAAAATTTCAAGACAAAGAGCTACAAAAAGAAGAAAAACCTAACAAAAAATAAAATTCTCACATGGAAAAAGTAAGAGAAATTCCCGTAAAAAAAACAATAGCACTCGTAGCGCATGATCACAAAAAGGAAGAGCTTGCACAGTGGGTAGATCGTCACGAAGAGGAGCTTAAAAGGCACAATCTCGTAGCGACACAAACCACAGGAAAAGTGCTCGAGGAAAAACTGGGCGTAAAGGTGAGTCGCGTAATGAGTGGTCCACTTGGAGGCGATCAGCAATTAGGAGCCATGATTGCTGCAGGCGAAATAAATATGGTGATTTTCTTTTGGGATCCCATGGAAGCTCAGCCCCACGACAGCGATGTCAAAGCCCTTCTTAGATTAGGCGTAGTGTGGAATATCCCGATGGCGTGCTGTCCTGCCACTGCCGATTTTTTGATTAAATCCTCTTATATGCACAGCGATTACACGGCAGAAATTTCAGACTATAGTGGTTATCTAAACCGTAAAGTATAGAAAAATATTAAAAAATCGAATTTTTACTAAACGCTCCAATGTGGGAGCGTTTCTCTTTTGTTGAAAAATAACCAAAAAATGTATTTTTATGGCTTAAAAATTGAGGAATAAAGTCTAGATTAAAAAAAATATCAAAAAAAAACGATTTTTATGAAATTAGATGTATTAGCCACAGGTCCGCACCCAGACGATGTAGAACTAGGTTGTGGCGGAACCCTTGCCAAGATGGCAAAACAGGGATATAAAGTAGGTATTCTCGACCTTACACAAGGAGAATTAGGAACGCGTGGAAGCAGAGAAATCCGAATGGAAGAGGCAAAAAAGGCGGGCGAAATTTTAGGCATTTCGGCAAGAGAAAATTTAAAAATGAAAGACGGATTTTTTGTAAACGATACCGAACATCAATTAAAAATCATAGAAATCATTCGTAAGTATCAGCCAGAAATTGTAATCACTTCGGCACCAAACGATCGCCATATCGATCATGCGCGTGCACACGAATTGGTGAAGAATGCGGCTTTTCTTTCAGGATTAAAGAAAATTGAAACAGGGCAGGAGCCATGGCGACCAAAACATATATTTAGCTACATTCAGTGGCAACCACTCACACCAGATTTCATTGTGGATATTACGGGATTTTTAGACCAAAAGATTCAATCTTGTTTGGCGTATAAATCACAGTTTCATGATCCAAATTCTACAGAACCAGAAACAGCCATTTCAAACAAAAACTTTACCGAAAGTATTGAATACAGAGCCAAGGACATGGGACGCATCATCTGGAAAGACGCAGGCGAAGGTTTCATAAAAAATGATAATCTAGGCGTGGATAATCTTATGGCGTTTTTGTAATTAAAAGTCTTGATAATTTGAAATTTAATCTCTCAAATGATTTTTTTTGTGAAAATTATTTACTTTTTTTTGTGTTTGAAAATTATATTGGCATAAATTTTGAAAATTAAATCTATTAAATTTAATAAATGTTAAAATTTTAATCATGAAAAAAATATTTTTGATGCTCACGGTGATTTTGTCAAATGCAATGTTTGCACAAGATGATTTGTTTAATAATATTTTCCCTGAAAAATCATTCGATTACGCTAGTTTGATTAGTTCAAAAACTTTTGAGGGCATAGATAACGAAGGGTATAAAAAAGTAGTAGAGCGTGGTGCTATTTTGGGAGCTGTTGGCGACAATTACACCCGCTGGCAATTGGATTTCACTTCTGTGAAAAAAGATTCCCAAAATCCTTATATTTATAATGTTACGGGAAATACAAAAATCGGAAACGGAAATTTTGTTCCTTTTACTGGGACTTTCGAATTAATAGAATCAAAAGTTTATAAAAAACCGAAAAGCAAAAATTTTGTTATTGATGGGATAAAGGGGAAGGCTAAATTCAAAGTACATTTAGACATGGATAAAAAAGCGAAAAACGCAGGTTCTTTTGATGGGGAGTTTACATCAAAATATATTTTGACTAATGATAATCATTTGCTATATGATGGAATGGGCTTTGTATCAGATAGTTTTAATAATAATTATTTTACAGGACATTTTACCGATTACAAAACTAAGAAACAAATTCCTGCTAATTTCGGAGATTATAGAATCCCTAATAGCGGTGATCTAGATATAGGCGTGGCAGAGTTTAGTCCCAATGAAAAGTACCTTAAAAATGGCTGGGAAAATTATAATCAATAAGAATAACCAAATTTAAAAAATGCAGGAAATTAATTTCTTGCATTTTTTTGCATTCTATTTCAGCATTTAAACAGAAAACTTAAATTTATTTTTAACCAAAAATTTTATAGCAATTATAAAAAATCTATCTTTGCAAACTTAAGTGAGCCGCCTTGTCGCGTGCCTGAGCGAGGGTACGAGGAAAGTCCGGACACCATAGGGCGACGCAGCGGGTAACACCCGCCACTTGTTTTTCTTCGGAAGGGCAAGGAGGACTAGTGCAGCAGAAAGAATGTACAGTACGGCTGTAGTGAAATCAGGTAAACTCTGCGTGGTGCAATGCTATGTATATTGGCTGATAAGGGCGGCTCGTCCGATGCCAAGGGGTAAGCAGCTAGAGTTTAGCAGTAATGCTAAATGTAGATAAATGGCAAGGCGTTTCTCGTGAGAGAAATGACAGAATCCGGCTTATAGGCTCACTTTCTTTTCTTAAATTAACCCTTGGGTTTCAAAATATTGAATAATCGCTTTTTTCATCAAAAGCGTTTGTTCATTGGCTTTCAATTGGGGCAATTGTTCCAGCACTTCAAAATGTGGCCAGCCATCGGCATCTTTGCCTTCAAATCGGTAGTAGCCATATGGCTCAAGCAATCGGCACACGGCAATGTGCATTAAATTCACCTTTTCATCTTTTTTATACCTGCGGTGTCCCATGCCTAGCTCCTGCACGCCAATTAAAAATAGAATCGTGTCGAGATTGGGGGGGGCGCCGTCGGTGAGATGTTCTTTGAAGAAATTTAGCACTTTTTCCCATGCAAGTGCCTCTTGAGATGGACTAGGCATTTTGTAATTTTTCTATGATTGCTAAAGGATTTTCAGCTTTAAAAACGGCACTTCCCGCTACCAAAACATCAGCACCACATTCAGTGAGTTTTGCAGCATTGCTCGCATCCACACCACCATCTACTTCGATGAGGGCGGAAGCATTTTTTTGTAGAATTAAATCTTTTACTTCGGCTACCTTTTTATAAGTATTCTCAATAAACTTTTGTCCGCCAAATCCAGGATTCACACTCATAATTAAAACCAAATCCAAATCTTGAATAATGTCGCCAAGCAAATGCACAGGTGTATGCGGATTCAGCGCCACACCCGCTTGCATTCCTTCGTTTTTAATCTGCTGAATATTTCGGTGCAAGTGCGGACAAGCTTCATAGTGCACGCTTAGCAAATCGGCACCACAAGCTTTAAAAGTCTGCGTATAGCGTTCGGGCTGGGTAATCATTAAATGCACATCTAGAAATTTGTCGGTCGCTTTGCGGATCGCCTCTATCACAGGCATTCCGTAAGAAATATTGGGTACAAAAACGCCATCCATAATATCAAGATGAAACCACTCGGCAGGGCTTTCATTTACCATTTGAATGTCTTTGTCTAAATGTAGAAAATCTGCCGCCAGCATAGAAGGTGCTACTATCGCCATAACTTTTAAATTTAATTCTTGGCGAAGATAATAATTAAACTTTAAATTTGAAATTAAAGCGACTTTAAAATATTAAATAAAAATTAAAAACGAATAGCTTTCAATGAAATTTGAATAAAAATTCGTACCTTGTAAAATAAATTTAAAACGATATGAAATTTTTTATAGACACAGCCAATTTAGACCAAATTCAAGAAGCACAAGATTTGGGCATTTTAGATGGTGTAACGACCAATCCTTCGCTCATGGCAAAAGAGGGAATCACGGGGAAAGAAAATATTTTGAAGCATTATCAAAAGATTTGCGAACTCGTTACGGGAGATGTGAGTGCCGAAGTCATTGCCACAGATTTTGATGGCATGGTGAAAGAAGGCGAGGAGCTGGCAAGCCTACACGAGCAAATTGTAGTAAAAATCCCAATGATTAAAGACGGGGTGAAAGCGATAAAATATTTTGCCGATAACGGAATTAGGACTAACTGTACACTAGTATTTTCCACAGGGCAAGCCTTGTTGGCAGCCAAAGCGGGGGCGACTTATGTTTCGCCATTTGTGGGGCGTTTAGACGACATTTCGCAAGATGGCATGCAATTGATTGCAGATATCCGCACGATTTATGACAATTATGCTTTTGAAACAGAAATTCTTGCCGCATCGATTAGAAACCCAATGCACATCAATCAATGTGCGCTAATTGGAGCAGATGTAGTGACTTCGCCATTGAACGCGATTTTAGCATTGCTTAATCATCCATTGACAGACAAAGGATTGGCACAATTTTTAGCCGATTATAAAAAAGGAAATTAATCATTTTAATTATTTTTATGGTTTCTCTTCGCTCAGCCAAAACGGCTGAGCGATTTTTTTTATTAAAGAATTTATATTCGAATCGAGTTCGGAATGATAGAGAGAATCAAATATACTTTTGCGTTGTGTCACCCTGAACTTGTTTCAGGGTCTTACACAAAGAGATTCCTAAACGAGTTCGGAATGACTACCACACGAGTTTAGCCATAAAATCCAAAAAAAACACCCAAAAAACGATTTTTGACTAAAATTAGAGTGAATAAAAGAAATACATTACCTTTGTAAAAATGTATTTAAAAAAGATTCACTTAATCAATTTCAAGAATTTCGAGGAGAAAGAATTGGAGTTTTCCCCAAAGATTAACGCCTTTGTGGGGAACAATGGCGTGGGCAAAACCAATTTGCTCGATGCGGTGTATTATTTGAGCCTTTTTAAAAGTTATTTCAACGCCAGCGATGCCCAAAATATTAGGATTTCGCAAGATTTCTTTTTTGTGGAAGGTTGGTTTTTCAAAAATCAAAAAGAAGAATGGGTGCAGTGTGGCGTGAAAAAAGGCGAAAAGAAAAATGCCAAACGCAACCAGAAAACCTACGAGCGCATTGCCGACCATGTGGGGGAGTTCCCCGTGGTGATTATTTCGCCCTACGATCGCGATTTGATTACCGAGGGCAGCGATGTGCGTCGAAAGTTCGTTGATCGCATCATTTCGCAATCAGATTCGGTGTATTTCAATCATTTATTAAGATATAATAAGGTGCTTTCTCAGCGTAATGCCTTGCTCAAATATTTTGCCGCCAATCACAGTTTTGATGCTTTGCAACTTTCGATTTTTGATGAAGAAATTTTAAAATTGGGCAAAGATATTTTTGAAAAAAGAAAAGACTTTTTAGCATCATTTCAGCCCAAATTTCAGAAATATTATGCCTTTATTTCGCAAGAAAAAGAGGAGGTGGAAATCGTGTATCAATCTGATTTGGAAGTGAATCCTGAAACTTATTTAGAGGAATCTTTAATTAAAGACAAATTGGTGCAGTACACCACGCAGGGCGTGCACAAAGATGATTTGAAATTTAATATTCGAGGGCATTTAATCAAAAAATTCGGTTCGCAAGGACAGCAAAAATCTTTTTTAATTGCATTGAAATTAGCGGAATTAGAAATCATCAAAGAACAAAAAAATGTAACGCCGATATTGCTTTTAGACGATATTTTTGATAAATTAGACGAGTCGCGTGTGGAGCAATTGATAAAATTGGTAAATGAGGAGCATTTTGGGCAAATTTTTATATCCGATACGCACCCCGAGCGCACCCAATCAATCATTGCCAAAATCAATGATGACCACAAAGTGTTTAAATTATAACTTAAATTTCTATGAAGAAAAAACAGAATTTAGTGAGTTTGGCAGAGGGACTTTCCAACTTTGTAGATAAATATGGCTACCGCAATCAAGTGAAGGAGAGCCAAGTCATCGATGCATGGCACGTGCAAATGGGCGATTTTGTGAAAAATATGACCGAGACGATTTTTGTTAAAAATCAAGTTTTATATGTTCGATTGACTTCTCCTGCGTTTAAATCAGAATTTAGTTATGGCAAAGCCAAAATCATAGCTCATATCAACGAAAGTTTGGGCGAAGAGTATTTAAAAGATGTACACTTTATTTAGTTAACAATAAAAAACAAAAAAAACAATGCAAGACAACTTTATAGACCATGTAAGAATCAGTGTAGCCAGCGGGAAAGGAGGAGCTGGTTCTGCACATTTGCGCAAAGAAAAATATGTGCCCAAAGGAGGTCCTGATGGGGGAGACGGTGGGCGTGGAGGAAACATTATTGTCGTGGGCAATAGCCACCGCTGGACACTTTTCCATCTAAGATATACACGCCACCTAAAGGCTGAAAATGGTGGAAATGGTGGCAAGCAACGAAGCACGGGTGCCGATGGCGAAGATGTATATATCGAAGTGCCGCTTGGTACAGTAGTAAAAGATGAGCAGGGGCATCAGCTGTTTGAAATCACTGAAGATGGGCAAAAAGAAGTGTTGCTCCACGGTGGGCGTGGAGGGCTCGGAAACTGGCATTTTAGAACATCGGTAAACCAAACACCTCGCTATGCGCAACCAGGCGAGCCTGGCAAGGAAATGCAAGCTACTTTTGAGCTAAAAGTGTTGGCAGATGTGGGTTTGGTAGGGTTCCCAAATGCTGGAAAATCTACGCTGCTTTCGGTGCTTACGGCAGCCAAACCGAAGATTGGGGATTATGAATTTACGACACTCACCCCGAATTTGGGAATTGTAGAATATCGCAATCACGACTCATTTGTGATGGCGGATATTCCGGGGATTATTGAAGGAGCATCGGAGGGTAAAGGTTTAGGACATAGATTCTTACGACACATTGAACGAAATGCACTTTTATTGTTTTTGATTCCAGCAGATGCTAAAGATTATGCAAGAGAATATGAAATCTTGAAACACGAGCTAGAGAATTATAACAAAGAATTGCTCGATAAGGATTTTGTGATAGCCATTTCAAAATCGGATATGCTCGATGATGAATTAAAGGCAGAAATTGCTAAACAATTGCCTAAAGATGTGCCACATGTGTTCATTTCCTCAGTGGCACAAACGGGACTTCAAGAGCTCAAAGATTTACTTTGGAAAAAACTTAACGAAAAGTTTACTTAAAAGAGTTTGAGATAATTCTCCAATAAGACTTAAACTTCTTGCGCTTGGCGTGAGGATAGGTGAAAGACAAGCTACAAAGCTCATCATTTTTGCTTTTAGCTTGTTTTTTTATGATTAAAATTTCGTGATAAAGATTATTGTTCTCTTTGTCAAAACCAAAGACTTCTACACGATTTTTATCTTGTTTTAAATTATAAATTTCCAGTTCTTTTTTCATGGACTGCACAATTTCTTCCAGCTGAGTTCTTGGCGAAAAAGTAGTGCCAAAAATTCTAATTTCAGCACCATCTGGTTTATTGCTAAATACACGCCCGTCGCCGTTGGTAGGCTCTGGTTCTGGATTAAAGTTACTAGGATAATTCATGCAAATATCAAATCTATTGTTGCAATACTCCACATAATTTGTGATTTCGTTGTCGGAAATATCAATAGGGCTAGCAACTATAATCTCTTGCTCTACACGACCTTTACATGCCGCTAAAATTGTAACTAGCGCAATATATTTTAGCAATTTCATATTCAGTATTTAGTAAAGTACAAATATACAATAAAAGAGAAAACTAGTTTTTTGAATGAAAAAATAAAACCTTAGTTTTGCAGTCCAATTTAATTTTAAAAGATAAACACAAAAAATGCTTATATTACTACAACAACAAACAAACATTGCAAACGAGGCAGAGAAATCTTTGGATTTAGTAAAAGATTCTGTACAAGATCATTACGATAAACTTTTATCCCATTTGCCGAGTTTAATCGTAGGGCTTTTAATCATTATCCTAGGAAGCTTATTGGCAAAAATCATTACTGGAATTTATCAAAAGAGATTTCTAAACAAGGCAAATGATCCGCTGATGGCTAAATTCTTATCCAGAACCGTTCAGCTGATTTTATTCTTAATTTCTGCCATGTTGGCACTAGAAGTAGCGGGGCTTAGTAGTGTAGCAGGTGCTATTTTGGGGGCAGCGGGAGGAGCCGCGTTGATATTGGGTTTTGCTTTTCAAGACATCGGGAAAAACTTTTTAGCAGGAATTATTTTAGCCTTCAATCGTCCGTTTAATATCAACGATAGTATTCAGATCGATTCTCATTTTGGGAGCGTGCAAGCCATGAATTTTAGATATACTCACATCAAAACCTCAGATGGGCGAGATATTTTTATCCCTAACAGCGATGTGCTTACCAAACCTGTTGAAAATTATACAATTGACGGTTTCTACCGAATGGATTTTATCGTGGGAATTGGCTACGAAGACGACATTGACCAAGCTAAAGATATTATCCAAAAAATCCTAGACGAGCACCCAAATGTAATGAAAACTGCCACACACAAAAGTTTTGTGATTGAAGATGAATTGGCTGCAAGTGCTGTGAATTTAAAAGTGCTGTTCTGGGTAGCGACCAAGGATTACAAAGTGGCATCTAATGTGTTGCGAGGAAGAATCATTCGCGAAGTCAAAAATCAATTGGTGGCGGCAAACATCAATCTCCCTGCCGATATTCGTGAGCTTAAACTCTATGGCACAGAAAAGAACTTTGCAATAAAAATTGATCAAGACGCAAGAAATTCTTGATTAAACTCAAAAAAATAAGCATAATTACAATTTTTTTGTATTTTTGAGGCGAGTTTAATACCAAAAACTGAAACTATGGACATGATGAAAATGTTGGGGCAATTACAAGAATCTCAACAAAAAATTCAAAACGCTAAAGAAGCTATGAAAAACGAATTTTTAGATGAAAAATCATCTGATAATTTGCTAGAAGTAAAAGTTTCAAAAGCGGGAAGAGTAAAAGAAATCAAGATAGACGACGAACTTTTGGAAGACAAAGAGCAACTAGTAGATTATTTAATCCTTACTTTAAATAAAGCACTTGAAAAAGCTCAAAATCAATATGATGCAGAACTGGAACGCGTGGCAAGACAAGGAATGCCACAGATTCCTGGAATGCCGTTTTAAGAGTTTATGATTACAAAAAATTAAGACCAAAAAAGCTATCCACCAACAGCGATGTGTGTGCGGGTAGCTTTTCTATTTTGAACTAAAATTTTATGGATAAACTCAAAAAACAGCAATTTGCATGGGCGTTTTATGACTGGGCAAATTCGGTGTATTCATTAGTGATTACCACCGCGATTTTTCCGATTTATTTCGGGGCGGTGCTCAGCGAGCAAGAGGGCGTGAAAGTCTTTGGCATTCAATTTTCTGATAAGGATATTTTGTATTCTTATTCCATTACAGCATCATTTGTGATTGTGGTTTTGCTTTCGCCCATACTTTCCGCTATTTCAGACCAAATTGGGAATAAAAAGCGATTTTTAAAGATTTTTTCGGTTTTAGGTTCGTTGGGGTGTGCATCTTTGTTCTTTTTCACCAACGAAGAAACACTTTGGATAGGGATTCTTGGGAGTATCACCGCAAGTGTGGGCTACTGGGGGAGCTTGGTGTTCTACAACGCGTATTTGCCCGAAATTGCCGACAAAGATAGGCAAGATGAGCTATCTGCTCAAGGCTTTGTTTATGGTTATATAGGTTCAGCAATTTTGCTCATTTTCTGTTTAGTTATGATTATGTTTGTGAGCAAAGAATTAACGCGTTATTCGTTTTTGCTCGTAGCCCTTTGGTGGATTGGCTTTGCACAATACACTTTTAAACATTTGCCAAACAGCTATACTCAGCCCAGCCATAAAACATCTAAAATATGGAAACATGCACATCGCGAGCTTTTTAAAGTGGGGCAGGAACTCTTTAAAATTCAGCGATTAAAATATTATTTATTAGCATTTTTCTTTTTGAGTGTTGGTATTCAAACTATCAATTACATGGCAAGTAGATTTGGCGACCAAGAACTGGGCTTAGATTCTACCAATTTGATTATTGCCATACTTTTAATCCAGTTTGTGGCAGTTGGAGGCTCCTATCTTTTTGCTTATTTATCTAAGAAAATGGGGAATTTGCCAGCCCTACAAGTGGGGCTAGTCATCTGGGCAGGGATTTGTTTTTCCGCTTTTTTAATACACCGAGATGATAAATATGTTACGGCAGAATTTTATGCCATGGGGGCGGCAGTAGGCTTAGTTTTGGGCGGAGTGCAATCGCTTTGCAGAAGCTCTTATTCTAAGCTTTTGCCTAAATCGAATGACAATACCATTTATTTTAGTTTTTATGACATTGTAGAAAAATTAGCGTTGATTTTAGGAAGTTTTATATTTGCCCAAGTGCTTTATCTTATGGGGAGTATGCAGTATTCGGCGTTATGTCTGGGTATCTTTTTTATCTTGTCCATTATTTTTCTAAGATTAATTAAAAAGTAAAAAAATACATTTTGGCTAATTTTTTGAGCTAAAAAATTTAATGATGAAAAGATTATTGATATTCTCAATCGTTATGGTATTTGCTTCATGTCACAATTATAAAAAAACGACAGACTACTATGGCGGAACCAAGGAGTTTAACCTCTCTTATGGCGAAAATAAAAGGCATCGCATGGATTTGTTTCTGCCTGCATTTAGGGATAATAAGCCACTGGTAGTCATCATTCATGGTGGCGGCTGGATTTTGGGCGAGCCTTGGCATTTGCGTGGCATTCAGAATTTTTTGCACAAAAAGCAATATCCTACAGCAAGTATCACTTATCGTTTGGCAAACAAAAAAATTAATTATAAAGATCAATTGGCAGATGTCTCACAAGCCATAGAGTTTTTAAAGAAAAATGCCAAAAAATATCATTTGCCATCTGCTCCCTATATCATGCTAGGAGAGAGTGCGGGCGGGCATTTAACGCTAATGTATGCGCACGAACATCCAGAAAATGTGTCTAAAGTGATTTCAATGTCATCGCCTACGGATTTTTACTCAAAAGCATATACCGATAAGAAATTTTACCATTGGTACACCAAGCGTACGATGTCTATCGCCGTGGGAGATAGATACAAACTCGGAGAAAAAATCCCCGAAAGTTTCAAAGAAGCAAGTCCGTTGTTTAATCTAGCAAATAAACCTACTTTGATGTTCCAAGGAACTACCGATTTATTGGTAAACAAATCGCAAGGTTTTGCACTAGACAAAGCTCTAACGGAGGCAAATATCCCACATCGTTTGGTAGTGATGAATGGGGCAGGGCATTTGCCAAGATATCGCCCAAGCTGGAGAAATAAGGTAGTTTTTCCTGAGATTTTAAATTTTATCGAGCGAGATACCCAAAACTTACGTATAGAAAAAATCGAATATTAATTAAATTATGAGAGATTCAAATTATTTTCCAGACGCTACGCCAGAAAAAAGCTTAGGCTTTAAACTAGTTTTGATACTTGTAGCCATTATGACCATTTCTTTTTCATTTTTTAGAGTAAAAAGAATTATCGAAGATCCCGTTCAGCTCGACCCTACACTTGGGATTGAGCCACTTTGGTACACCTACACGGTGCTCGCCATGGCAATAATTACGCTTGTAGCCCTTTGGTTTACCTATCAATACAAAAAATGGGGCGTTTATGCGACAGCCTCTGCATTATTCATTATTGTGATTTTAAATCCTGAGTTTTCCTTACAAAAAACTTTGTTACCGATGTTCACGCTTTTTACATTTGTGGGCTACGGCTTGTTTGAAATCATTCCGCGATGGAAATATTATTCGTGATGATTTTAAACTTAAAAACATCAACTAAACCGTGAGAAATTGCCTTTTTAATTATAATAGGGGAGAAATTTTAGTATCCAAAACGCACGCCAATGGAAAACGGATACGATTTGCTCGGTGCGTTTTCAAACAATGGTGTGAGTGTGTATTTGGCATAAAAAATCCAAGCACCATAGCCAAAATGTGCCGAAACGCCATAAATCCATTGAGTAGCGTCTAAATTGTTTTTTACCGCTTCGCGTATTTTGCTACCATTCTCATTTCGGTAACGCAAGACTTGTTTTTCGTTCAGCAAAGTTCCTGCATAGGCACCTACGCCCATTCTAAATCCTTCAGAATTACTTGGAGAAGGGAAATTATAATTAAATGTTACGGGCAGAATTAAATAAGTAGTTTTAAGTTTTGATTTACTTAAATCTAATGGATATTGCTCCACAGATGTCACCCCATTTTTATTCACAAAATAATCATTGTTTTTAAACTTTAATTTATCAATCATAAGCGACAAGCCATAGTGAAATGTAAGCGAATTATCTTTTACCAAACTGAAGTTTCTCACATAGCCAATCTCAATCGATTTGGACCCCCAAACTTTAAAATCCTTCGCAATATCGCCATCCAGTGCGTGCAATCCAATGGCAAAAGTCAGTCCCGAATAGCCATTATCAAATCTCACTTCTTTGCGTTTGTCTTTTGGGTGCGATGAAGTAGTAACTTTGATAGAATTTTTCTTGCGAACGATCACAATGCTATCGGTCGAGTTGTTTATACTTTCTTTTTTAATGCTTTGGCTCACTTGCTGGCTCAAAAGCAAATCCAATTGTTCTTTCTCTTTTTCCACTTTTTGATTGATGTTTTCGCTTGATTTCTGAGCAGCATCAAGTTTCATTTGTTTAGCTGTAGCCAGGTCAATTTCTTTTTTGTTAAAAGATTCATCAATCTTTTTAATTTCAGTTTTTAAAAGATTTTTTTCGCTTGTCGTGATGGAATCAATTCGGTTTTTAATAGCTTTTACCTGAGATTCAAAAAATTGTGCATTTACCAATCCTGTGGAGCAGAGTAGCACAAAACTAATCCATAAAGTAAACTTTTTCATATGTGTATTATTTTGAAATTTTATTTTGAAGGGCTAAATGTATTTTCTTTAAATTTTTGGAAATGAAATCCAAAAGTTGCGGAGATTTTTCGCTAAAGATTTCATCTTCTACTTGCGCCAAAAGCTGTTGTGTATCCATGTTTACATACTCATACGGTGTTTGTGGCATTTTTTCGTTTTCCACACTGGCGAGTAATTCCTGTGCCGAAACATAACGCATTGCAGGCGATTTTTTTTGCAAAGAATCTTTCAGCTCTGGATGAGCAGCAAGCAAATCATCAATCTGCTGAATAGACTGTAGAATCTCGTTTTTCAATGCTTTTTTCTTGGCTAAATCATCTGTTGTTGTGGTCGCAATTTGCGTTTTTTCTTTAGGCTGAATTTCGGGCGTTTTAGGCTCAATTTCAGTTTTTTCTGTAGTAATTTTTGGCTTAACTTGTTGTATTTCTATCCCTTTTGAGGGAGCAGAAGAGGTGTTTTGAGTAGCCACTTTAGGCATAGATTTTTCGGGATAAAGATAAATGCCTAAGCCAATCAAAAGCAAAACCGAAGCCGCCACCGAAAAATATGTCCAAAAAAACGATTTTGGTTTTTCGGTATTTAAATCCTGTTCAATTTTATTCCAAAGGGTATCATCGGGCTTAATTTCCCTTTGGTTCATTTTATCCTTTAATTGATTTTTCCAATTATTGTGCATAGAGTGTTTCTTTTGATAAATTCGTTTTTAATATTTTTTTGGCATAGGCTACTTGCGATTTGCTCGTTCCTACCGAAATGCCTAATTTCTCAGCGATTTCGTGGTGTTTCATGTCTTCTAAAACATAGAGAACAAAAACAATTCTGCAACCTGTGGGCAAGATGTTTAAGATGTTTTCGAGTTCTTTTTCCGTCAGTTGCGAAAGGTTTGGCATGGCAATTTGCTCGTGCAAATCTTCTAAATAGTCAAACGAATTTTTAGCCATTTTGCTGCGCAAAAAATCCAAACATTCATTCACGGTAATTTTGCGCATCCAGCTGTAGAGTGCTTTTTCTTCGGTGCCTTTAAACTCCAAAATTGAGTTAAAAATCTTTAAAAAAGCTCGGCTCATCGCATCTTGCGCAAACTCAAAATCCTTGATATACCAATGGCAAACACTCAACAAGCGAGGCGCATATCGCTCATACAGCTTGCGCTGCGCTCGGCGATTGTTTTGCTGCACTTCCCGTAGCAGTGTACAAGTGTTTTGCATTGGAATTATTTTTCCCATAGAATTTGCTTTCTATCTATACAAACGAATTTTTTGATCAAAAGGTTGGAAAATCTTTTAAAAAAATTTTAATAAAGATAAAAGTTTTAAGTGATAAACTGCAAATTAAATTTTTAGAAAAAATAAAATTTATACCTTTGCTTTTATGTGGAAATCAGTTTTATTAGCCCTAATTGCGGGCTTGCTTTTCGTTTTAAGTTGGCCTACCAATGGCTTTCCATTGTTGGTGTTTTTTGCCTTCATTCCCTTATTATTGATTGAAAGACAATTCTCTGAAGCTGAATTTGGCAAGAAAGGACTTAAAATTTTTGGATTAAGTTTATTTACATTTTTAATCTTCAATGCGCTCACTTATTCATGGCTTAGCCACGCACATCCCGAGACCGATGCCACTTTGAGCGAATTGCAACAAGCTTGGTTTGCTTATCTTTTTGCTGTGATTGTCAATAGTTTATTGATGTCGCTTGCTTTTCTGTTTTTCCACAAAATAAGACTTAAATTCGGTAATTTTTTAGGTTATGCATTTTTGCCCATGATTTGGATTTTCCTTGAAAAATTACACTTAAATTGGGATTTTGCTTGGCCTTGGTTAAATTTAGGAAACGCTTTTGCCAGCTTTCACAAGTGGGTGCAATGGTACAGCGTAACGGGAGCCTTGGGCGGAACGCTTTGGGTAATTTTAGTCAATGAATTTTTGTTTTTGGGCATTAATTCATTTTTGGAACATCAGAAAGCATGGGGCAAAAAAATGCTAATTTTGGGCATTTTCACCATGCTGTTGCCGATTGGTGGTTCCTACATTATGTACAATAATTATGTAGAAAAATCAGAACAATCGGTAGAAGTTGTTTTGCTTCAGCCAAAATTGGATCCGTATCGGGAAAAATACCAACTATCGGGAGATCAGATTTTGATGGATTTGCTCAATTTAGCCCAAAAAGGAATTACGGATTCTACTCAATTTGTGATTGTGCCAGAAACGGCTTTCCCTGGGCTGGATAATGTGGTGTTAAATGATGTAGAGAGTGATTATTATATTCAGAGAATCAAAGAGTTTGTACGCTATCATCCGCAAGTGAATTTTATTTCTGGTATGGATGCCGTGAAATTCTTTAACCAAGAAGAAATGCCAAATCCTACGGCAATAGAAATGAAAAACGGTGGCTGGCTTAATCATTATAACGCTGTTGCTCAGTTGAATACTAAGGATTCTGTGCAAACTTATTTTAAATCAAAATTGGTGGTAGGTGTGGAGCTATTCCCATACATGTCGGTGTTGAAACCATTGCTCGGCGATGCCATGCTTGATTTTGGTGGCAGTGTAAATTCGCTTACTACGCAAGAGGAGCGAAGCGTTTTTAGCAATACATTAAACAATGGAAAAGTGGCACCGCTGGTGTGCTACGAATCTATTTTTGGAGAATTTGTTTCTGAATTTGTGAAAAATGGTGCAAATTTCATTTCTGTAAGTACCAACGACTCTTGGTGGGGCAATACGCAGGGGCACAAACAATTTTTGGAATATGCCAAGCTCCGAGCTATCGAGAATAGGAGAGATGTGGTGCGTGCTGCCAATAGCGGAATTTCGGCATTCATCAATCAGCGAGGAGATATTGTAAAATCTTTGCCTTATGATGAAAAAGGATTTTTGCGTGGCGAGGTGCATCTTAACAGCGAGCTCACGCCTTATACAAAATCAGGCGATGTCGTTGGACGCATCGCCTTGATTCTAGCAGGGGTTATGACTGCTTTTTACTTTATGTCTTTAATTCTGAAAAAGAAAAATTAAGACTTATAGCCTAAAACTTTTATTCCTTGAATAAAATCAATGTCCACAGGAATATTATCGTGGTTTAACTTGTCTAAATCTTTCTGTAATTCTGGAGAAATTTTCCCGTATTTTTCAACCAATCGTTTTACGCCTTCGTAATCTCCGTCGCCTTGGAGCGTCAAGATTAAACGGCTAAGGCTCTCCACGGCGTCTTTAAACTTATCAAAGTTTACCACATAGGTGCCGTCGCTGTTTTTAGAAAAAGCACCTTGCTCTTTAAAATAATTAAAACGAATGGTATTGGCAATCCCGTGTGCACTGGAAGCTCCAAATCGCACCGAACGGAAAATGCCCGCCATAAAAGTAACCATAAAATCTTTTTCGTTTCCATCAAGTACGCCTTTGTTGAGCAGTTCTGAAACCATATAAAGTCCTAAAATATCAGCTTTTCCTTCTTCTAGGGCAGAAGCGTATTCTTTCAAGTTCTCGCGCACTGTGCCACGCCCGTTGATGGTATTTTTAATCCCTAAACCATGCGCCACTTCGTGAAACATTGTATTGGCAAAAAATGCATCAAAATTCACATTTTTTCTTTGTTCTGGTGAGATTAGAGTGTTCACAATTGGGATTAAGATTTTATCGAATTTAGCCTGCATGGCATTTTTAAGTTGCAAGCGTCGAGTTCCTTTTTCCAATTGGATTTTTTCGTCGTTGGGTAAATTTACGGCAATCGTTTTGCTTCCTGCGTTGGCGTTTCCTGCATAGTAAATCACATCATAGGCACCTAAATCTGAGTCGCTTCCAGGTGTTTCTTTTTTATATTCTGCGGGAACGGGCAATCCTTTTTGTAATTCAGGGAGATAGCTTGCATATTTATCCAATTTTTTACTCCATTCTTTATCTTTGATTAAAACATAAGCCTCGTGTGCTGCTTTAAAACCAAATAATTGATCTTCATAAGTTTCGATAGGGCCAATGATGACATCTATGGTGTTGTTTTTCATGTTGATCCACGCTAAATCACTTTCGTAATAATTATCGGTAAGCATGGCATCGGCGCGTTTTAGCAAATAGTTTTTAAGCTCCTTGTCTTCTGAAATAGAGGCTGCTTTTTGCAATAATTCAGCAACATAGTGCACTTCTTTTTCAAACATTTGGTGATAAGGAATTGTGTACAATTCGCCTTTCATGTTTCTGCGTACAAAGGTATAGAGCGATTTGCCTTCGGGTAAATTAGCTTTTTCAAACTCTTCTTTGGTCATGTTGGTAGGGTAGAAGTTGGCTCCTAGTGGCTTTCGTCCCACACCTTTTACGAATGGCAAGTCGTTGTCTAGCCTATCCCAAGGCCCATAATTGATGATGGCGTATTTTCTAGCATCGCCTTTTAAATATTCCAACAAAGCTTGTTTTTTCCCATAACCTTCGTACCAAAATAAATCATTCATCACATTAGCTGCCTCGATCAGATAAGGGATCATTTTTCGCTCGCTAGGTGTGAGCTTTGACAAATCGGTGGTGAGTTTTACGGGGGTATATTGAGCTAAGTCTACTTTGGCGTATTCCACTTTGGTGTTCTTGGTTGTGCTACAAGCCGAAAAAATAGCAAGGCTTGCAAGCGATAAGATTAGTTTTTTCATGTGTACTTTTTATTTATAGTGTTTTATCACTAAATCTTCGTTTCTTCTCTGTTTAGGCGAAAGGTGTAATTGGTTGTAATCGTTTTCCTCATCGCGTCCACCTAGAGCTACTGCCACGATGGTTTTATATCCATCAATTTGTAGCACTTCGTCGTATTCAGCAGGTTGAATCCCCTCCATTGTAGTGGTGTCGATACCTTTTACGGCACATGCACTCAATAGCACACCGAGCGCAATGTACACTTGCTTTTCCATCCATTTTTCTTTGTCCTCTTGAGGGGTGTTGATGATGTGCCCTTGGTAATAATTTAAGGCTCCTTCTGGCAAATAATCGTGAATTTCTTTTTCAAATTGCTCTACCGATTTACCATAAAAACCACAAGGCAAGAAGCGTTTTTAATTTTTGGCTCGTTGTAAAAAGATCTTTCTGCCAATTTTGCTTTAAGTTCTGGCTCTTCTATAAATAAGAATTTCCATGGTTGGCTATTGATAGAAGATGGGCTAAGTCTTAATATTTCTTTGAGTTCTGTAATTTCTTTTTCATCAATTTTTTTCGTTTCATCATACACCTTAGTTGTGTATCTCTCTTGCATTGCTTGTAAAAAATTCATCATTTTTAAATTTAAATTGCTGTATTTAAGCCATAAATTTAATGATTTATTTCAGTTCAAGCCCTATTATTCATAGAAATTAATTGGATTTAAAGAATTTTTAAAACTAAATACAGAGCAAATCTTTGGAAAAAAATCAAAAGATTGTTTGATTAAAAAAGTCCATTTCTGGAAAATCATTTTTTAATCCAACAAAGCTTGTGCCTGAGCCTTGGCAGCTTCGGTAATATCTGCTCCGCTGATCATTTGAGCAATTTCATTTAAGCGTTCTTCTTCGTTCAATTTGTGAATTTCTGTTTGTGTGGCACCCTCTTTCTCAGATTTCGAAACCTTGTAATGAGCGTTTCCTTTGGCTGCTACTTGTGGCAAATGCGTGATGCTTATAACTTGGAGATTTTCTCCCATTTGTTTCATGATTTTGCCCATTTCGCCTGCAATTTTGCCACTCACTCCTGTATCAATTTCGTCTAAAATTAGGGTAGGCAAAGTTTTGTGCAAAGCCAAAGATCTCTTTACGGCAAGCATCAATCTCGAACGCTCACCACCAGACACTGATTTTTCAAGTGTTTTCAATTGCGTGCCTTTGTTTGCCGTAAAAAGCAACGACAATTCCTCTTTTCCAAACGGGTTAAAATCCTCGCTAGGAGATAAGTTAATTTGAATTTCGGAGTTTTGCATTCCCAAAACAGATAATGTTTCCAAAATCTCTTTTTGAATTTTTGGAATCACTTTTTCTCTTCGGTCGTGCAAAGTTTTTGCCTCAGCATTTAATTGTTCTGTAATTTTTTTGATTTCATTTTTCAAAGCCACCACATCGCCAGAAGCACTAGCTTCTTGTAGCAATTTTTGTTCAATTTCAGACTTAAAACTTCTAAGTTCCTCAATATTTGCACAGTGGTGCTTTTGCAACAAATTGTGGTAAATATTTAATTTTCCTTGAATTTCTGCCAATGCAATAGGATCTGGTTCCACATTATCGGTATAGCGATCAATTTCACTAAAAATATCTTTTGCTTCAATTTCTAAAGACTCAATGCGCGATGCCAAATCTTCATTTGAAAAATAATCTGCAAATACCTTAGATTGAGCTTTTAATTCATTTAATAAAGATAAAATTCCGCTTGGTTCTGCCGACATCAATTCAATGGATTGTCCTAATTTCCCCGCCACTTCTTCGGCATTTTCTAGTAAATATTGTTGCTGCTCTAGCTCTTCTGGATTTAGATTGTCTAAATCCGCTGCATCTAATTCATTGAAAATAAAATCGTAATAATCTTTTTCTTTTTGAAATTCGGCTTGTCGTGCCAAAATTTCATTCAATTCACGATTTTTAGCCTTTAGAATTTTTAATTTTTGCTGAAATTCCTCAACCAATTTTTGATTTTTAGCCACGGCATCAATCCATTCATACTGAAACTCTTGCGTAATGATATCTGCCGTTTGAAATTGCGAATGCACATCAATCAAATGAGCACTTAGTTCTTCCATCACTTTTAGCGTGGTAGGCACATCGTTTACAAAGGCACGCGATTTTCCCGAAACCAAAATTTCGCGACGCAAAATGGTTTCATCTTCATAATCCAAATCGTGTGTTTCAAAAAATGCCTCTAAACCTAAATTTTTAACATCAAAAACAGCCTCTACCACACATTTTTCGTCGGTGTTTTTAATCGATTTTAAATCTGCTCTCTCGCCAAGCACTAAACGCAAGGCTCCCAGCAAAATCGATTTTCCAGCCCCCGTTTCACCTGTTATGATGCTCAATCCCTTGTCGAGATTAAGTTCTAAATCATTGATTAAAGCGTAATTATGTATAGATAAATGTTTCAGCATTATTTATTCAACTTTTTCCAAAGATCGTTGTTGTTCGGCGAAATTTTTTCTAAAAGTGTTTTTAATTTATTCAATCCAAAAGTAGATGCGATGCCTCCAGTGAAAATTTGCTCAATTTCGTGTTTTTTAGTATTAAAGAAAATATCTAGCATATAGTTTTGCGAATAATCGTTATTTTTCTCATAATAATCCAGAGTCAAAAGGCTATTCCCGATGTCATTTTTAGCCTTTAACTCATTGGAATACATCTGATCTAAACCTTTGATATGGTAGTTGTAATAAAGTGTGCGCATTGTGCTCCCACTTGGAGATAAAATATCGTTTACCAATGCGGTGCGGTTTCTCACAGATTGCGAGTCCCAGCCGTCAAACCTTGAACTTATGGCATTAGAACTCACATTTTGAGCTATTTTAAAATATTGCGTACCTCCATTTTTTTCAAAAGTATCTGCATCTACGCCTAAAATTAAATAGACATAAAATCCAATTACATCGCTTAAATTCGTGTTACTGAATTTTCTTTGATTAAATACAATTTGCTGAAAATCTGTATATTCAAAATCAAAGTTTGTATCATTTATATTCAAAGTAGGCGTGTAATAATTGGTATTGAAAACGGGGCGTCTGCTCTGTACTTGCAAACTTGCTTTGTATTTGTTACTTCCTGATTTTTCTTTGATTATGATGTTAAAAGAAGCCTCGATTCGTTCATGAATTTTGTAATTTTTATCGCTCCACTTCGTGGTGTTGATGAAATCCCTAAGCGATTTTTCAAGTGCTTGGTAAGTGCTTGCGTTGGAGCCACCTACTTGCGAATAATCCACATTCACTTCGGCATAAAATTCCTGTGCAAAGCTGAAATTTAAAAAGAGTAGAAGCAGTGTTGCGATTTTAATTTTCATGATTAAATGTTTTGAGCAATATAATTCAAAATATCTTTTGCCACCTCTTTTTTTGATTTTAAATCAAAAGAAATTGGAGCATTATTTTTTGTAATAAAGCTTACTTTATTCGTATTAGTTTGGAAACCAGCTCCTTTGTCTTCAAGCGTGTTAAGCACAATCATATCGGCTTTTTTATGATTGAGTTTTTGTGTCGCGTTTTCAATCGCATTTTGTGTTTCCAATGCAAAACCTACCAGAAATTGATTTTCTTTTTTTGTTTCTCCTAGAGATTTTAAAATATCAGGATTTTTAATCAATTCAATGTGTAAGTTTTCGTCTTTTTTCTTGATTTTATTCTCGGCAATGTCTTTTACTCGGTAATCTGCCACGGCTGCTGCCATAATCAAAACATCTTGTTTTTCAGCCAATTCATCTACTTTATTTTTCATCTCTATGGCAGATGTTACTTTATGTAAAGTAATATTGGGGTGCTCTGCCTTGAGTGCTGTAGGTCCCGAGATTAAGCAAACTTCTGCACCCATTTTCGCTGCTTCTTCAGCAATGTGATACCCCATTTTACCCGAAGAATAATTTCCGATAAATCGCACAGGGTCTATGTTTTCGTAGGTAGGTCCTGCGGTGATTAATATTTTTTTATTTTTAAATATTTGATTTTCTGAAAAATAATCTTCTAGAAATGATGCCATATTTTCTGGTTCCTCCATGCGCCCTTCGCCGTGCAATCCACTTGCTAATTCTCCAGAAGTGGCTGGAATCACCGAAACACCATGAGATTTTATTTTGGCTAAATTCTCTTGCGTAGTAGGATGTTTATACATATCCAAATCCATTGCTGGAGCTACAAAAACGGGGCATTTAGCCGAGAGATAAGTGGCAAGCAAGAGGTTATTGCAATTGCCATGTGCCATAGCAGCTAGCGTATTGGCTGTGAGTGGAGCTATAAGCATTGCATCTGCCCACAAGCCTAATTTTACATGATTGTTCCACTCGCCGTTGGCATCTGAAAATTCACTCAGTACAGGCTGAGTAGAAACCACATGAAGGCTGAGCTTGCTAACAAAGCTAAGTGCGGCAGGCGTTGTAATTACACGCACCTCCGCACCTTTTTTGATTAGCAATCTCACAAGCGATGGAATTTTGTATGCCGCAATTCCACCTGTGACACCTACTATGATTTTTTTATCTTTTAAAGAAGACATTTAGTCTTTTTTCTCTTCTGGTTTTCTGAAATATACATCACCATCTAGCCATTCTCTTACTGCGATAGCGGTAGGTTTTGGCAATCTTTCGTAAAACTTAGAAACCTCAATTTGCTCTCTGTTTTCAAATACTTCTTCTAGAGAATCTGTATTTGCGGCAAACTCATCTAGCTTTTCATGTAATTCTGTTTTGATTTCGCTGTTGATTTGTTCAGCGCGTTTTCCCATAATTACGATAGCTTCGTAGATGTTTCCTGTTGGTTCTTGAATTTTATTTCTATCATAAGTGATAGTAGACTGTTCCGCGTTGATATTTTTATAGTTCATAATTATTTGGTGTTCTCTATTAGTTTTTTTCTATTCTTGTTATATTCTTCAATTCTTTTAAGTTCCTTGATGGTTTCAACTTCTTCTTCCTCAATTTTTTTCAGCCATTTCTCTGCTTCGTCTAGATATTGGCTATTAGGGTAGTTTCTTTTAAGAAGTCTATAAGCCGTGCGGGCTTCCTTCAAGCGGTTTTCTTTTTTAGACAAAACACTCTGAATCGCGAGTTCAGCCTTTGAGCGTAATAAATAAATGTAAGCTTCTTCTCGGTATTTTGAATCTGGAAAATCATCGATAAAGTTTCCAAAATTCACCGCAGCTGCTTTGTATTTAAGCGTTCTGTAGTAATCTTTAGCAATGTTGAAAGCTTTTTTTTCTAGTTTTCTTCTAAGTTCGTTAATTAGCTCATTTGCTTCCTTTACTCTAGAAGAAGTAGGATAAGTGTCTATGAAATTCTGAAGCGCTTTCATAGCTTCGTAAGTATTTTTCTGGTCTAGATTATAGGCTGGCGAACCTTTGTAATAACTATAAGCCGACATATATAGAGCCTCCTCAGCTTTAGGACTTCTTCGATATTGCACAAAGAAATTCTCAAATTGTTTTGCCGCCAAAGTTTCATTACCATCGTAGAAGTTGGCATAAGCCGAATTTAAATAAATATGTTCAGCCTCTTTGGTTCCCACATAGTCTGGGGCAATCTTGGTATATAAATCGGTTGCGTAGCGCCATTTCTTTTTAGCGTAAAGCTCGTCTGCCGTTTTTAAAACAAACTGAGCATCATTACTTTTCATCGCTTTTTCAAAACTTCTGTTACAAGAAACGAATGCTAAAGTGATGGCCGCTGCAATTAGGGTCTTCTTAATCATTCTGCAAAAATAAATAAATTATTAATATATATCAACATTGGCTTTCTATTTCCTGATTTAATTTAGTAAATATTTAACTCAGAAATGATTAAAGCCCCCAAAATTAAATCGAGCAAGGGAATCCAATGGTTTTTAATAAATAAAGTATATCATTTTTAAAATTCCAATTTTTGACATATTTTTTATTGATTTTCACTTTGTCTGACCACAAAACCTCATCATTATATTTAATCGGGTCTGATACTTGGTTTAAAATCTCATTTTCGTTTTTATAAGCCAATTGTGCGGGTCCTGTAATGCCTGGTTTTACTTTCAGAATGATTCTGTCCTCTCCTTTGAGCACATCGGCATAGCCTTGCACATCGGGGCGTGGTCCCACGAAACTCATCGTGCCGTTTAAAATGTTGATTAATTGCGGAGTTTCGTCTAATTTAGTTTTGATTAAAAAACGCCCAAAATGGGTGATTTTATGAGATTTTTCGGTGGTTACGCTATTGGTGTAAGTCCCCTTTAAGCTCCTAAATTTATAAATGGTGAAAAGTTTGGCATTTTGCCCGACTCGTTTTTGTGTGAAAATTCCGTTTTGTTGCGTATCAATGCTGGCAATTATCCAAATTAAAAGCATGGGAATTGCAAGTATAATCAGCAAAATTATAGCGAAAACATAATCAAATATTTTTTTGGATAAGGGCATTAAGCGTTTTAGAATTTATACAAATATAGGAATTTGAGCTAAGATAATTAAAAGAAAGCTACTCTTAAAAAATAGAAAAGAGTAGCTTTTTTTAGGTAATGAAAAAAAATGTATTAAAAATTAAATTTTCCCGATGATTTCATTTAATGTAGCCGACGGACGCATGGCACGCGTAGTCTTTACTTCAGATGGATCGTAGTAGCCTCCAATGTCTTGTGGATGCCCATGAGAAGCCGTTAATTCTTCATTGATTTTTGCTTCGTTAGCTTTCAATTCTTGTGCAATTGGAGCTAATTTTTGAGACAATTCAGCATCATCAGTTTGGTTAGCTAGAGCTTCTGCCCAGTAAGACACAAAATAGTAATGCGAACCGCGATTATCGATTTGTCCTAATTTTCTTGCGGGAGATTTATCGTTTTCAAGATATTTTGCCACGGCAACATCTAGCGTGTCGGCAAGGACTTTGGCACGCTCATTTTTAGTTGTATGGAACACATGCTCGAGCGATGCACCAAGTGCCAAAAATTCGCCTAGAGAATCCCATCGCAAATAACCTTCGTCCAAAAATTGCTGAATGTGTTTTGGTGCAGAACCTCCTGCTCCTGTTTCAAACAAGCCTCCTCCGTTCATGAGCGGAACGATAGAAAGCATTTTTGCCGAAGTTCCTAATTCAAGGATAGGGAACAGGTCTGTAATGTAATCTCTCAACACATTTCCAGATGCCGAAATGGTGTCTTTGCCTTCGCGCATTCTTGCAAGAGTTTTCTTCATAGCCTCGTCTACATCCATGATAGAAATATCAAGCCCTGTTGTGTTGTGAAGTGGTAGATATTTTTCCACTTTTTTAATGATTTCGCGGTCGTGTGCGCGTTGCTTATCTAGCCAAAAAATCACAGGCGTGTCCGAAAGTCTTGCACGCGTTACGGCTAATTTCACCCAATCTTTGATAGGTTCATCTTTGGTTTGGCAAGCACGGAAAATATCTCCTTTTTCAACATTTTGCTCTAGCAAAACATTTTCGTCTTTGTCCAAAATCTGAATCACACCTTTTCCTTCTGCTTGGAAAGTTTTGTCGTGCGAGCCATATTCTTCCGCTTTTTTAGCCATTAAACCCACATTAGAAACCGTTCCGATTTGAGTAGGATCAAGTGCACCATTGGCTTTGTTTTCATCAATGGCGGCTTGGTAAAATTTAGCATACGCACGATCTGGAATCATTGCCAAAGTATCTTCCTCTTTGCCCGCAAGATTCCACATTTTTCCTCCGCCACGAATCATTGCAGCCATCGATGCGTCGATAATCACATCAGAAGGCACATGGAAGTTAGTAATTCCTTTGTCGGAATTTACCATTGCCACTTTAGCATTTTCGTTTAAAGTATCTTTAATATCGTTTAAAATCTCGTTTTCTTTTTCGTTTCCTTTGATTTTATCTAAAAGTGATTGCAGTCCAGCGTTTGGCGTAATGTCTAAAGATTTAAAAACATCGGCGTATTTTTTATACACTTTTTTGAAATAAGTCTCGACAATGGCACCAAAAATAATTGGATCGGAAACTTTCATCATCGTAGCTTTTAAGTGAGCTGAAAGTAAAATGTTTTCTTTTTTTGCTTCTTCGATGCTTTTTTGTGCAAATTCTTTCAAATCCTTCATGCGCATTACGGCACAGTCAATCACTTCGCCAGCGAGTAGTGGACTTGTGCCTTTTAGCGTAGTTACTTCACCATTTTCGGCTTTAAATACAATTCTAAATTGATTATCTTTTTCTATGGTAACGGATTTTTCGGTATCGTAGAAATCGCCGTATTCCATATGAGCCACGCGCGTTTTGGAATCCTTGGTCCAAGCCCCCATACGATGCGGATGCGCTTTGGCATAATTTTTCACTGCTTTAGGAGCTCTACGGTCTGAGTTTCCTTCTCTTAAAACAGGATTCACTGCCGAGCCAAGTACCACAGCATAGCGTTTTTTGATGTCTTTTTCTTCATCATTTTTTGGCTCAAGCGGATAATTCGGCACATTATAGCCATGCGACTGAAGCTCTGCTATGGCATCTTCTAATTGCTTTACAGAAGCAGAGATATTTGGTAGTTTAATGATATTTGCCTCTGGGCGTTTTGCCAAATCTCCCAGCTGAGTCAAAGCATCGTCCACGCGCTGCTCATCTTCTAAATAATCTGGAAAATTCGCAAGGATACGATGTGCTAGGGAAATATTAGCCAATTTAATTTCGATGTCGGCAAGGGAAGTAAGTGCTTTTACCATTGGTAAAAAAGAATGCGTAGCTAGCATTGGAGCCTCATCGGTAAGTGTGTAATGAATATAAGATTTTTGAGCCATTATTAATTGTTTTTATAATATGATTTCTACAAATTTACTTTTTTTATTTTTAATTTGAAAGAAAAACAATCTAAAAATAGCCTTTAAACACATGAATCCACCAATGGTTTTTAATAAATTAAAAGGAACTAAAAATCATACAAAAAGTTTCAAGATTCAGAATTAAATATGCCAAAAATCATATTTTTCAGGGCTTAAAAATCTGAATTTAAAGCATTTTTATTGTAAATTTACCCTCAGCTTATTATATAACACATGAGAAAATACATATTTCTATCATTATCTTTATTGGCGTTAAATTCTTTTGCCCAAAACAATTGGGATATAAAACCAAGTAATCAGTGTGAGAATCGCTGGGTGGCTTATTCTAAGGGAGACGATATTTCCATCATTGGGTTCTTATATATGGACATAGACAGAGGTCTTGTTTTGAACCATGTAGGGGGAGCTAAAAAGGGGGAAGATGGTAAATTTACGCTAAAAAAGGAAACTAAAAAAGAGGCTATTTTTAATGTAAATGGGCTGACTAATGTGTATTTAATTCCCGATGAAGTACTGGTAGAGCTTGGCTTGCCCAAAACACCCAAGTGGCTCGAAACTTATCAAAGAATGGGTGCTCACGAAATTCGAGGGCAGTACTACTGGGGGCGAAGCTATTACCGAAATGGAATGTATGAAAAGGCACTTTCTTTTTTCAAAAAAGTAGAAGCGCAAGATCCTAACTATAAAATAGTGCAGGGGTATTTAGCCCTTATTTATTTAAACTTAAAAAAGTATAGCGAGGCACTCCCTTGTGCTAAACAATATTATGCTTCCTATCCCAATGATTGTTTTGCGATGTCGGTTTTGGGCAGGGCAGAAGCCAGAAATTTTGAGACCACTAAGGCGGTAGAAATGTACAACACAATGATCGAAAAATGCACTTCTAAACGAGATATCTTAAAACAACAATTAGCCGCAGATATTTCCTTTGCTTTTCTTAAAAATAAAGATCAAGAGAGTTATAATCATTGGAAAAAGATAGCATTAAATTACAAAGCAAAAAACGACTTGGTGCAAGATAATCTCGAATCCTATTTTAAAAAAGTAGACAGTAACATGGATAAAATAATGCAAGTTGAATAATTTAACGACCACTGCCTTGAGTTTTGATGGGAATTTATAAATTGTTTTTAGATGACATTCGTGAGGTGTCTACGGTGTATCCTTCACTTAGTAATGATGACTTTATAATCGTTCGTAATTTTGAGGATTTCAAGCAAGTTATTATTGAAAAAGGCTTGCCCAGCTTTATCAGTTTTGATAATGATTTAGGCTTAAATCCAGATGGAACTCTCGCGCCAGATGGGTATACTGCCACTAAATGGCTTGTTTATGAATCGGGTTTAGATTTAAAAGAATTGAAATTTAAAGTACACTCTGCCAATCCCGTTGCTAAAAAGCAAATAGAAAGCTTATTAAACAACTATATTCAGTTTTTGAACAAAAGTTAAAAAAATTAAAAACAAAGTATTTTTTGAAGATAATTCAATTTTTAAAGGTAATTGTAAAATGAACACTATTAAAATTCGATTATTTTTAAAAATATGATTTATTTCATTGTAAAAAAACATAGGACGAATTAAATGTTTTCTTAATTTTACTGGAAAATATTTAAAAATTATGTCTAATAAAGAAAAATATGTGTATTCTTTCGGTGGAGGTAAAGCCGACGGAAACGAATCAATGAAGAACCTCCTTGGAGGGAAAGGTGCGAATTTAGCCGAAATGGCAGGAAATCCTAATTTAAAATTACCTGTTCCTCCAGGTTTCACAATCACCACAGAGGTATGTACCTATTATTATGATAACGACAAAAAATATCCAGCAGAGCTTGAACAGCAAATTTTAGATGCTCTAAAAAAAGTTGAAGAGCTAACTGGAAAAAAATTCGGCGCAAAAGAAAATCCATTATTATTATCAGTGCGTTCAGGTGCAAGACAATCAATGCCTGGTATGATGGATACAGTGCTTAACATCGGATTGAGCTTAGACAATATTCAAGGGCTAATCGATGCGTCAGGAGATGAGCGTTTCGCTTACGATGCATACCGTCGTTTAATTATGATGTATGCCGACGTAGTAATGGAAAAAGCAGGTGGTCTTGAGCCAGCTGAAGGTGTCGGAATCCGTAAATTAATGGATGAAGAGCTTGAAAAAGTAAAAAAAGAAAACAACTACAAAAACGATACAGAGCTTACAGTTCCTCAATTAAAAGAATTAGCTAAGCTTTACAAAGAGTTAATCAAAAAACACCACGGACTTGAATTCCCAGAAAATCCAATGGATCAATTGATGGGTGGTGTAGGAGCCGTGTTCCAAAGCTGGAATGGAAAAAGAGCTAAAGAATACCGCCGTATCGAGCGTATTCCAGATGATTGGGGTACTGCTGTGAATGTTCAAACCATGGTATTCGGTAACATGGGAGAAGGTAGCTGTACTGGTGTAGCCTTCACAAGAAACCCTGGTAATGGAGATAATCACTTCTATGGCGAATATTTGGTAAACGCTCAAGGAGAAGATGTGGTAGCTGGTATTAGAACTCCATCGCCTATCAACGAAACTTCTAAAAACGACCAAAGTAAAGATTTGGAAACTTTGGAATCTTTCATGCCAGAGCAGTACAAAGAATTAGACGAAATCCAAAGCCGTTTAGAAAAGCACTACAAAGACATGCAAGACATCGAGTTCACCATCGAAAACGGAAAACTCTATATGTTGCAATGTCGTGTAGGTAAAAGAAACGGTGTAGCTGCTGTGAAAATGGCAACCGATATGTACGAAGAAGGCTTAATCGATGCTCAAACAGCGATTATGCGTGTAAAACCAAACCAATTAGTAGAGTTGCTTCTTCCTATGATAGATCCAGAAGAAGAAAAAACACACAAGCCAATCGCTAAAGGTTTGCCAGCAGGTCCTGGAGGAGCCGTAGGTCGTGTAGTATTCACTTCAGACGATGCCGTTGCATGGGCTGCAAAAGGTGAAAAAGTAATCCTTGTGAGAGAGGAAACTTCTCCAGAAGATGTAGACGGAATGCACAAAGCAGAAGCCATCTTAACCTCTAAAGGAGGTATGACTTCTCACGCTGCACTTGTTGCCAGAGGTTGGGGTAAATGTTGTATCGTAGGTTGTGGAGACATCGAAATCCTAGAAAAAGAAAAATACTTTGTAGATAAAAACGGAAACAAAGTAAAAGAAGGAGAGATTATCAGCTTAAATGGAACCAAAGGTCTCGTGTACCAAGGGGAGTTAAAATTAAAAGATATAGACTTAAACGATAATAAAGCCTATTCTATTTTAATGAAACTGGTAGACGAAAACAAATCAATGGGCGTTCGCACCAATGCAGATACTCCAAAAGATGCAAAACAAGCCATGTTATTTGGAGCCGAAGGTATTGGATTATTCCGTACAGAGCACATGTTCTATGGCGAAGGTAGCGAAAAACCATTGTTCTTGCTTCGTAAAATGATCATGAGCGAAACTCAGGAAGATCGCAAAAAAGCATTAGACGAATTATCTGTTTTCGTAAAATCAGACATCAAGAAAACTCTAGAAGTAATGGAAGGTAAAGCGGTAACTATTCGCTTGTTAGACCCGCCATTGCACGAATTCGTTCCACACGACGAGAAGAAACTAGAAGCACTTAGCAAAGAGCTGAATGTGAGCATGGCAGACCTAGAACGCCGTATTTTAGGGTTAAAAGAAAACAACCCAATGCTTGGACACAGAGGGGTGCGTTTAGGAATCAGCTATCCAGAAGTTACCGAAATGCAAATGCGTGCGATTTTCGAAGCAGCACAAGAAATCATTAACGATGGAGGCGAAGCTCATCCAGAAATTATGATTCCTGTAACTTGTACTTACAAAGAGCTTGAAAACCAGAAAGCAATCTTTGATAGAGTAAACAAAGAAGTAGCAGAAAAATACGGAGTAGACAAAGTAGAATGCCTATTCGGTACCATGATCGAAATCCCAAGAGCTGCATTGCTTGCAGATAAAATGGCACAAGTGGCAGACTTCTTTAGCTTCGGAACCAATGACTTAACTCAAATGTCGTTCGGATTCAGTAGAGATGACATCGGCTCTTTCTTGCCTAAATATTTAGATCAAAAAATCTTACCAGAAGACCCATTCCAAACAATTGATACTGAAGGTGTAGGGCAATTGATCAAAACTGCAACCGAAAAAGGTAGACAGACCAAACCAAAATTAAAAGTAGGTATTTGTGGAGAACATGGTGGAGACCCAGACAGCGTAAAATTCTGTCAATCCATCGGGTTGAACTATGTGAGCTGTTCGCCTTATCGTGTACCAATCGCAAGATTAGCAGCAGCACAAGCTTATTTAGAGCAAAAAAATAAATAAAATTTAAATTTTCATTTGTAATCACTAAAGCTCTCCTTTCTAAATAGTTAGGGGAGTTTTTTTCATGTTTAAAAAATAAGTTTTTGTAATTTTTACAACATTAAATTTTTTAAAAAATATTTTTTGTTTTAATAAATATTTAATTACATTTGTAGTGATAATAAAATTATGAAGAAGAATCTTTTAAATAATAACAACTTTAATAATAATTCTTACCCATAGGTAGGAAAAGGTTGTCTATTGTTTAAAAATTACAAAGCTCCTTATCCTGCCTCGTGCGATAAGGAGCTTTTTTTGTTTAGTAAAAATAATAATTAAAAAATAGAAAATATGTGTGGAATTGTATGTGCTTTTGATATTAAACAAAGCACCGAGGAACTAAGACCTCAAGTATTAAAAATGGCTAAAAAACTTCGTCATCGTGGTCCAGATTGGAGTGGAATTTATAGCGACAAACACGCCATCATGGCGCATGAGCGTTTGGCGATTGTAGATCCTACTTCGGGCAAGCAACCCCTAATCAGTGCAGATGGCAGATATGTGCTTGCCGTAAATGGTGAAATCTACAACCACAGAGAAATCCGTGAACGCTACAAAGATTCGTATCAATTTCAAACCCAGTCGGATTGCGAGGTGATTCTGCCACTATTTGCAGACAAAGGTGCTGCGGGAATCGATGAACTAAACGGAATGTTTGCTTTTGCAATTTATGATACACAAACACAGGAGTTTATGGTAGCGCGCGACCATATGGGAATTGTGCCACTGTACATGGGATTTGACAAGCAAGGAACTTTTTATGTAGCTTCGGAATTAAAGGCACTAGAGGGGCATTGCAACTCAATCAAGGTGTTTTTGCCAGGGCATTACTACCACAGCAAAGAGAAAAAACTGCAAAAATGGTATTCTCGCGATTGGGAAAAATATTCGGCAGTGGAGCATAACAAGTCCGATATTGAGTTATTGAAAAAATCTTTGGAAGATGCAGTGCACCGCCAATTAATGTCTGATGTGCCTTATGGCGTATTGCTTTCAGGCGGATTAGATTCTTCGATTATTTCAGCATTGGCTAAAAAATTTGCGGCTAAACGCATTGAGTCTGATGACAAAGAACAAGCATGGTACCCGCAATTGCACTCATTTGCCGTAGGATTAGAAGGTTCTCCAGATTTGGCTGCGGCTCGCAAAGTTGCCGACCACATCGGGACAATTCATCACGAAATCAAATTCACGATTCAGGAAGGTTTAGACGCTGTGCGCGATGTGATTTATTATCTCGAAACTTATGACATTACCACCGTTCGTGCCTCTACTCCGATGTATCTTATGGCAAGAGTGATTAAGTCTATGGGAATCAAAATGGTGCTTTCGGGCGAAGGTTCAGACGAAATTTTTGGTGGCTATTTATATTTCCACAAAGCACCAAACGCCAGAGAGTTTCACGAAGAAAGCGTGCGCAAATTAGAAAACTTGTATAAATACGATTGTTTGCGTGCCAATAAATCTTTGATGGCATGGGGAATCGAAGGACGAGTGCCTTTTTTGGACAAAGAATTTTTGGATGTTGCTATGCGTATTAATCCAGAAGATAAAATGATTACGCCAGAAAAAATGGAAAAATGGATTTTGCGCAAAGCCTTTGAGGATTATTTACCAGCTGAGGTAGTATGGAGACAAAAAGAGCAATTTTCCGATGGAGTGGGCTACTCTTGGATCGATAAATTAAAAGAATTGGTAAACGCCAAAGTTTCAGACGAGGAGTTGAAAAATGCACATCACCGCTTCCCAGTGCAAACGCCTACTAGCAAGGAGGAGTATTACTATCGTAGCATTTTTGAAGAGCATTTCCCATCAGATGCAGCAGCACTCACTGTGCCATCTGTGCCATCGGTTGCATGTAGCACGCCTACAGCTCTGAAATGGGATAAATCCTTCCAAAACTTAAACGACCCAAGCGGTAGAGCCGTAGCAAAAGTGCATGCAGATGCTTATGTGAAATAGTGTTTTTCTGTATAAAAATTGAAATTAATTATTAAAATATTTATAATTTCATCAAAAGTTTTATCTTTACCGAAAAATTTATACCATGAAGAAAATACTTACTTTATCACTAGCAAGTTTATTGGCTTTTTCTTGTAGCAAGAAACAAGAAGCTGTGCCAATTTCTCCCGAAGCACCAGAAATCACAGCGGCTCCTAGCGATTCTGTTTCAGAAGGAGAATACACCTATCATCCTGAAACAACCAAGCTTACTTGGACTGCATACAAAACACCAGAAAAAGTAGGCGTAGAGGGAACTTTTACAGAATATGAATTAACAGATTATAAAACAGCTGCCATCAAAGAAGATGTTTTGAGCGGAGCTAAATTTAAAATCAATAGCTTGTCTGTAAACACGGGAGACAATTCAAGAGATAATTTGTTACGCACATTGTTTTTCGGAAGTATGACTTCGCCAGAGATCGAAGGTAGCTTTGGGCAATTCAACAACAGCGTGGTACCAGTTACTTTAAAACTAAACGACCATGAAATTACCAAAGATTTTAAATACACATTTTATTATAATAAAATTGTAATCACTGGAACCATCGATGTGTTGAAAGATTTCGATATTCAAAAAGGATTTGATTTATTACACAACGAGTGCAAACTCCTTCACCAAGACAAAACTTGGACAGATGTGAGCATCGAAGTTATCACAGAGTTATAGTTGAAAAGCAATTCTTAAAAAAAAGTAAAAGCCACCGCAACTGCGGTGGCTTTTCTCGTTATAAAAAAATCAAGCTATAATTATTTTTTGTTTAAAATATACTTATCTGCCAAGTCTCCCTCAATCACTTTTTGATCCGCATTAAGCTGAATCAATTTTCCTTCTTCCACTTTAAAATGGCTAATTTGGTCTGGCGCATTTTCTGGCGTAAGCGTCACGATGGTTCCATCGCTGTTCCAAGTATAAGTTCCTTTGTCGGTAAATTCGTTATTAATTTCTTTTCCTAAATACTCGGTCTCTTGCACAAAAGTATTATCAGGATTTAAGGTTAAAGTAATCTTCATTCCCTCGCAATCTGCACAAGGCTCTACACCTTCATACTCGCCAGCGTAATCTTTCACAGCAGGAGTAGCAACACTTTCAGTCACTTGCGTTTCATCCACTTTTTGATCTTTCTTTTGACATGCACTCAAAGCCAAAGAGGCAACAGCCATAGATAAAATAATTTTTTTCATGATTAAATTTTAATTTTTAATATTCCCAAAAACAAATTGAACGCCAAAGCAAATTAAACGATAATTAGCTTAAACATTCGAGGCTTAAATTTAAGCATATTTCTTTATTTTTAAAACATTTAGGGCGAAAAATGATAAGTAATTAATGCATAAAATTAATGATTTATTTCAGTTTAATATTCATTATTCAAAGAAATTGGTTATCTTTAGAAAAAATTTTAAATTAAAATTTAGGTTATGGCATTAACAAATTTATCTAAGCAATTCGCTTTAGGAATAGACATAGGAGGAACAAATACCAAATACGGATTGGTGAGCCAAAGAGGAGAAATTTTGGTAAAAGGATCATTGAAAACCAAAGATTATCCCGTGATTGAAGACTATATTCAAGCACTTTATGATGAAATTTACCCAATCATTCAAGAACATAAAAAAGACAGCGTTTTTGCAGGAATAGGCGTTGGTGCACCGAATGCTAATTACTTTAAAGGTACTATCGAAAACGCAACCAACCTTGCTTGGAAAGGAATTGTTCCATTTGCTTCGCTTATGGAAGAAAAATTCGACGCACCTTGTAGAATTACCAATGATGCCAACGCGGCAGCTATGGGAGAAATGATGTATGGCGCGGCTCGTGGTATGAAAGATTTTATCATGATCACATTAGGTACAGGTGTAGGTAGTGGAATCGTTTGTGGCGGACAATTAATCTATGGTCACGATGGTTTTGCGGGAGAATTGGGACACACCATTGTAAAACCAAACGGTAGAAAACACTGGGGCACAGGTATCGCAATTACTGCAAAGAAAATGCGTGCAGAATTTCCAGAATCTATGCTAAACCAATATAAAGAAGACGAAATCAATGCTAAAACTGTGCACGATTGTGCCGAAAAAGGCGACCCTGTTGCAATTGAAGTATTCCGCTATACAGGTCAGCGTTTGGGAGAAGCATTGGCAAACTTCGTAATGTTCTCATCTCCAGAAGCTATTTTGCTTTTCGGTGGAGTTGTGAAAGCTGGGGATTTCTTGCTAAAACCTGCTAGATTACACATGGAGCGCAACTTATTGCCAGGATTTAGAGGCAAAGTAAAACTCGTTGTGAGTGAGCTTGACGAAGCCGATGCAGCAATTTTAGGAGCAAGTGCACTTGTTTGGGCATAAGAAAAAAGCTTAATATTGAATAATTAAATGTAGCGCATTATTTTTTAAAACTAAAAGTAATGCGCTATTTTTGTGCTTATGAACGAAATCACCGCCATAGTAGAAAGTGGCTCAACCAAGTCTGATTGGATTTTGCTAAACGCTGAAAGCCAAATCGTTTTGAGGACGCAGAGCATTGGACTTAATCCTTTATTTATTCAATCGGAAGGAATAGAAAAAGCACTTGCTCAAAATTCGGAATTAGGCATATTTTCGGATCAAATCACTCAAATTTATTTTTACGGTGCGGGCGTGCGAACAGAATCTTTAAAAAAGGAAATAAAAAATGGGATTTTGGCACATTTTCCTCATGCCGAAATCAGTATTGAGTCGGATTTAATGGCGGCATGTTTGGCGGCTTATCGCAGAGAGCCATGTTTGGTTGCGATTTTGGGCACGGGCTCCAACGCTTGTTTTTTCGATGGCGAAAAGATTTGGCAAGAGACGCCATCTTTAGGTTTTATTCTAGGCGACGAAGGCTCGGGCAATCACATCGGGAGAAACTTAATTCGTGATTATTTTTCTAAAAAAATGCCGAAAAATCTTGATGAGAAATTTTATCAAAAATATCATTTAAACAAAGATGAATTGCTGATGAAAGTTTATAAATCAGCACACCCAAATACATTTTTGGCAAGTCTTAATGAATTTGCCAATGAGCATAGCCACGAAGTCTACATTCAGCAATTGATTGAAAAATGCCTAACGGAATTTGTGGAATATCAGATTTTGCCCTATGCGCAAAAAAATGATTTTAAGCTAAATTTCATTGGTTCAATCGCTCATACGCACCGCAAAATTTTGGAAATCGTGTGCGATAAGTTTTATTTAAAATTGGGGAAAATCATTCAAAAACCCGTAGATGATTTGGTAGCTTATCATATTCAACATAGGAAAAAATAGATATGAAAAAACTTTTTACACTCGTTATTTTATTTAATTTAGCTTTTTTGCAAGCGCAAAAAAATGAAAAGTTGTTCGACATTGTTCCTTTGGGCAAGGATTCCACTTTTATAAGTTTAGAAAAATATTTCCCCAATGTGCGCGAAACGGCTTATCGTGTAACGCATGTCCCAGATGGGATTTTGCTACGCGTGTACACAGATTATGAGCTGATTATGTACGGAAAACAAAAAGACCCGATGGACTATTTAGGAATTTCTATCAATTTTGCCAATCGCATGATTCCTACAAAACAGTATAACGCAGAGAAAAAATCAGAAGATTTGCAAATGATGCCCATTGCTTACGACGCGAGCAAAAAAGCCCTTCAATTATACTTGCCCGAGGGAGCAAAAGTTTTGGCATCTGTAAATAATGTACCAATTTTGGCTAAAGATATTTTTTATAAAAGAAACAATGAGGCGGAAATCACTTTGCCTAATTACACGCGTGGCGTAGCAAAATCTCAGTTAAGGCTGATTGGTTTCGGGGAAAATGGCGAGACCAAGGTGCTTTTAATCCCCTTGATTTTTGGTGTGCCAGACTTGGTGGGCGATGGGAAATTGTAATAAAAACAATATAGCTAAATTATATCATATTTTATGGTTTACTTGGGTGAATAATTTTTTTTACTTTTGCCTGCTCTAAATAACAATGAAATAAAATTTTATGGCATCACCCGATTTGATTTCAGCCACGGAGTTGTTTGCAGATTTAAGTGCAACGCTCATAAAAAGTGGTGCGAATACCAACCGAGCGCTAAGAAATGTAAAGCGAATTGCAGCACATTTCAATTACGATTGTCAGATTTTTCACTCGTATTCTGGTGTGGTACTCACCGTTCAAGATTTAAAAACCAAAGAAAAATTCAGCGAATTTATCAGCATTCCTGCGCATGGGATTAATTTCAACGCAGTTTCGGACATCAGTATCCTTTCTTGGAATGTGATAGAGGAGGGCTTGAACTTAGAACAAATAAAACATCAATTAGAAGAAATTAAATCTAAACCTCACTACCCTAAATACATGACTTGGTCATTTGTGAGCTTGGCAGGTGCGGCATTGTGTAGAATTTTTGATGGAGATTACCTGCAATTCATTGCCGTATTTGTAGCAACTTTTGCAGGATTATACGCTCGCTCGTTGGTTTTGGAACGTAAATTCAATGTATATATTTGCTGGTTTGTAGGAGCCTTTGCGTCGGTTTCCACCGTGGGGATTTTCAACATGTTTAATGTTCCTATGAGTGCGGCATTCACCACTTGTGTGCTTTGGATGATCCCTGGAGTTCCGCTCATCAACGGATTGATTGATGTGCTCTCAGGGCACTTGATTTCTGGTTTTGCCAAGTATGTGCATGCCATGATTTTGATTTTTATGATTGCAGTAGGTTATTTCTTATCACTAACACTTTTTCACAATGGAGGTTTTTAATGTTTTAATAGATTTATCAGAAAAAATATTCTGGGCAATGTGGGTAGCCGTGGGATTTGCTATGTTGTTCAACACCCCACGCCGTGCCATGTTTGCCACCGCAATTTTGGGAGGAATAGGTTTTACAATCAAATTTGTATTGCTTAAAACTTTAATGCCTAATCAATTAGTAGTAACCTCGTTTTTAGGAGCATTTACAGTAGGAATGCTCGGCGTGTATTGTGCGCACTTGGTGCATACACCACCTGTGGTGTTTACAATTCCTGCCGTAATCAATATGATTCCAGGTAAATTTGGATACCAATTTATGATGGGCTTAATTAAATTAGTAACCGAGGAGGATAAGCAAAACATTCAGCCTCATGACTTTATGGAAACCTTTAGCAACGGATTGCTCACCACATTTATTGTGATGGCACTAGCATTTGGAATTGTAGCCCCAGTGTTATTGTTTAATACAAAAACGGTGAAAAACAAGAATTTAAATAAAGTAATTAAAGAAAAAGTGCTGAAAAGATAATTTTTTTAATGATTGAATATTTAAAATAGTCGCTAAGATTGAAAGATTTTAGCGATTATTTTTTTAGGATTAAAGCTCGCAGAAATTTACTATTTTTGCTACAATTAAGTTTTGAACACCACGCCAGAAAACATATTACAGAAATATTGGGGGTATTCCGAATTCCGTGCACCACAGAAAGAAATCATAGAAAGTATTTTGGCAGGAAAAGATACCTTTGCGCTGCTTCCCACGGGAGGCGGAAAATCGCTCTGTTTCCAAATTCCAGCCTTGATGATGGAGGGCGTTTGTGTAGTGATTTCGCCACTTGTGGCTTTGATGAAAGATCAGGTACAGAGTTTAAAGAAAAAAGGCATAAAAGCCGAATTTCTCACATCTGAAAACACAGAACAAAGTCCGCAAGTTTTGATGGATAATGTGCGATACGGAGGAGTGAAACTGCTCTATATTTCTCCAGAGCGAATGGCACAAACTAGTTTTAAGAGCTTTCTTGAAAATTTAAAAATATCCTATTTTGCCATAGATGAGGCACATTGCATTTCGGAATGGGGGCACGACTTCCGTCCGTCTTATTTGGCTTTAAAAGAGCTTAAAAACGAATTTCCCGACAAGCCTATTTTGGCACTCACAGCCACGGCAACGCCACATATTCAAAACGAGATTTTAAAGCAATTGCAAATCCAAAATGCAACCGTTTTTAAAAAATCATTACAAAGAAAAAATTTAGCCTACCGAATCCATCAAAGTACCGATAAGCTCGATGATTTGGTGTATTATTTAAAAAAATACCCTGGCAGTAGCATTGTGTTTTGCAAAAGCAGAAAGCAAACTTATGACATTGCGAAATTCTTAAAAGAAAAGAAGTTTAATGCCACTTATTTCCATGCGCGATTGTCCAAAGAAGATAAAAATTCACGACAAAAACGATTTATCGAGAGCAATGATTTAGTCTTAGTTTCGACCAACGCTTTTGGTATGGGAATCGATAAGCCCGATGTGCGTTTAGTTGTGCATTACAATGCACCAAGCACAATAGAATCCTACTTTCAAGAAGTGGGGCGCGGTGGACGAGATGGCAAACTGTCTCACGGGATTTTGCTATATCACGAGGAGGATAAGAAAAAAGCCATAAAGCAGTTTAAAGCAGCTTTGCCGAGCAAAGAAGAGTTTTTAATAATGATAAGGAAACTCTACTCGTATTATCAAATAGCCGAAGGTGAGTTGCGAGAGGGGCAGCATGCTTTTTCTGAAAAGAAAATTATCAAAACTTTTAAATTTTATAAACCTAAATTCAAATCGGTGATTTCCTTTTTGGAGATGAAAAATAGCATCAAAATCCATGACTCGCAACGACAAAGCTTAGTTAAAATCAATGAGGATAATTATGAAATAAAAGAAGGAGAATCGCTCCCAGATCGCTTGCTAGACTACATTGCAAGACACTACGGTGGCGTGTTCTCGGATCCCAAACCCATCGATGAGTATATACTTTCTCGCAAGTTGGACACGAGTACTTCTGCAATAAAAGAAGCACTCCAAAAACTGAATCAGCAAGGAAAGATTTATTATAGAAATGCTGCCATTAAAAAGATTTCGTTTTTAACGCAACGAGATGATAATTTAGTGCAAAATCGATATTGGAAAGAATTTTACGATCTTCAATTATTAAAATGGAAAAGACTAAACGATGTTTATTTCTTTATCGAGGATTCATCGTATTGCAAGAGCCAACTACTGCTTAAATATTTTGGAGAAAAACCAAAAGAAAAATGCGGAATTTGCAATATTTGCAATCCCTATGAGGGAACACAAAATATTACCGAAAAAGAGATTTTTGCCTATTTAAGCGAAAATCCAAAAACACAAGATGAGATTTTGTTTCATTTCATTAAAGCTGATGCACAGCGTGTGCTGGATTTGTTGCAAAACTTAATCGACGAAGAAAAAATACAATTTACATTACCTAATTATTATTCGATATGCAAAGCAAATTAAAAGTAGTATTTATGGGCACGCCAGATTTTGCGGTTCATATTTTAGATAAAATCCACCAAGCAGGCTACCCAATCGTAGGAGTGGTGTCTACTCCAGACAAGCCCGCTGGTCGTGGGCAAAAAATGCACAGTTCTGCCGTAACACAATATGCCAAGGAACATAATTTGTTTTTGATGCAGCCCCCCAAGCTTAAGGCCAAAAGTTTTGTAGAAACTTTGGAATCGCTACAAGCCGATGTGTTTGTAGTCGTGGCATTTAGAATGTTGCCTAAAATCATTTGGAACATGCCGAGCAAGGGAACTTTTAATCTGCACGCTTCGCTTTTGCCACAATATCGAGGTGCCGCTCCTATAAATTGGGCAATCATCAATGGCGAAGAAAAATCAGGAGTTACCACTTTTTTCTTGGACGAAAAAACCGATACAGGAAATATTATTTACCAGCAAGAAGTAGATATTTTGCCCGATGAAACGGCGGGAGAATTGCACGATAAATTAATGTATGCAGGGGGAGATTTGGTACTAAAAACACTGGAGGGAATTTCGGAAAATGCAATCAACCCAACACCACAGAATCATAGCCAAGCCTTGAAAAATGCTCCTAAATTGTTTAAAGAAAATACCCAGATTAATTGGAGCGATTCTTTAGAAAATATTTACAATTTTGTAAGAGGGCTCAATCCTTATCCTGCGGCATGGACTCAAATTTCATTAAATGGTGAAACTAAATTATTAAAGGTTTTTAAAATTGAAATAGAAAAAACAAATCATTCATACCAAAGCGGACAACTTGTTGAAAAAAATAAAAGAATCGGCGTAGCCCATCACGATGGGTGGGTGTGGTTAGAGGAAGTACAAATGCAAGGAAAACGCCGTATGAATATCGTGGATTTTGCCAATGGAATCAATTTAGGAGAGGATTCTCACATTTCATTCAGTTAAAAATGGTTAAAAGTAGTTAATTTCAATGTGATGGGGTGCAATTTTCTAGGTCAAAAACTTGCATAAACCCTTATAAATATTAAATTTGCTAGCATAATAACTTAAAAGTAAGATTATGAACAAAACAGAATTAGTAGATGCTATGGCAGCTGATGCTGGCATCACAAAAGCTCAAGCAAAAGCAGCATTAGATTCTTTTACAGAAAATGTATCAAAAGCTTTAGCAAAAAAACAAAAAGTAGCACTTGTAGGTTTCGGAACTTTTTCTACTTCTGAAAGAAGTGCAAGAGAAGGTATCAACCCTCAAACTAAAAAGAAAATCAAAATTGCTGCTAAAACTGTAGCTAAGTTCAAACCAGGAGCTCAATTATCAGAAGCGGTGAATAAATAATCTATTCTCTGGTTTTATTATTAAAGCTAAATTAGCGCTATGATTCATGGCGCTAATTTTTTATCAAAAAATAAAATACTATGGAAAATTCTAACACAAAAACTGAAAAAAAGGTAATTATTATTAAAGAAAGAAAAAGTGTAGGACTCAGCCTTTTATTGACTTTTTTCTTTGGCCCGCTCGGAATGCTTTATTCTACAATATCAGGAGCTATCATTATGTTAATTATTTCAATCGTTTTGTCTGTAATTACCTTGGGTTCTTCATTATTTTTAACATGGCCAATTTGTATGATTTGGGGGGCAATGGCAGCAAAATCATATAATAAAGATCTCCTTATAGAAGATTAAAAATCTTTTTTTTGCCACATTGTTGATTTTGTAAATGTTGAAAAATCAATATTTTAATCATTTTTGGATTAAACATAAAGTCCAGAAAATCATACGCTATGAGTATTGGTCAGTATGGATATTTTATGCCGCCTTTGTGCCTGCGTATTTCTGGTTTAGTTTAAAAAATCGAGATTTGCTCTACTTTTGCAAAACCAATCCCAGTTTGAAAAATGGAGGATTTTTCGGCTATTCTAAAAGCCAAATTCAACGATACATTCCGCAAGAATTTAGAGCTAAAGAACAAATTATCGATCAAGACAAAAAACTTACTTTAACCAAATTTCCCATGATTGCTAAACCCGATGTAGGCGAGCGGGGAAAGGGAGTTATTCGTTTGAATAATCAATCGGAATTAAATGATTTTTTAGCTCAATTAAATGAGAATCAAAAAATTATTTTACAGGAATACATTGATTTACCCAAAGAGTTTGGTGTATTTTATTGCAAATATCCCAAAGATGAACATGGGCAAATTTTAGGCATCACAGGAAAGGAATTTTTGACATTTCATGGCAATGGCAAGCAAACTTTGCGCGAATTTATACAACAAAACGAGCGTGCATTTTTTAGAAAAAAATATTTAGAAAATAAATTTTCGGCAATTTTAGACAAAGTTTTGCCCAAAGGCAAAACGATTTTGCTAGAACCTATTGGAAATCACAATCGAGGCACGCGTTTTTTTGATGCCTCTCATTTGGCAACGCAAGAACTTTTAACCCAAATAGAAAAAGTAATTCGCCAAATTCCGCAATATTCTTATGGCAGATTAGATGTAAAGGCTGAAAGTGATGAGGCTTTATCACAAGGGAACTTCAAAGTTATAGAAGTAAATGGCGTGAACTCTGAGCCTACGCATATTTACGATAAAAATTATTCATTATTAAAGGCTTATCGCGAAGTTTACAAAACTCTGAATCATCAATCCAATATTGCCAGACAATGGGCAGAAAAGGGAGCGAAATCGCCTAAAATCCCAGATTTTTTATTAGCTTTGAAGGCTCATTTATTTTCATAATTAAAACATGAAAAATTTAGATTTTCCTGCCAAAGCAGAACAGCTTTTGGCGAAAAGAATCGAAGAAAATAATTTTAGAAGCCTTTCGGTATTTGATGCAAATAATGCCGATTTTTTTTCCAACGACTATCTCGGAATCGCTCGAGAATTGCAAAAAATCCAAATTTCGCACCATCATGCAGGAAGTACAGGGTCGCGATTGATTTCTGGAAATAGTGCTTATTATGAGAAAGTTGAACGCTATTTAGCGGATTTTTACGATGCAGAAAAAGCCTTGCTTTTCAATAGCGGATACAATGCCAATCTGGCGGTTCTTTCGGCAATACCACAAAGGGGCGATTTTATTTTGTATGATGAATTATCGCACGCTTCGCTTCGCGATGGCATACGATTGAGCAATGCCAAATCTTTTAAATTTAAACATAACGATACGAGTGATTTAGCTCAAAAAATAGAAAAATGTTCAGGCGAAATTTTTGTGGTGCTCGAGAGCGTCTATAGCATGGACGGAGATGAAGTTTCCAGTGAAATTTTAGAGCTTTGCCAAAAGAAAAATTGCTACATCATTTTGGACGAAGCGCACGGAACGGGCGTGGTAGGTAAACAAAAAAAAGGGATTTTTGAGGATTTTGAGCAAGAGATTTTTGCACGCGTTCACACCTTTGGCAAGGCACTCGGCACGCATGGAGCTTGCGTAGTGGGCAGCCAAAAATTGCATCAATTTTTAGTGAATTTTGCGCGTCCATTTATTTATACCACAGCAATGAGCGAGGCAGAAGTAGAAGTGATTTTTCAAGCACATGAAATCCTTAAAAAATCGAATTTAGCACAAGAAAAATTGACTCAAAATATAGCATACTTTAAACAAAAAATTAAAGAAAATCAGTTGAATTTCTTGGATTCCCAAACGCCGATTCAGGCTTATTTAAACAATCAAATGATTTTAAAAAATAAATGCGAAGAGTTAAGTAAAAAAAATATTTCAGTAAAAAGTATTCTGTCTCCCACAGTACCAGTTTCGCAAGAACGCATAAGGATTACCTTACATAGTTTCAATACTTTTAGCGAGATAGATGAATTATTGAAAGTAATACTTTAATTATAAAATATAAATTTAACCGAAAACTAAAATTTCAATTTCATTAAAAAAATGATGAAAAAACTTTAATAGTTTTAATAAAAGTCGTACTTTTATACAATTATAAGTTAGATAAACATGGAAATGAAACGCTTATTTGATATACTTGACTACCAAGCAAAAAATCACAACCTAGAAAGAGCCTTGGTTAATGTGTTGCCTGGTAAGAAATTAAAAGCATATTCAACGCAAGATTACATACATTTATCGGATAAAGTGAGCCGAGGCTTGCTCAAATACGGGGTGAAGCCTGGTGACAAAATTGCCATTATCGTAAATAATAACTGTGCCGAATGGAACATTATCGAAATGGGAATTGAAAAAGTAGGTGCGATTAGCGTGCCGATTTATTCCTCGATTTCGCCACAGGAAAACGAATTTATTTTCAACCAAGCTGGTGTGAAATTATGCTTTGTTTCGCACAAAGATTTATACAATAAAATAGCTAGTATTCAGAAAAATACGCCATCTCTTGAAGAGGTTTTCTGTATAAATGATGAGGAAAATTTACCAAACTGGAAAGAAATTTTGGAGCTGGGAGAAGACGAAAGCCTGCAACCCGAAATTGAAAAGATTAAAGAGAAAATCCAGCCAGATGATTTGGTAACAATTATTTACACCTCAGGAACCACAGGAAGCCCCAAAGGCGTAATGTTGTCGCATAAAAACTTATTATCCAATGCGATAGACTGCCAAGAGCGTATTCCAGAAGTGGGCGAAAATGCTCGTGCATTGAGCTTCTTGCCTGTGTGCCATGTGTTTGAAAGAACTTTACTTAATTTATATCAAATCAAGGGATTAAGCATTTATTTCGCCCAAAATTTAGATACCATTGGAGAGGATTTAAAATTCGTTCAGCCGCAAATCATGACAGTGGTGCCTCGTTTGGTGGAAAAGGTGTTTAATAAAATTTATGAAACGGGAGCCAATGCAGGTCCTGTGAAATCAAAAATCTTTAAATGGTCGCTGGATTTAATCAAGGATTACGACCCGAAAGTGAAAATGCCACTCAATTGGTACCTTAAATATAAGGTTGCCAATAAATTGATTTTCAGCAAATGGAGAGAAGGAATGGGGGGCAAGATGGTAACGCTTGTTTCGGGAAGTGCCAAATTATCTGAAAAATTAAATCGTATGTTCTGGGCAGCAGGAATTCCGATTTTAGAAGGCTATGGCTTAACCGAGACTTCTCCTGTGATTTCGGTGAATTGTTTTGATAGAAAGGGATTTAAAATCGGAACCGTAGGAAAGATTGTAAAAAATATTGATGTGAAAATTGCCGATGACGGCGAAGTGCTCGTGAAAGGACCTTGCGTGTTCCAAGGATATTACGAAAATCCCGAACTTACTAAAGAAGCCTTTACCGAAGATGGCTGGTTTAAAACAGGAGATATCGGTGAATTTGATGAAGGATTGTTAAAACTTACCGACCGCAAAAAGCAAATTTTCAAAACCAGTGGAGGGAAATACATCGTGCCAGCAGCCTTGGAAGATGCAATGAAACGCATTCCGTTTATCGAGCAAATTATGGTTGTGGGAGAAGGTAAAAAAATGCCTTGTGCTTTGATTCAGCCCAATTATGATTTTTCAATTAAATGGGCGGAGAAAAATGGTGTGGAAATAGGAACTACTCCTGCAGAAATTGCTAAAAGCGAAGCGATTTATAAAGAAATAGAAAAAGCAATGGCAGAAATTAATCAAGAATTTGGACGATGGGAGCAAATCAAAAGATTTAGACTCACACCAGAAGAATGGACGATTGAAAACGGCTGCTTAACGCCTACTTTAAAATATAAACGCAAAAATACAATCGAAAAATTTAAAAATTTATTCGATGAAATGTACGAAGCCTAAATTGGTGGCGCTCTCGGGCGCGGGGATTTCGCAAGAAAGCGGAATTCAAACTTTTAGAGCAAGCGATGGCTTGTGGGAAAATCATCGTGTAGAAGAAGTTGCTACGCCCGAAGGTTTTGCTGTAAATCCAGAGTTGGTACTCAATTTTTACAATGCACGACGCCGGCAGCTATCGGAAGTTTTGCCCAACGATGCACATAAATTCTTTGCCGATTTAGAAAAGCAATACGATGTAGAAATTGTGACGCAAAATGTAGATGACCTGCACGAGAGAGCAGGTTCATCTAAAGTTTTGCACCTGCACGGCGAGTTGAAAAAGGGAAGAAGCGTGTATGATGAAAATCTCATTTTCCCATTTGAGGGTGATATGACTTTAGAAGACAGAGCTCCGAATGGCGATCCCGTTCGTCCACACATTGTATGGTTTGGCGAGGCGGTTCCAGCATTAAATGATGCCATTGCCCTCGCCGAGCAGGCAGATGTTTTTGTGGTCATTGGCACCTCAATGCAGGTGTATCCTGCGGCATCTTTGGTAGATTTCTTAAAACCAGAATGTCAACTTTTTGTGATAGATCCGTCTGAAATTACACTCTATTGCCGACATCCATATACGCATATTCAAGAAAAAGCCTGTGCTGGAGTGAAAAAATTAGCCAAAAAACTAATTTAAACTAAATTTTACCGAAAAAATACTTTAGATATTCTACAATTTCATACATTTGTAGAATATTTTTTTATACATTTAATTCAAGTAAGAATGAAACATATACAAGACCTTAGTTTTACGGCAGAAGATTTGCTTCAAATGGCAAAAGAATTTGGTACTCCACTTTATGTGTACGATGCCGAAAAAATGAAAACACAATATGAAAGATTAAAAAACTCATTTTCGGGAGTTGAAAAATTAAAGCTAAATTACGCTTGTAAGGCAAATACAAATTTGAATATTTTGCGTCTTTTTCAAAAGTTGGGTAGTGGGCTAGATACTGTTTCAATCCAAGAAGTTCAGCTTGGTCTTATGGCAGGATTTGAGCCAAAAGATATTATATTCACGCCCAATGGTGTTTCTTTTGAGGAAATAAAAGAAGCCGTAGAGTTAGGCGTAAAAATTAATATAGATAATTTAAGTATTCTTGAGCAATTTGGTCATGAAATGCCAGATTACCCCGTTTGTATTCGTTTAAATCCACATATCTTGGCAGGTGGAAATAGTAACATTTCGGTGGGGCATATTGATTCTAAATTCGGAATTTCGATATATCAGTTGCCACATATTTTGCGCGTGGTAGAAAATACCCATTTAAAAGTAAATGGACTGCATATGCACACAGGGTCTGACATCTTGGATGTAGATGTATTCTTAAACGGAGCTGAGCTTTTATTCAATGCAGCAAAAGATTTCAAAGATTTGGAATATTTAGATTTTGGTAGCGGATTTAAAGTGCGATACTACGAAGGTAGTGCCGAAACCGATATTGAATACCTTGGAGAGAAAATCAGCGAAAGATTTAATGCATTTTGTGAGGAAAATGGCAAGGATCTGATGTTGATGTTTGAGCCAGGGAAGTTCTTGGTGAGCGAATCTGGAGTGTTCTTGGCAGAAGTAAATGTGGTGAAACAAACGACTTCTACCGTTTTTGCAAGTGTAAATAGTGGATTTAATCAATTGATCCGTCCTATGTTCTATAATGCACATCACGAAATCGAGAATATTTCGCACCCAGAAGGTCGCCCGAGATACTATACCGTGGTGGGATACATCTGCGAAACCGATACTTTTGGCGCAAATCGCAAGCTAAATGAAGTGCGAGAAAAAGATATTTTATGTTTTTACAATGCAGGGGCCTATTGTTTTTCGATGGCTTCAAACTACAATTCTAGGTTGAAACCTACTGAAATTCTGTGGATTAACGGAGAGGCTAAACTGATAAGAGAAAGAGAGAATCTGGAAGATTTAATAAAAACCACAAAAAATATTGAAATTTAATTTGCGAGATTAAAAATTTGTTTCTATATTTGCAACCGCAAAGAAAAACAAATAAGGCGTTTTTCAAACGCATTCGGAGAGATGGCAGAGTGGTCGAATGCGGCGGTCTTGAAAACCGTTGAGGGTAACACCTCCGGGGGTTCGAATCCCTCTCTCTCCGCTAAAATCCCTGTAAGTGATTCACTTGCAGGGATTTACTTTTTTAGGTGCTAAAATAGGTGCTAATTTAAGAAGATCGATTACTTGATTTGTTATTGGTGATTCGTAAATAATGTATTTGTAATCGCCACCCCTTCCCTTCGTTACTAGTTAAGCTGAAGGATAATGTAATTTAATTATTATTCAGCTATTAATTTATTTCAGTTTTGATACTTTTCATTCTATTATATCACGTATTTCATTGCTCAAAAAACATTTCTTGGCTTTCTAAGTTGAAGTCCATGTGAATTTTTTAATATTTTTAATTTAAATATACTTGCTATTTAAATTTTTTCATTATATTTGTGTATCTGAAATATGAAATAGTGAAGTATGAAGCTTAAAATAAAAGATATTTGCCAGGTGCAGTCCGGCTCATATATAAAGATAACGAAAGATTCTCATTTAAACAATGGTATCGCTTTAAACATAAGCGATTTAGATGATGAGTCCGAACTATCTCCTACAACAAAGCCAAACATCGAGATTGATGCATGTAATCCTAAATACATTATTCAATCGACTGATGTTGCTTTTAGTACGAGAGGTAGATATGTGGCTACTATTATACCTAAAGGCATTAATTATCCCGTTTTTATTTCAAATAGTTTTATCAAAATTACACCTGATACAAATAAGGTTTTGCCTGAGTACATCAAGTGGATTCTAAACCATCCAAAATCACAGGCTTTTTTTGAAAAAGAATCTAGAAATAGCGGTAGAATATCTTTTTTAAATTCTAAGCAAATTGAGGATTTTGAGATAGATTTACCTTCTCTCGAAAAGCAAAGAATTATTGTGAAAATTAGCCAATTACTTAGTAGGGAAAAAGCAACAACTACAGAACTAATAAATAAAAAAGAAATAATAACACAAGAAATATTATTTAAAAATTCAACATTATGAAAGAGGTAAAAACAAGTGACATCAAAAAAACCGTTTGGAGTGCGTGTGATACTTTTCGTGGGGTTATCGAGCCTTCTCAATACAAAGATTATATACTAACTATGCTTTTTATCAAATACATCAGCGATGTAAATAAAGAAAAGCGAGCTCAGTATGAAGAAAAATACAACGGAGATGCTTCTCGTGTAGAACGAGCCATGCATGCCGAGCGATTTATAATCCCAGAAACGAGTACTTTTGACTATCTCTACGAGCACAGAAACGAACCGAACATCGGTTCGCTCATAGATATTGCATTGGCAGATTTAGAAGAATCCAATCGACAAAAACTTACGAGCGATTCAGGTTCGGGCGTTTTTAGAAATATTTCCTTTAATAGCTCAAATTTAGGAAACGAAAAAGAAAAAAATCAGCGTCTAAAACAACTTTTAGTTGATTTCTCTTCACTTGATTTGATGCCTTCACATTTAGCCAACAAAGACGCTTTAGGGGATGCTTACGAGTTTTTAATCGCAAATTTCGCGAGCGATGCTGGGAAAAAAGCAGGAGAATTCTTTACACCGTCTGAGGTTTCATTACTTTTAGCCAAACTTACAAAAGGCAAAAAGGGCTCTACAATATATGACCCCACTTGTGGTTCAGGCTCGTTGCTCATTAAAGCCGCTCAGGAAGTGGGCAATAAAGATGTTGCATTATTTGGGCAAGAAATCAACGGAAGCACCTGGGCACTATCGGTAATGAATATGTTTTTGCATGGATTTGACAATGCGAGTATCCGCTGGGGCGATACCATTCGTAATCCGCAACATAAAGAAAGCTCCACATCTTTAGCTAAGTTTGATATCGTTGTGGCAAACCCTCCTTTTTCACTTGAAAAATGGGGGCAAGAAGAAGCTGAGAGCGATCCCTTTAATCGCTTTTGGAGAGGCATACCTCCTAAAAGCCGTGGTGACTGGGCTTTTGTTTCACATATGATAGAAGTAGCCAAAGAACAAAGCGGGAAAGTGGGAGTAGTGGTGCCACACGGCGTTTTGTTCAGAGGAAGTGCTGAAGGAAAAATCCGCGAAAAAGTAATTCAAGAAAATTTATTGGAAGCCGTAATAGGATTGCCTACCAACTTATTTTTTGGAACAGGAATTCCTGCCTCTATTCTCATATTTAATAAAGGAAAAGCTGAAAATCAAACCAATGTTTTGTTTATAGATGCAAGCCAACATTACCAAAGTGGAACCAATCAAAATGTGCTCCGTGAGCAGGATATTGAGAAAATTGTACAGACTTTTAGAGACTTCTGTGATGGGAAATTGCAAGAAGGAGTAGCTGAAGATAAATATAGCTATGTAGCTACTATTGAAGAAATAGAAGAAAACGATTTTAATCTAAATATCCCACGCTATGTTGATACCTTTGAGGAAGAAGAGCCCGTAAATATTCCTGAAGTACAAAAGGAAATTGATGCTCTTGAGAAAGAGTTGGCCGAAGTGCAAAAGGAGATGAATGAATATTTGAAAAAGTTGAATTTTTAATCATTTAGCATGAAAGAATCCAATATCATATTATACACCACGCCACAAGGAAAAGTAACCATTGATATTCGCTTTGAAGATGAGACTTTTTGGCTTACACAAAAAAAGCTGTCTGAGCTTTTTGATGTAGATGTAAGAACAATAAGTGAGCATTTACAAAATATATTTAAAAGCAATGAGTTAGATGAAGAATCAGTTATCCGGAAAATCCGGACAACTGCTGCAGATGGTAAAAATTATTTGACAAACTTTTATAATCTCGACGCTATTATAGCTGTAGGTTATCGGGTAAATAGTTATAACGCAACTCAGTTTAGAATTTGGGCAACAAAAACACTGAAAGAGTTCATTATTAAAGGTTTTATCTTGGACGATGAGCGTCTGAAACAAGGACAAGCGTTCGGGAAAGATTATTTTGATGAATTACTGGAACGTATTCGTTCAATACGAGCTTCCGAACGTAGATTTTATCAGAAAATCACAGATATATATGCCCAGGCAAGTATCGACTATGACGCCCATGCCCCGATTACTCAAAAGTTTTACAAGACTGTACAAAATAAACTGCATTGGGCAATTACTGGGAATACTGCCGCAGAAATTATTAGCCAAAGAGCCAATGCCGAGTTGCCTTATATGGGGCTAAAAACTTGGAAAAATGCGCCCGATGGAAAGATATTAAAGTCCGATGTAAGCATTGCTAAAAACTATCTGAAAGAAGACGAAATAAAGGCATTGGAACGAGTCGTAACCATGTATTTGGATTATGCCGAAAATCAAGCAGAAAAGCAAATCCCCATGAAAATGAAGGACTGGGTAGAAAAGCTAAATGCTTTTTTAGAGTTTAATGATTACAAAGTATTGGAAAATGCAGGGAAAATTTCAGCCAAAGTGGCTAAAAAACTTGCTGAAAAAGAATATGAAAAATTTGCTCCGATGCAAGATAAAACCTTTGAATCTGATTTTGACAAACAACTCAAAAAACTAAAAAAATGACACACACCACAACACATATACCCCAAGGCTACAAACAAACCCCCGTAGGCATTATCCCCGAAGATTGGGATGTGAAGAGGTTGGATAGTCAAGTATATATTGATAGAGAAAATATTACAGCAGATTATGCTACGGAATATATAGACTATGTAAGTTTATCAGATGTAAATATGGGAAAAACATATCCTAATAAAATAAAATTAAGTGATGCCCCTTCAAGAGCAAGAAGAATAGCAAGAAAAGGAAATATTTTATTTTCAACCGTTAGACCCAATCTAAAAAACTTTGCTAAGGTTGAGAGGGATTACATAATTGCTTCTACTGGATTTTCTGTATTAGAAGAAAAAGAAATTAACATTAATTTTTTACTATCTTTTTTATATTCTCACTATGCAGAAAAACAATATTTTGCTCTTACCGTTGGTTCTAATTATCCTGCTTTAAATTCAGAAGATGTTAAAGGTATAAAACTCCCCATTCCTCCCTTAGCTGAGCAAGAAAAAATTGCCGATTGCCTTACCGCTTGGGATAAAGCTATCGAAAAGATAACCGCACTTATTGAAGTCAAAAAACAATACAAAAAGGGGCTGATGCAGCAACTCCTCACGGGCAAAAAACGCTTAGACGGCTTTACCGAAGAATGGAAAGAAGTGAGATTGGGGGAGGTGTTGAAAGAAAGAAATGAATGTAATAAATGTAATAAAGGACACCTTAAAGTATTAACATCATCTAGAATGGGACTCTTCTATCAAGAAGATTATTTCAACAAACTAGTAGCCAGTAAATCTCTTGATAAATATAAACTAATCAAAACAGGAGATTTTACCTTTAGATCTATGAGTGATGACGGACTTTTCGTTTTTAATCGTCTAGATTTTGAAGAATCTGGGATAGTAAGTCCTGCATATTCAGTTTTTTATTGTGTTAATGTTAGTTCTGATTTTTTATATTATTATATAAATAACAATTATTTCAATAAATATTTAAAAAAAGCTACTCAAGGAGGAACTCGTCTCGCATTAAAATTTAATTCATTGAAAAAAATAAATATTTATCTCCCATCCATTAAAGAACAAACTGCTATTGCCGAGATTTTAAGTGCAGCAGATAGAGAAATCAGCTTATTGGAGAAAAAGAAAGCACACCTCGAAACTCAAAAACGAGGCTTAATGCAAGTGCTCCTCACCGGAAAAAAGAGATTGGTTTAAAAATAGTATTATGAGAAGAAAAAAATATACAACCATCGCTATTGCCTATGATTTTGATGGAACTTTGGCCCCAGGCAATATGCAAGAAAGAAGTTTTTTGCCATCACTTGAAATTGACAAAAGTGATTTTTGGAAAGAAAATAAAAAATTAGCAGAAGAAAATGATATGAGTGAAATACTATCTTATATGTTTCTAATGCTAAAAAAGCGACTGCGAAAAATGTTAAAATCACCAAAAACGCATTTGTTGAGCATGGAAAAGATATTGAATATTTTGAAGGGGTAGAAGAATATTTTAATAAAATAAATGAGTATGCAAAAGACAAGAATATTATTATAGAGCATTACATCATATCTTCAGGGCTTAGAGATATTTTAAAGGGAACAAGTATCCACAGGCATTTTAAAAAGGTTTTTGCTTCGGGTTATATGTATGATGCAAATGATGTGGCTGTTTGGCCTGCGTTGGCTATTGATTATACCAATAAAACGCAATTTCTTTTCAGAATAAATAAGGGGATTGTTAATTCTTGGGATAATTCAAAAATAAACAAATACATTCTCGAATCTGAAAGACATATTCCTTTTTCTCGAATGATATATATTGGAGATGGAGAAACTGATGTGCCTGCAATGAAAATGGTAAATTACCAAGGGGGTACATCAATTGCTGTTTATAATCCAAATACAAGAACAAAAGCAGGGAAAAAGGCAAAAAAGAACTGTGAGGAATTATTAAAACAAAAGCGAGCTACATATATTGCTCCAGCCAGATACACAGAGGATAGTGAACTTTTTGAAATTATACGCCTATGTATTGATCAAATTTCCACGAAAGTAGATTTATCTAAGTTTTCTAAATAAGTACAGCTATGCAACATATAAATTTCCAAGAAGATTATAGCTCACAGCTTCCTGCCCTGAGATTGCTTATCAATTCGGGGTATACTTTTTTGTCCCGAGAGGAAGCTATGGAACTGAGATATCATAAAACTTCCAATGTTTTATTAGAGCCAATTTTAAAGGAGCAATTGGCAAAAATCAATGAAATTCGTATTTCTTCTACCCAAATCGAAAAATTTACTCAGAGTAATATAGACGAAGCCGTAATACGACTAAAAAACATTCCATTTGAAGAAGGTTATATTTCGGCTACGGAATATATTTATGATTTACTCACTTTGGGGACCACTCTAGACCAAACCATTCAAGGAAATAAAAGGGAGTATACTCTGCAATTCATTGATTGGGAACATCCTGAAAACAATGTTTTTCACATAGTAGAAGAATATAGCGTGATGCGCACCGATGGCAAAAAAGAATATCGCCCAGATATCGTTTTGTTTGTCAATGGCATTCCTTTAGCCGTTATAGAAAACAAAAGAGAGGATTTAAAAGAGCCAATCAGCCAAGCGATTTCTCAACATTTGCGAAATCAACAATCCGACAAGATTAGAGGGTTGTATGTATATGCTCAAGTGCTAGTGAGCTGCGCCGTTGGTTCTGCCAAATATGCCACCAATGGCACTCCAGAAGAATTTTGGAATACTTGGCGTAATAAAGATATCCCTACAAGTGAAATAGAAGCAGTTAAAAACAGACCGCTCTCTGACGATCTTATTCAGAAAATCATCAAACCACGCAGTGAATCGCCTTTCTTCTCTAGAAACCAAGCGGATTTAATTGTACAATTATTAAAAGATACTTACACCCTTACGGAACAAGATATTTTGCTTTATTCTGTAAGTAGCCCACATCGATTGATGGATATGGTGCGTAATTTTATATTGTATGATAATGGCGTGAAAAAAATTGCTCGCTATCAGCAATATATTGCCATAAAAAAAGCCATGCGACAGATAAAAACCATAGAAAGCGGAAAAAGACAAGGAGGGGTGATATGGCACACACAAGGAAGTGGAAAATCACTGACCATGGCACTTATGGCAGAGGCGATTGCACGAGAAAAAAGCATACGAAATCCTAAAATAATCTTAGTTACCGATAGAACAGATTTGGATAAACAAATCACAGGCACTTTTAGAAATGTAGGATTAGAAGTTTTAAATGCCAAAACAGGCTCCAACCTTATTGAGATTTTGGAAAGCAATACAGATGCTGTAGTAACGACCATTATCAATAAGTTTGAAACAGCTGTGCGCGGTATCCAAAATCCATTGCAAAGTCATAATATTTTTGTTCTGGTAGACGAAGGACACCGTACACAACACGGAACGTTCAATATCAATATGCAAAAGACAATGCCAAATGCTTGTTTTATTGCTTTTACAGGAACGCCGCTTTTCAAAAAAGACAAAAGTACTGCTGAAAAATTTGGGGGAATAATTGACACCTACACCGTAAAAGATGCTGTAGAAGATGAAGCTGTACTTCCTCTTTTATATGAGGGTAGATATACCAATCAGGAGGTAAACGATAAGGCAATTGATAATTATTTTAATATGATTTCTGAACCATTAAGCGATTATGAAAGAGCTGATTTAAAGAAAAAATTCTCAGCCAGAAGTCACATTGCCGATGCCGATCAAAATATTTATGCCATAGCATGGAATATAACACAACATTTTGTTGAGAATTTTCAAGGGAGAACGCCGTTTAAAGGACAATTGGTTTGTAGCTCAAAACGTGTTGCCGTTAAATATTTTAATTATTTAAAACAAATCGGCAAAGTAAGTTGTGCTTTGGTCATGTCTCCACCAGATGACAGAGAAGGAGAAGATTCTGCTTACGGAACAACTGACGAAGAAGTGAAATCATTCTGGAATCGAATGATGGACCAATATGGTAATGCAAAAAGATATGAAGATAGCATCATTTCACAATTTAAGAACGAAGATTCACCAGAAATCATAATCGTTGTAGATAAATTATTGACTGGGTTTGACGCGCCTAAAAATACTGTTTTGTATTTAACGAGAATGCTACGAGGACATACATTATTGCAAGCCATTGCTCGTGTGAATCGTTTGTACCCAGATAAGGATTATGGATATATTATAGATTACGCTGGTGTAGTGGAAGAATTAGATAATGCATTGCTTACTTATTCGGAGCTATCCGACTTTGATAAAAAAGATTTAGAAGGTACTCTGACAAGCATTAAATCTGAAATAGGAAAACTAGAGCCAGCACATCAAGAGCTTTTGGATATTTTTAAGCAAATTAAAAATACCACAGACTTGGAGTTGTACCAACAAACTTTGAGAGATCAAGATGTGAGAGAAAACTTTTATAAACGATTAGCAAATTATGCCCGAATTTTAAAAGTGGCGCTGTCTTCTATCGATTTTCATAAAAATACGCCAGAGAAGAAAATTGAAAAATATAAGCATGATTTGAAATTCTTCATGAATTTGAGAACCAAAGTTGCTCAGCGTTTTTCAGATAAAATTGATTATAAAAAATACGAAGGGCAAATTCAAAAGCTTATCGATCAGCATATCTCAACGCAAGATATCGAGAAATTGACGGAGCTAGTTAATATTTTTGATGAAGAAGCATTCCAAAAAGAAATTGAAAAAACCATTGGAACGGCCGCAAAAGCTGATAAAATAGCCTCTAGAACTTCTAAACATATCAACGAGAAAATGGATGAAGATCCCGCTTTTTACAAAAAGTTTTCTCACTTAATACAAGAGGCGATTAATGATTTTTATCAACACAGAATCAGCGAATTAGAATATTTAGAAAAAATAAAAGACTACCGTGAAAAAGTTCTCACCAAGACAGATAGCTCTATTCCTGAAGAAATAAAAAACAACGCTGTGGCAAGTGCTTATTATGGCATTACGCATACATTTTTTAAGGATAAGGGGGTTGATATAGATGATTTTCAAAGCATTTTGGTGAAATCTTCTTTACAAATCGAATCGCTAATTGAAAAGGAAAAAGTAGTGAATTGGCAAAGCAATTCAGATGTTTTAAAGAAAATGACGCTAGAGATTGGGGACTATATTTATGATGAGATAAGCAAGGAAATTGGTATTGAATTACAATGGAGCGAAATCGATAAATTAACAGAAGAAATTGTTTCTGTAGCTAAAAATAGAGGCTAATGGAAAAAATCATATACGGAAAATCTATTATTGAGTTCAGTATAAGCTATTCAGATAGAAAAACTTTGGGGATTACCGTAAATCCCGATTTATCGGTAAACATAAAAGCACCATTGAATTCTAAAAAAGAAGATATTTTTAAAATTGTTGAAAAACGAGTGCCATGGATTCTGGAGCAAAAGCGTTTTTTTCTTTCTTTTGAACCGAGAAGAACAGAATATTTGTATAAATCTGGTGAGACGCATTATTATTTAGGAAGGCAATATCTTTTAAAAATCGTAGAAGGAAAAGCTGAAGATGTTTTCTATAAAGGGAGATATTTGCTAATTGAAACAAATGATAAATCTCCATTAAATATCAAAAAACTTTTAGATAGATGGTATAGAGATCGTGCAAAAATCAAGTTTGCTGAAATAGCAGAACCTTTAATTCAGCAATTTAAAAAGTACGAAGTTGAGCCCAATAACTTGTATATCCAAAATATGAAGTTTCGCTGGGGGAGTTGTTCAGCAAAAGGAAATATAATCTTAAATCCTGAGCTAATCAAAGCCCCTAAACCATGTATTGAATATGTCATTATCCATGAACTTTGTCACTTAATACATCAGAATCATTCAAAAGCTTTTTTCCAATTACAAAGTCGAGAAATGCCTGATTGGGAAAAATGGAAAGGAAAACTTGAACATTTCTTAGCATAAAAGAAAGAGCAGCCTAAGCTGCTCTTTTTTTACTTCGCGTCATAACCTTGTTTGAACTTAATAAAGGGTGTTGCATCCTTTGGGTTCGCTTTTATCCATTTGTTGATTAAATCTGTGTTTTGTTCTAATTCCGAAACATAACTATTCGGGAGAATTACTTTACCATCTTCATGTATTTCGTGCAATAAATCACTTCGTATTTCTTCTTTGGTTCTAATGCTTTGATCGTACCAACTTTTGGCCACATAAAATGTCGTAAACATTATAACCATTGATATCAAAGACAATATAACGCTATACCTTACAATTTTTTCATAAAACCCATTTTTCTGTTCATATTTTTTTTGCAGTTGAATTGCCTCATCGGACCAATCTACCTGAATCAGTTTGGGAGATTTTTCAAATAACTCTTGTCGTGATTTAACTTCTTTTTCAAATATTGAGGTGACTTTGTTCATGCCCACCTCTAATTGGCTAATCGTTTGATGAAACGCCGATTTTAATCTAAGCAAATCATCGTTGTAATGGGTTATCACTTGTGTTAGTTGCTCATTCTTATTGAGCAAATCACTAAGGACATCCATTTTAGTTATTAGTTTTTCAAATAATTGAGAGGGATCTACCTCATCGAACTCTTCTGATTGTAATTTTTCTTCTTTCATTTTCGTTTAAAATTTGTTTAATGTGTTTAATCTTTAATTTATTTGTCAATTCGGAGAGCTTGTAACCAGGCTCATAAACTCTTTTTGTATTGGGATTCAAGTCTTCAATTCGCGCGACACGCATACCCGAAACCCCAACTTTGCTGTTTTGTGATAACTTTAGCCAATACCCCAACTCTCGCATTTTGTTTTCCAATTCCACAAAATTTCTGGCAGTATTTAAAACCAGCTGTAAATCGTTAAGCATTTTTTCCTTTTTTTCTGCAGTAATTTCAATATCTGTTTTAATGCCTTTTTCTTTACATACACTTCGTACAGCCTCACCAAATCGCTTACCTATGTCGTGTGCTTTTACAGTACACTTTCCATTTAGATCTACTCGATTCACTACAAAATGGATATGCTTCTGCTTTGTGGAGTTATGTATGTCGAGCCTGTACTGATTTAGTTCTGTCACACCTATTTTTCTTAGAGATTGTATGGTTATATCGGCTAGTTCTTCATTGGTTAAGCTATCTCCTATATTTTTTTCTGGTGAAATATAGCCCGTCAATGCCCACTGCTTTATTTTTCTGTTTCGTTGTTTTACAATTTTCATCTCTTTAAATTGTTGTTCCGCATCATCGCCAAGTAATAAGTTTAGCCCTACTAGCTGTGCCTTGCCTAAATCATCACCATTGTATTGTATCGCAATTTTGCTTATTCGTCTTGTAGTGGCAGAATTATTCATTTTTTGTATTTTTTTCGTACAAATAATTTTTCATCAAGCGCAACACTAAATCAATTTCATGGATTAGCTCATGTTTATTTGCCATTTGGCTCCATTCTCTATTGCGTAAAAGATTCTTGATGCGTATAAAGTGATTGCCGTAGGAGAGTAAAACCTCATCTGTTTTAAATTCATTGACCTTTAATTCTTTTTCGGTTGCAACCATTCTCATATATTTTGATACACTTAATTGATGGCGTTTGGCTAATCTTTGGATTTTATGAAACTCGTGATCTGTAAATCTTGCCGAAATTACATGCGTGCATATCTGTGCATTTTTTCGTTTAAGTCCACCTTTGCGACCAATTTCTTTAAAGAAATTTTTTCTTGTTTCTTCCTCTCTTTTTTGTGCATTAGACTCGGCTGCACGAGCGATGAATTGCGATAAAAAATCTTTCGTCATAATTTATTTTATTAGGTTGTATTTAAATGTTTTCGACGATAGGAGAAAACCAAAAAGTCCCCATTTTGCAATAACGCGTTCACGCTTATTGTAAACATTGGGTACTTTTTGCACTCCCAACGAAGCGAACGTGTTTTTCTGCTTACTCATTACCATTTTTAGACTGGATAAATTCATTTAAATCTTTGTGGTTTTTATATAAAATCCGGCAGTCTTCCGCCTGATGAAATTCAGAAATAATTTCATCTGTTAGATTGTTTCCAGCTGTGTCATTGTCTAAATAAAGTTCAATTTTTGGATATTTTTTCATGACATTTTTTGCTTTAAAAAACATCGAAACAGAATTTAAAATCAGAAAATCCGAAGGCGGAAAAATGTTATTTTGGTTAAGCTTCAAAAAAGAAAAATAATCGGAGAAGCCTTCAAAAATTCTTAATAGTTCAGTCTTGTTTTTAATTGTGGTAATATCCTTTTTTCCGATACAAATTTTCGCATATTTGTTTCGGATTTCATGACCGCCAGAATCATTTTTAAATCCTATTCCGAAATAGTTTTTTCTTTTTACAGTATAATGGATTTCCGAAAGCTCATTCTTAAAATCTATCAGCTTTCGTTCATTTAAGTAATTCAGCAGAGCGGGGTGCGTGATCTTTTCGGTTTTTGTTAGGGTTAAATGATTTTCTTTTTTCTCAGCAGAAGAATCTTCAGTAAGTCTTGAAAAAGAAAAATCAAATTGAGCCAGATACTCTAACGCTGCTGAGACAGAACATTTTTTTATTGCCTGAACGATAGAAATATTATCATAAGCCTTACCGGTTCCGAAATCAAATGCAGTGTTTTTAATAAAATCAACGGATAAACTTGGTGTGTTCTCCTTTCTGTCCAGTGCATAGTAAAATGCGGTTCTTTTGTTATCCTTGCTTGGGAAAAGAGAAAAACTTTCCATGACGACTCTTATTGTGTACGTCGTCAAACTAAAGTTTACTGAGGCTAATATAGTAAACAATTAAATAAGTCCAAAACAATAATTTAATTTTCGTTGATTTAAAGTATTTATTTTCACTTGTTTTCTTAGTTTTAAGATTTGGTCTTGTCTACCTAGGTATACATCTTCAGGGGTTAAATTATTTAAAGCTTCGTGATATCTTTGCGAGTTGTAATATTGCACAAATTTATCAATAGCCCTTTCGAGTTGCTCTGGAGCATAATAATGGTGTAATTTGACTACATTTTTCATGGAACGATGATACCGCTCGATTTTCCCTTGTGTTTGCGGATGCAATGGTTTTCCATGTATGTGTCTGATCCCATAAGTGTCCATTAAGTAATCTTTGAGTTCCTTAGCAATATAACAAGGTCCATTGTCGGAGAGCAACACTGGCGGTTGCTTTCTATTTTTTATTTTAGCTTTACTGATGGCGTTATCGATGGTTCTTTTGACGTTTTGTGCAGTCATACTAGGACAGAGTTCCCAATGAACGATATATCGGCTGTAGTCATCAATGACGGTGGATAAATAATACCATCCCCAACCGATAATTTTGAAATAAGTAAAATCCGTTTGCCACATTTGATGCACGAAATTGGTTTTGGAATGAAACTGATCTGCTGCTGCCAAGAACCTATGCGGTGTGTCGGCCAATAATCCCTGTTTTTTCAAAATGCGATAAACGGATGATTCAGATATGAAAACGCCTTGTTCATCGATGAACCTTGTGGCAATGAGCCTTGGTGTTTCCTGGGGATATTGCAAGGCAATCTCAACGACCATTTGTTTGATTCTATCGGGAATGCTATTCCATTGTTGCTTTTGATTACGTTTCGCTTTAAGGCCATCAATACCATTTTGGCTGTAGGCGTGATACCAATTATAAAAGGTTCTTTTGTGAATGCCTAATTGCTTTAAAGTCCTATTAACGCCTAATTCAGAGTTTTTTACCACCTCTATAATCTCTGCTTTTTCTTCTGCCGTTAGTCTCATATATTTTTTAAATTGAGGGGTTAATCCAACAGATTTAAGCTTTTTTTTACAATGTCATAACGAATAACCAAATCGGCCAAAGACTCCTTCAATACGGTATTTTCTCTGCGTAAATCTTTGACCTCCTCACTGGTAGCTTCTCTTGTTTCGTTACCCGAAAGACGTTTCTTTCCTGCTTCAATGAACTCTTTGCTCCATTTGTAATAAGTGGCTTCGCTGATGCCATATTTTCTGCACAGCTCTGCTACACTGAGCTCTGCACGTAAGCCTTCCATGACGATTAAAATCTTTTGTTCTGCATTGTACACTTGTCGTGTATTACGGCGAACTTCCTTAATAAGCTTTTCGCTTTTTGTTTGTTTTTTTACCATGTTCTAAGTGGTTTTTGTAAAGTTAGTTTTTTCTTTTTTTAACTATACTATTTTTAACCTAAACTGGTAAACTTTTTGCTGACGATTTACAGCAAAAGCCCAGAAGAAATTAAAAAGCTTTGTAGAAAAACATAACCAAACTATTGCTACAAAGGCTAAAATAATGATAAAGCATTTTCTAAACAAAGTATATAATGCCAAAAAACTAAAAGGAAAAGCCAAAGCCATGGTAGTAACACAAGATATAGAATCTGCTATCCGCTATTATAAAGCTTTAAATGAAATTTTAAAATCAAAGGGAAATCCTTTTAAAATAGCCATTGCTTTTTCTGGAGAAAAAACCGTTGACGGTGTAGAATATACAGAAGCAGCACTAAATGGTTTTTCCGAGAATGAAACAAAAGATTATTTTGATAAAGATGAATATAGAATTTTGGTTGTAGCTAATAAATACCTTACAGGGTTTGATCAGCCTAAATTAAGTTGTATGTATATAGACAAACGCTTGCAAGGCGTACTTGCGGTGCAAGCTTTAAGCCGATTGAATAGATCGTCAGAAAAACTTGGAAAGAAAACAGAAGATTTATTTATCCTAGATTTTTACAACGAAGTAGAGGATATAAAATCATCATTTGACCCGTTTTATACTTCAACATCTTTAAGTAAAGCTACTGATGTAAATATTTTACATGAATTAGAGAGCACATTAAATGGAGTTGGCGTCTACGAATTAGATGAAGTAGAAGATTTTATAAACAAATATTTTGCGGGGGAAGACGCTCAATATCTCAGCCCCATCATAGATACAGCAGCAGAAAGATTTAATCAAGAATTAGAGCTAGAAGAAGATGAAAAAAAAGATTTCAAAGTAAAAGCAAAGCAATTTGTAAAAATCTATGGGCAGATGGCAGCTATTATCCCATTTGAAGTAATTTCGTGGGAGAGATTATTCTGGTTTTTAAAATTTTTAATTCCAAAACTAATTGTAAGAACAAAAGAAGATGATTTGATAGATGAGATTTTGGAATCCGTAGATTTATCTACTTATGGAATTGAAAGAACAAAATTAAACTATAACATAGAACTCGATGACTCAAATTCTGAAGTAGATCCACAGAACTCAAATCCAAGAGGTGTGCAGAATGAAACTAATGAAAAAAATGCCTTGGATGAAATTATAAAAGTTTTTAATGAAAGATATTTTCAACAATGGAATAAAGCACCTAAAGATCAAAAAGAAACGATGTTTAAAATTAATGAACAGATTAAAAACCACTCAGATTTTATAGACAAAGTGGTGAAAAATAATGATGTGCAAAATAAAGATTTAGCATTTAGGTTATTAGCAGATACTATTATGAAAAACCGCAGAAAAGATGAAATTGATTTGTATAAACTTTATGCAAAAGACAAGGTTTTTTATGAGGGGTTCTTAGATATCTTGAAAAGATTATCAGGAGTGTTTTAAATAACGAAAAATAGTATAAAACAAGGACAGTTTATTGCTGTCCTTGTTTGTTTTGAACACAATCGAGAATGATAATCATGAAAATTAGAATTTTGATGGATTTTGTGTTTTCATCAGTATGTTTGATTGGGGTTTTGATACAGAAAACACTCAAACCGAATTTAAACAGCTAAATCCTTTATTTTCGGTTGAGATTTCTTAATTTCGCTGCAAATCTTTTAAAATTCAATCATGATTAAAAAATCTTACTATATTCTACTTAGTATTTCGTTGTTAAGCTCTTGTGGCTCTATTCACCGTATAGATAAAGGGGATAGGCATACAACTTTTAAGAAAACGAAAGTAGATAATAGCGTAAGTGGGCGTGCAAAAACGGTTTTAGATGAAGCGCATTACTATTTTGGGACACCATATAAATATGGCGGAACGACTAAAAATGGCATGGACTGCTCGGGATTGCTCTGGAATTCGTACCAGAAAGTAAACATTCAGTTACCACGCGTTTCTCGTGAACAAGCCAATTATGGCATGAAAATCAATTTGAAAGATGTGCAACCTGGAGATGCTGTTTTCTTCAACACATCGGGGAGAGGGATTTCGCACGCAGGCATTGTAGACCGAGTTTCTGGGGGCGAAGTTTTTTTCATTCACTCATCATCTTCCAAGGGGGTAATGGTGAGTTCTCTAGAAGAGCCTTATTGGAAAAAAAGATTTGTGAAAGCAGTGCGCTACTTGCACTAAATGTTGGTATAATCTAATTCTTTTAATTTTTTGCGATAAAGGTTTAGCAATTTAGATTTAGAAATAAATCCTACAAATTCTTTCCCATTCAGCACGGGCAATACCCAAGAGCCCGTTTCTTCAAATTTCTGGAGAATCGTTTTGGGATTATCTTTCCCTTTGATGATGATGGCTGGTGGTGCCGTTGTTAAATCCATAATTGGCAAAGTCCCATATTGTTGCACCTCAAAAAGTGTTTTGCGGTGTTCATTAACATTTACTACGCCTATGAATTCATCATTTTCATTAATCACGGGAAAAACATTTCGTTTGCTCATCTCCACCAAGCGAACGAGTGCTCCTAGATAATCCGATTTTTTCAATTTATGAACATTGGTTTCCGTAATTTCGTCCATGTTCATATCAATTAAAATATTAGAATCTTTATCATGAGTTGTCAATTCGCCACGATGAGCCAATTCTTCTTTATAAAAAGGCAATTTAAAATAGTATCGATTAATCCCAAAGGCAATTACCACCACAAGCATAATCGGCACGATGAGCGTATAGCCGTTACTAATTTCTGCAATTAAGAATATCGCCGTAAGCGGTGCGTGCAAAACACCTGCAAGCAATCCGCTCATTCCGACGAGGCTAAAGTTTACTTCGCTGACATTAAATCCAAAAAGGTTTAAAAATTTAGCAAAACCATTTCCGAGCGTGCAACCTGCAAATAACGAAGGTCCAAAAATCCCCGCCACGCCACCAGCTCCCAGAGTAGTCGCTGTGGCAATGGTTTTGAGTGCACCAACGCTTAATATAAAAATCACAATGGTTATTGGATTATAAAATTGCTGAAAATAGGTATTCATCATTAGAATATCGCCATTTCCACGCAACATTTCGTTCATTTGTTCCGCCCCTTCGCCAAATATGGGAGGAAAGAAGAAAGTGATGACACCAATCGTTAATCCACCTAAAATAATCTTTAAAAATGGAGAACTATTTCGTTTAAAATATCGCTCGGTAAACTTATACATTCTCGTAAACGAAACCGAGGCAAATCCCGAAAAAACACCTAATAATACATAATAAGGAATGGCACTTACTTGAAATTCACCAATGATACGCACAGGGAAAATCACATCATTATCATTAAAGAAATATGAAATCGTAATCGCTGAGATAGAGGAGAGTAGGAGCGGAATCATGGAGCCTAAAGTGAAATCCAAAGCAAAGACTTCAATGGCAAATACAATTGCTGCCATGGGAGCTTTAAACAACGAAGACATCGCGCCCACTGCGGCACAACCAATTAGGAGCACACGCGTTTTTCTATCCATTTTAAAGTATTCGGCGATTTTGGTGGTAAGTGCGGCACCCGATACCACCGTAGGTCCCTCGAGCCCTCCAGAGCCACCCAAGCCCACTGTAAATGGCACCAAAATAAGTGAACTGTATGTTTGGTATTTTTCTTTAAATGTTCCGTGATTGGTAATCGCTCGCAAGGTGGCAGGGATTCCTTGTATCACGGGTTGTTTTATCACAAATCGTATGAATAAATAAGTGAAAAGCAATCCCAAACCTGGGAACAAAAAATAGTAATAATCGTATTTTCTAAACAAACCATGCATCAAAACATCGTTTACAAAAACAGTCATTTTAACGATGAGCAGGGCATAAATACCACTAATCAGCCCAATGATGAGTGCCAATAAATAAATGAACCTAAGCGGAGAAAATACATTATAACGCAATTTCTCTAGCCAGTGTTTTATCTTAATTACCAGCCTGATGTATGCAATACGATTAAATTTCTTGTGTGGCATATTTAAAATTAAAACTCGTGAAACTTTAAAAAAAAAGCCACACGAGTTTTTATCATTCAAAATTTATAAAAAAACGAATTTTTATTGATTTTCTTCTCTCGCTGCTTTTGCCTTTTTCTCTTGAACATCCAAGAAAAGCTCATCTAGCTGTTCTTTAGCAATAGGGGCAGGGGCATCAATCATTACATCACGACCACTATTGTTTTTAGGGAAAGCGATGTAATCTCTAATCGTTTCAGAACCGTCTAAAATAGAAACTAAACGATCGAAACCAAAAGCGATACCACCATGTGGCGGTGCTCCGTATTCAAAAGCATTCATCAAGAACCCGAATTGAGCTTTGGCTTCTTCATCGGTAAAGCCAAGTAGTTCAAACATTTGGCTTTGTAAATCTTTATTAAAGATTCTGATGGATCCTCCACCTATTTCGTTTCCGTTTAATACCAAATCATACGCATTGGCACGCACTTCACCTGGAGCGGTTTTTAATTTCTCGATATCTTCAGGTTTTGGCGAAGTAAATGGGTGGTGCATTGCGTGGTAGCGACCAGTTTCATCATCCCACTCAAGCAATGGGAAATCTACTACCCAAAGCGGCGCAAATTCGTCTGGTTTTCTAAGCCCTAAACGATTTCCAAGCTCCATACGCAACGCCGAAAGTTGCGGGCGCACCTTGTTTGCATCTCCAGACAAAATTAGGATTAAATCACCTTTTTCTGCTTGGCATTTTTCTGCAATTTTCTTTAAATCTTCTTCGTCATAGAATTTATTTACAGACGAAGCATAAGTTCCGTCTTCTTGGTATTTCACCCAAACCATACCTGCGGCACCAATTTGTGGTCTTTTCACGAAATTGGTAAGTTCATCAATCTGTTTGCGTGTATAGTCTGCACAGCCTTTTACATTGATTCCTACAACAAGTTCTGCCTCGTTGAAGATTTTAAAATCTTTGTGCTGAGTTACTTCGTTTAGCTCACAAAACTCCATACCGAAACGGATATCTGGCTTGTCGTTTCCATAGCGTTTCATGGCTTCTTGGTAGCTCATTCTTGGGAATTTGCCCACATCTAAACCTTTGATATCCTTTAATAAATACTGTGTTAAGCCCTCAAATACATTTAAAATATCTTCTTGCTCTACAAACGACATTTCACAATCGATTTGTGTAAACTCTGGCTGACGGTCGGCACGCAAATCTTCATCTCTAAAACATTTCACAATTTGGAAATATTTATCCAAACCACCCACCATCAAAAGTTGTTTGAAAGTCTGCGGAGATTGTGGCAATGCATAAAACTGACCAGGGTTCATGCGAGATGGCACTACGAAATCTCTTGCACCTTCTGGCGTAGACTTAATTAAAACTGGAGTTTCTACTTCGACAAAACCTTCATCAGAAAGGTATTGTCTCACTTTTTGCGCTACTTGGTGTCTAAAGATTAATTTGTTTTTCAAAGGATTTCTACGAATATCCAAATAGCGGTATTTCATTCTAAGCTCATCGCCACCATCGGTTTCATTTTCGATAGTGAAAGGGGGGAGCTTAGCAGCGTTTAGAATCTCAAGCGAATCGATTAAAATCTCGATTTCTCCCGTTGGGATATTCGGGTTTTTAGATTCACGCTCAAGCACTTCGCCAGAAACTTTTATCACAAATTCACGACCGAGTTTTCTTGCTTTTTCAAACAAAGATTTATCGGTGCGCGCTTCATCAAGTACCAACTGAGTAATCCCGTAGCGGTCTCGCAAATCTATCCACATTAAAAATCCTTTATCTCTAATGCCTTGCACCCAGCCACTGAGTTCTACTCTTTCTCCTTTATGGCTTAAATTAAGCGCACCGTTGGTATGTGTTCTATACATTTTTTAACTGAATTTATTTTGATTGCACAAAAATACGCTTTCTGTAGTATAATTAAAAAACTTAGTGCGTAAAATTTAGTTTTAGCCTATATTTTGGGGTAAATTTTGTCTTGCTTGATTGAACTCAGAAATTAAATTTTCCATGATTTTCTTCACGGGCAAAATCTCGTGAATCATCGAGGCACATTGCCCAATTTCGAGCATTCCCTCGGCGGTATCGCCCTCAAACATGCCCAGTTTTGCACGCCCCATGCCTTTCAATTTTTCTAAATCTTCTGGCGTAGCATGCTGAGCATAAGCCTTTAAAATTTCTTGATAAAAAGGATTTTTAATCAATCGCACCGAACCGATTTCTTTCAGCGTTAAATCCGTTCCGCCCTCGTCGGTTTTTAGAATTTCATTTTTAAAATTAATGTGCGCAGAAGATTCTTCGCTCATCACAAAACGCGTCCCAATTTGAACCCCCTCTGCACCCAAAACCATGGCTGCCAATATTTGCTGCCCCGTGGCAATTCCGCCTGCAGCAATCAGCGGTACTTGAATCGCTTTTTTCACTTCTGGAATTAGGCAAAAAGTCGTAGTTTCTTCTCTGCCATTATGTCCACCTGCCTCAAAGCCTTCTGCCACAATGGCGTCCACGCCTGCTTCTTGCGATTTAAGTGCAAATTTAACACTCGATACTACATGCGCTACCTTAACACCTTCTTTTTTAAGCGTTTCAGTCCACTTTTTGGGGCTTCCCGCCGAGGTGAAAACCACAGGAACCTTCAACCTTAAAATACTTTCCACATGTTCCTCGATATTGGGGTAGAGTAGTGGTAAATTTACTCCAAATGGCTGATTTGTAGATTCTTTACATTTTTTAATGTGATATTGTAACACATCGGGGTACATACTGCCAGCTCCCAAAATTCCGAGCCCGCCTGCGTTTGACACTGCAGAAACGAGTTTCCAGCCGCTAGCCCACACCATACCGCCCTGAACAATAGGGTGTTGTATATTAAATAATTGACAAATTCTATTCATTTTTCTTGTTGATTTTCAAGGGCTAAGTTAGTGATTTTTTTCCTTTGGCAGATTTTTTGTTTAAATAAATGACGATGTTTTTGAAAATCAGCAAAACATCTTTTATTTTTGCAAAAAATTAATATATAAATATTATGTATTGGACATTAGAATTAGCCTCTTATTTGAGCGATGCGCCGTGGCCTGCCACTAAGGATGAATTAATCGATTACGCCATTAGAACAGGTGCGCCACTGGAGGTAGTAGAGAATTTACAGTCTATCGAAGATGAGGGAGACCAGTATGAATCTATCCAAGAAATTTGGGCAGATTACCCAACTGATGATGATTTCCTTTGGAACGAAGACGAATATTAAAATCAAGGAACCTTGAACCCTCTGAAAATTTACGAGGGTTTTTGTGTTTTTTAGTCAGTTGAATTTTTAAAACAAATTATAAATAAATTTTGAGCGATGCATTCGCTCAAGTATAGCCAAAGAATTATGGGTTTTTTAGATAAAATATTAAAGAGTTTCCTTGGAGATAAAAACGAAAAGGATGTAAAAGAACTAAGAAAAATTGTGGATCAAGTTCTTGCGGAAGAAGCAAAACTTGAAAGCCTTTCAATCGATGAGTTGAGAGCTAAAACACAAGAGTTTAAAGCAAAAATTAAAGAAGCAACCAAAACGCAAGACGAGAAAATTGCAGAATTAAAAGCAAAGGTTGATGACCTTGAAAACATTGATGAGAAAGATGCTATTTTTGCTGAAATCGATGCGCTGAATGCAGAAAAGTACAAATTAGAGGAAGGTGTTTTAGAAGAAATTTTGCCACAAGCCTTTGCGGTGGTTAAGGAAACTGCTAAAAGATTTTATCTTAACGATACATTGGAAGTTACAGCTACTCCATTTGATAGAGAACTTTCTGGTTCTAAAGATTATGTGAGACTTGAAGGCGAAGACAAAGCCATCTGGAATACTTCTTGGGACGCAGCGGGCAAAGCCGTAAACTGGGATATGATTCACTACGATGTTCAGTTGATAGGTGGTACTGTGTTGCACCAAGGTAAAATCGCAGAAATGCAAACAGGGGAGGGGAAAACGCTCGTGGCGACTTTGCCTCTTTACTTAAACGCATTGCCAGGTCGTGGGGTGCATGTGATTACTGTAAACGATTATTTGGCTAAGCGTGACTCGGCTTGGATTGGGCCTTTGATGGAATTCCATGGATTAAGCGTGGATTGTATCGACAATCACCAGCCAAACTCTGAAGGGCGTATCGCAGCCTACAAAAAAGACATTATTTATGGAACCAACAACGAATTTGGTTTCGACTACTTGAGAGATAACATGGCGACTTCTACCGATCGTTTGGTTCAGCAAGAATTAAACTATGCGGTAATCGACGAGGTGGATTCTGTATTGATTGATGATGCGCGTACACCGCTCATTATTTCTGGTCCTGTGCCTCAGGGAGATCGCCAAGAATACGATATTTTAAAACCAAATATCGAGCAAATCGTAATGAAGCAAAGACAAGAATTATCTTCTGCTTTAAACGAGGCTAAAAAATTATGGAAAGATGGCGATAAAAAAGCGGCAGCTTTTGAAATGATGAAAGTTCACCGTGGATTGCCAAAATATAAGCCTTTAATTAAATTCTTGTCTGAAGAAGGTACTCGTACTCAATTACAAAAAACAGAGGCTTTCTATATGCAGGATAACAATCGTGAAATGTGGCAAATCGATCAGCATTTGTATTTTACGATTGATGAAAAAAATAACCAAATCAACCTTACAGATAAAGGTATCGATTTCCTAACTCGTGGTTCTGAGGATCCAAACTTCTTTATCCTACCAGAAATCGGAGAGGAGGTTGCAAAAATTGAGCAAGAAGGGTTACCAAAAGAAGAAGAACACGCCAAGAAAGAAGAATTCTTCAGAGATTATGCCATTAAATCTGAGCGTATCCACACGCTTCACCAATTGTTGAAAGCCTACACTTTGTTTGAAAAAGATGTGGAATATGTCGTGATTGATGGGCAAGTGAAAATCGTGGATGAGCAAACAGGGCGTATGATGGAAGGTCGTCGTTATTCAGACGGATTGCACCAAGCACTTGAAGCCAAAGAGAATGTGAAAATCGAGGCAGCTACTCAGACCTTTGCTACAATTACTTTGCAGAACTACTTCAGAATGTATAACAAACTTTCTGGAATGACAGGTACTGCGGAAACCGAAGCAGGCGAATTCTGGGAAATCTATAAATTAGATGTGGTAGCCATCCCAACCAATAAACCAATTGCGAGAGACGACCGCCAAGATTTAATTTATAAAACCAATCGTGAAAAATACAACGCGGTAATTGATGAGATTGTAAAACTATCTCAAGAAGAAAAAAGACCAGTCCTTGTGGGTACTACTTCGGTAGAGGTTTCTGAGTTATTGTCTAAAGCCTTAAAACTTAGAAAAATCGACCACAATGTATTGAACGCTAAATTGCACAAGCAAGAAGCAGATGTGGTAGCAGAAGCAGGGCAACCTGGGAAAATCACTATTGCAACCAACATGGCAGGTCGTGGTACGGATATTAAAATTTCGGACGAAGTAAAAGAAGCAGGTGGTCTTGCCATCATCGGGACAGAAAGACATGATTCTCGTCGTGTAGATAGACAGTTGCGTGGTCGTTCTGGGCGTCAAGGAGATGTAGGTAGCTCACAATTCTTTGTTTCGTTGGAAGATAGCTTAATGCGTTTATTCGGTTCAGAAAGAATTTCAAAATTGATGGATCGTATGGGGCACAAAGAAGGAGATGTTTTACAGCACTCTATGGTGTCTAAATCAATCGAAAGAGCACAGAAAAAAGTAGAGGAAAACAACTTCGGAATCCGTAAAAGATTGCTTGAGTATGATGATGTAATGAACAAGCAGCGTGAAGTAATCTACAAACGCCGTAAAAATGCCTTGAATGGTGAGCGTCTAGATACCGACATTGCCAATATGATTTTTGATACCGCTGCTGGAATTGTAAATCAGCACAGAAGTACAGGAGATTTCGAGGCATTCAAAGTTGATTTGATTACACATTTCACCATGGAGTCGCCAGTAGATGAAAACGAATTCAAAAACGGCAATATTCAGAATTTAATAGATAAAGTATATCATTCAGCGATTGAAGATTACAAAATCAAAGTTCAAACTACGGCAGAAAAAGCTTTCCCAGTTGTAGCAAATGTTTACGAAAACAGCGGGCACCAATTCCAGAGAATTCAAGTTCCATTTACCGATGGAAACAGAAGTTTAATGATTGTGTCTGATCTTGAAAAAGCTTACAACACACATGGCAAACAGCTTTTAAAAGACTTTGAAAAGAGCGTAACTTTAGCATTAATCGATGAGCATTGGAAAGAGCACTTGCGCGACATGGACGACTTGAGACGCTCGGTACAAAACGTAACTTATGAGCAAAAAGATCCAATCGTAGTGTACAAAGAAGAATCTTTCTACATGTTTAGAGATATGATAGATACTATCAACCGTGAAGTAGTTTCATTCTTGTTCAAAGGTGAATTGCCTACGCCAGATCCAGAGCAGATTCAGCGTGCAAAACAACAGCAAGAGGAACGCACACAAGCATCTCGCGGAAACGATTTAAACGAAGGGCAAGAAGCTCAGCAACAAGCTGCAAATCAAAGCCAAATCCCAAATTGGCAAAGCCAACAGTTGACACCAAGATATGTAATGAAAATTGGTAGAAACGAAATCGTGAAAGTGAGAAATGTACAAACAGGTAGAGTAGAAGAAATGAAATACAAAAAAGCTGAGCCGCTCATCGAATCTGGCGAGTGGGTTTTAGATAAATAAAATTTCATTTCAAACTAAAATTAAAAATCCTTGTATAAATTTTATACAAGGATTTTTTTATAGATAAAGAAATCAATTGTTAAAATTCTTATTCATATTTATCACCATTCAATTGAATAGCAGTTTTTGGTAATTTTATTTCTTTGTATTTAAGTGCTGAAATAGATTTATCAACATCACCATGGTCAAAACCTTTATCCATAAATTCATCTATCAGTTTAAGTCCTTTTTGCGGAATTACTTTATAAATTCTCCAATACCAACCAGCTGCATTGTATCTCGCATAAACAAAAATTCTTTTAGATGGTTCATCAATGAAAACATAACCATATAAATCAGATAATTCTTTTGAATAAATTAATTTTCCCGATTTTGTGGCTACAAAAAAATATGGTGATGGAGTACTGACAAATGCAAAAGCACATTCATCTCTAGGAATAACTAAATCTTTTATTCCATCAAAATTAACGTCGATTAGTCGCATTTTATTAAATAGAGGAGGACATTTATATTGAATTGAATCTTCAATATAGTTCATTTGTCCATTTTTTATTGTATACGGTATTAAGTCCTCAAAGATTTGTGCAGTTCCAAAATTAAAAGAAAAACACATTACAACTGATAATATAATTTTTTTCATTTCATTATTTTTTTAAATTACTTTTCTTCTTTAAAATTTGCACAATTCATTTCGTGAATTGCACTACAAAGTGTTATATCATATACATAGGATAGGAACGATACCATACATAATGCTGTGGTAAATAGAGTTTTTTAATCATAAAAAGTTTAAATTACTTTCCAGAAATATAATGATTGATATTGTTATAATATCCTAAAATGTCACCTCTTGTACATAAATCTTTTTCTATGGGAGACAAGAAAAATAATTTATAAATAAGTGCATGCTGCTCATTCTCAAAAAAATCATCAATTAAAGAATCTCTTAAATGCAATAACTCATCACAATCAGTGATATTCTCATTCAAACGATTTTGAATAAATTTAATTTGTTTTTCAGTATAATATTTTCTGATTTCTTTTTTTGCTTCTTTGCTTTGTGAATATGATAAGAGCGATGCCATACATAATGCTGTAGTAAATAGAAATTTCTTCATAAATTAAAAAAATAAATTAACTATATTTAAAACAAAAACAAATTAAATGCCAAATATATATTAAATTGAAAGTTTTTGAAAAATTTTATCTTGAGAAAAAAAATATTAAAAGCATTGGAATATAAGGAGTAAAAGATTTATAGAAAACCCAACCGCCAGCTACAAAACAAAAAATCATACAATCCTTTCAAAAAAGCCTATAATTTACATTATGTTAAATAATGTTTTTTGTAAAAGTAAGATATTATATTCTTTATTTCAAAAACATTTATGCTCTACATCACTCCTCAAATCATTTTAATTTAAATAATAATACACCTTAATTGGATTAAAACTAAAAATCATTCAAAAACATAATTTTCTTAAGCATTATGATAATACTCATACGAGATTTTATTTAAAAATCGTATTTTAGTAAAAAATATATAGATATGATAAAGAATCTTTTACTAGCCGGATGCTTAGGGCTTATGGCATCTTGCGCTACACAACAATCGTTGGGCAATTTGCAAAACACAAAGGCAGACTACCCGATTGTTCCTGAGCCCAATGAAATTTTAATTAAAAATGGTGGCTTTGTTCTCAATAATAAAGTCAAAATTTTTGCGCCAAAATCGCTCAATAAAGAAGCTGATTTCTTGAAAGATTATTTAAAAACAGCTGCTAATGTAAAATTGAGCATTGCCGAACCTAATCAAGCTAGCGGAATTCATTTGGTGATTGATCCTTCTGTAAAGGGCGAAGAGGCTTATACTTTAAGCATTAATGACTCGAATGTAAAAATTACCGCAAGCACTTCTACAGGAATTTTTTACGGCATTCAATCATTGAGACAATTAGTTCATAATCAAAAAAATATAGAATATTTCCCAGCGGTAGAAATCAAAGACGCACCGCGTTTTGCATATCGCGGAATGCACCTTGATGTTGGTCGCCACATGTTCCCAGTGGATTTCATCAAGAAATATATCGACCTTTTGGCTTTGCACAAAATGAATAAATTTCACTGGCATTTAACCGAAGACCAAGGTTGGAGATTAGAAATTAAAAAATATCCAAAGCTTACAGAAGTCGGAGCGTATCGTGCTGAAACTGCGATTAAAAAACATTTCCCTGGTTCTGGTTTAAAAGATGAAACATTTAAAGGAGATGGCAAAAAATACGGAGGTTTCTATACTCAAGATCAAGCAAGAGATATTGTAAAATATGCCGCAGATCGCCACATTACGGTGATTCCAGAAATCGATATGCCTGGGCACATGTTGGCTGCACTGGCTGCCTACCCTGAGTTAGGAAACGGAACTGGACCTTACGAAGTTGGGAAATGGTGGGGTGTTTTCCCTCAAATTCTAGCTCCGAAAGAAGAAACATTTAAATTCATAGAAGATGTTTTGACAGAGGTTATGGATATTTTCCCAAGCGAATACATCCACATCGGTGGTGATGAAGCTCCTAAAAAAGAATGGAAAGAAAGCAAACAGGCACAGGACTTAATCCTAAAATTAGGTTTAAAAGATGATACAGAGCCTAATAAATTCGACGGAAGAAAACACACCAAAGAGGAAAAGCTACAAAGTTATTTCATCAATCGTGTTGAGAAATTTGTAAACTCTAAAGGTCGACAAATCATCGGTTGGGACGAAATCCTAGAAGGTGGACTTGCTCCAAACGCTACTGTGATGAGCTGGCGTGGCGAAGAGGGCGGAATCGCAGCGGCAAAACAAAATCACAAAGTGATTATGACTCCTGGTGATTATGTATATTTTGACCACTACCAAACTGAAAAAGACAGAGATACACAAACTCCATTTGCGATTTGTTGTTTAACGACTGTGGAAGAAGTTTACTCATACAATCCTCAGCCTAAGGAGCTTACAGAAGAGCAGAAAAAATATATTTGGGGAGCGCAAGCCAATGTGTGGACAGAGTATATCCCAACTTCTGCACAAGTAGAATACATGGCGGTACCTCGCATGGGAGCACTTTCAGAAGTAGTTTGGACTCAGCCAGATAAAAAAGATTATAACGACTTTAAACAAAGAATGCAATCGTTGAAAAAGTTGTATGATCAAATGAATGTAAATTACGAGAAAACCTTTTTTCAACAATAAATAACACAACCTTAAAAAGAAACTCGGGAATTAATTTTTCCGAGTTTTTTTATACCCATTCGTGAAGTAGCATGCCCGTTGCCACCGCCACATTGAGCGAAGTGTTTTTTCCATACATAGTTAAATGCACATGCGTATCGCATAATTTCAACGCCTCCTCTTCTACTCCATTTTTCTCATTTCCTACAATGATGGCGCAAGGAAATTTGGGGCTAAATGTTGTACAATCTATACTTTGCGAAGTTTTTTCTAAAGCAAAAATGCTAATTCTGATTTTTCAATGATTGAATAACGGGTATTATTTCCGTAGAAAATTCTATAGAAATATATTTTTCTGTACTGCGAGTTAGACGTTTTATTTTGGGCGTAAGCTCTGAAAATTGCTCAGAAATCACAAATATTTTTTGCACACCCATGGCTTCTGCCGTGCGAATGATAAGCCCTATATTTTGGGGAGATTGCACATGATTTAAAACCAAAACAATAGATTTCCCGTGCGAATCGTTGGTGATTTGGTGATGTGCAAGTTGTAATTCTTCAGTCATTTTTAATCAGGCATATTGTCGATATCGAGCAAAAATTTCTGGTGTAAAACCTCAATCAGCGGATTTTCTTTTACCATATCATTAAAGACATCTCGGCGAGTTTTGATATGCATTTCTTGTGGCACATCATCAATCACTTTTTTGTTTATGTTTACATAATAATTATTTAGCGATTGTCTTAATTCATTGATGAGCTCATCTCTCACATTTTCAAACTTCACCGCCATGGTTTCAGAATAGAAACTCAACGAAATATTTTCTTGATTCTCTATCTTCCATTGTGCCATTTTTATGATGTTATACAGCGACTCATCTTTACTTTCAAGCTTAGTTAAATAATTATTCCAGAAAGTTTCAAACTGAGTTTCAGAAAATTCATCTTTTGGCAAACCTTTATTTTCCTCCGTTAAAACTACTTTTTTAGCTTCTTCGAGTTCGCGTTCTTTCTCCTCTATTTTTTGGAGTTCTGCTTTAATCCCAAACACCGCATTTTTTGGTCTTGCCGAAATGATCGGCTTTTTATCCGTATTGGGTAAAGATTGAGCCGTTTGTTTTTCAACTTTAGGTTTAGGTGTATTTTCGGCAGGTTTAGTACTTAAATTACTAAAGAAAGCCGAAGCTAAGATTTTAAACTTTTTTTTTTAAGTTCGCCATCAGGCGTAGTGAGCGAGCATAATTGCATCAACGCAATTTCCACCGTAAGTCTTTGGTTTTTACTAGCTCTATAATTAATGTCAGCCTGATTGCAAATCTCAATAGCATCGATTAAAAATTTAGGAGTGCACTTTTGCGCTTGTTCCAAATATTTATTTTTGGTGTTTTCGCCCACATCTAGCAAATTAATCGTTTGCGGATTTTGCGCCACGAGCAAATCTCTAAAATGCCCACCCAAACCAGAAACAAACATTTGCGCATCAAAACCTTTCTTTAAAATATCATCTAAAAGGTTCAGAGCCTCAGGAATTTGATTGCCTAAACACGCATCGGTTACTTGAAAATAAAAATCATAATCAAGCACATTGAGCGTTTCGGCAACGCCTTTTAGCGTTAAATTTCCTTGCCCAAAAGTAACTAATCTATCAAAGATTGAAAGCGCATCACGCAAAGCACCATCGGCTTTTTGAGCGATTAAGTGCAGTGCATCATCTTCATAAGTTACGCCTTCTTTTTCAGCAATTTTTTGCAAGTGATTTTTAATGTCTGAAATTTGAATTCTTTTAAAATCAAAAATCTGACAGCGAGACAAAATCGTAGGAATGATTTTGTGTTTTTCGGTAGTTGCCAAAATAAAAATGGCGTGTGCAGGTGGCTCCTCCAAAGTCTTTAAAAAAGCATTAAAGGCCGCATTAGAGAGCATATGCACCTCATCTATGATATAGACTTTGTACTTGCCCGTTTGCGGTGGAAATCGCACTTGATCCACCAGCCCACGAATGTCGTCTACCGAGTTGTTTGACGCAGCATCGAGCTCAAAAATATTGAAAGCAAAATCGTTTCCTTCTGCATTCTCATCAGCATTTTCTTCGTTAATTCTGCGAGCCAAAATACGAGCACATGTAGTTTTCCCTACCCCGCGCGGACCACAAAAAAGCAACGCCTGTGGCAAATGCTCAGACGCAATGGCATGCTCAAGCGTGGTGGCAATCGCCTCCTGCCCTACAACTTCTTCGAAGTTTTGCGGACGGTATTTCCTAGCTGAAACTACATAGTTACTCATGGTATGAGCAAAGATAGGTTTTTTATTTTAATTTTGAAAAAAGAATTATTTGATAAAGGTTTTGGAAATTCCGAATCATGTTCGGAATGACATCACAGAGCGACATTCACCGCTATGTCACCTTGAACTTGATCATACCGTTTTTTTGTAAATAATATCAAGTGTTTCTTTAGCTTTTTTAAATCTAAGAGGATCATAATCTTTTATCTCTGGTTGAATTATGTTATTACTGAAGAATAATACCTCTTTTCCTACTCGACTTTGATAAGCTGTATGTTTGAATGAAAACTCTTTGGTAGAACAATCAGAATATAACTTTTTTATTTCAGAAACATTATCATAAGAAACAATCCATTTTATATTTCTTATAGATTTTATTTTATCACTTACTAGTTTGTGATTTTTATCTTCATAATGATTCATATAGAGTGTACTAGCCTTTAAATAATATGGTGGATCAAAATAAAATATTATGTTATCTTTATTTGCCTCTTCTTGTATTATATCAATTAACTCATTAGCATCTTTATTATAGAGTCTTATATTTTTTTTATATTTGGCAATAAGTTTTATTCTTTTGATAAGTTCTAATTTATTAAATCTACAATCCATAAGATAATTGCCTTTTTGCTCAACCCCACCTATTACACCCGCATTTATTATTCCTGAACGATTAGTTCTGTTAAGATAGAATGTAGAGAAACCTAAATCAAGTAAATTTGCTTCATCTTTTTTTAACTGAATTTTTTTTTGCTTTCGCCATTCGTCTATATTCAATTGAGCATTTTCAATTTTTTCACATAGTTGTTTTGTTTTATTCAATACACAATACCAAAAAGCATAGATAGACCTATCTTTGTCATTAATCGTAACTTGCTTTACATAACCTTCGATTAATAAAAATAAAGCAACAGAAGCCCCACCTGAGTATGGTTCTACATAATGACCATTTATATTATTATCAATACAAATTTTTGCAATAAATGCAGAAAGTTTATTTTTTCCGCCTGGGTATCTCAATGGTGAATAAAACATAAAATTATTTTTCAGTATACAGATTATTACTTAATATGATAAATAAAGGTTCCAAATGTGCCCAAGCTCTTTTATTGTGCTCTAAATCAATCATTGTTTCTAAATTATGAACTGCTAAGTCTAAACCATCTTTTATTAGGTCAATGTAATGCTTTAAATTTTTTAATTGATTTATATCAAGTTCATTTTTTAATTCATTATTCTTTACATAGTCAAGCATTACTTTAAGAGTTGCATTTGAATAATCCTTGTTACGATTAAATCGCAGAATATTCATAATATCTTCTGATTCAACTTCTCCTTGAATAGAATATTTATTTTTTAAATATTCTATTAATTGTGTAACTTTTTTCAAATTATTTTTTTTATTTTCTTCATTCGTTTTTAAACTTAAATCTTCAAATAAATTTTTCTCTTTTAAATAAAAATACAAAGATTGTTCTAAATAAGTTCTCAGTAAAACAGCGAAAGAATATTTTTTATCAAGTGGCAACTGTTTTAATTCTTCAAATAAATTATCAAGTTTTTGGTTTCCAAAAATTATTTTACAATTTAAAGGTATAATTCTCTCCTGATAAGAATTTCTACGATTAGTTCTTTTTGTTCTATGAGTAACATTATTTTTCTTTTCTTCTAAATCAGATTTTTTTTTAGACGATTGCCCTTTCGATTTTTCTGATGTAGGTGTTACTGAAAAATCAAATTTAGGATCACCAAATAATTTGGAAATAAATTGTTTCTTGTCTTCTTCTTTATTAAAGTCTCTCGAAAATCTCTCAGCATCAATTAAAATTTTAAAAACTTCTAAAAGTCTTATTTCAAATTCTTCTTGAGGCAAACCTATAATTAATTCTCCTGTTTCAATATCAAACTCAATACCTAAAAATTCTCTTGCAGGCTCGTATGAATAAAATCTTTCTAAATTAGTAAACTCGAAATCAGCCACGTCAATTATTAAGCCTTCTTCTTTCTCTAAAATTTCTTTACCTTCAAAAAATAAATTATAGGCTCTTAGCGGTTTTAAAATTTTAGATTTTTTTTCATTCAATACATCACAAATATCTTCAATAGACAAACCATCTTCATAATACATTTCTGCAACAAAAGAATATTGATTTCCTGTTTTCCATTTTTTCAAGGTCTCACCATTGTGTCTAGTGTAAATTATCGGATTTGCCAATAAACGATTAGGCGCTATGTAACATTTTAATTTTTTATTTACAGGAAAATTATTACGAATAATATTATCACGTAATGTTTTTGCCTTAGCTGCTGGAAGATATTTCTCAGGTTCCTGTAATAACTTTAATGCCGCTGTTCGCCTATTACCTTCGAGAACTATTTTTTTATTATTTTCAATACATATAATAGGCTCTTCACCAATAAAATACCCTTCTTCTGATATTTTTTTAGCTAACTCATAGACATTCTCATTATTAATCAAAAATTTTAATATTTGAGTTTGATTTAACGCAGTATCTCTATGTTTTATTCTAGGATTATTTAAATCTAATTGTAAAGTTTTTAAGCTATATTCAAATGTTTCCCAAGAAGAATAATCTATATACATAATAAAAATAAATTAATTTCAAATATTGGACTTGTCAACAAATATATAAAATTCTTGGCCACAAAAATTGTTTTATTAATTTTTTATTTTAAATCCCTAAAGCCAAATTTCGTTTATTTTACTCGTAATTTAGTTTGTGAAAAATATGCCAAATTCCGATTTTAAAAGATTCCGAATCAAGTTTGGAATGACATCACAGAACAACATTCACCGCTATGTCACCTTGAACTTGATTCAAGGTCTAAATAAAGCAATAAGATTCTGAAATAAATTCAGAATATGAATAAAAATCTTTTTTCTAGCTAAATAATGGAATTAATCCAAAATGTGTTATCAAGTAGATTAATAAACCTACAACGCCACCAATTACGGTTCCGTTTAGGCGTATGAATTGTAAATCTTTACCGACTTCGAGCTCTAGTTTCTGGCTGAGTTCTTTGCCTTCCCATTTCTCCACGGTTTCGCTGATGAATTTGGAAAAACCTTCACGATTTTGCTTAATTCTGTCGGCTAATTCATCGGTAATCATTGCAATTTTGGCTTTCACGGCAGGCGTATTGGCTCGCAGTGCTCTTGCCAAAATCTTTAATTGATTTTTTAAATATAGTTTAAACGCTGAATCTGGCTTATCGATTTCTTTTTGAAAGCTGAATTTTATGTTTAGCCATAAATCTTGTGCGTATTGTTTTAAATTTTCTTCTTCTAAAAAGTGGTCGCGCACTTGGTCGAGCCTTTCTTTCCATCGGTCTGATTCCTGCATATCATTGGCAAAATGGAAGAGCTGCATATCGATTTCGGAACGAATTGGGTGCTCGGGATTGGTTTTAATTTCTTGAAAATATTTGGACAAGCCACGCGTGATTTTATCGGCAATGGCATCGTCTACAAAACTTGGAATAATGCTGTAACTTTCCTTGCGCACGCGATCTCGCACAATGTCTTGATTTTGCAAGATGTATTGCTCAAGCAAATCAGAAATGTGGGTAACTAGCTTTTGGTGTTCTTGCTTTTCGATTAAATAATGTATACCATCGCCCACCAGTCGATTGAGCTGAATCTTACCCGCCATTTGTTGGGCTTGGCTTGTGATGAAATTTACCACTTCTTGGTCGTTTAGTTTATTTAAAATACTACCGCCCACTCCCATTACTTGCTCTACAATATTATTCTGATTTTCATCTTTTTCGAGCCAATCGGCGAGATGTTTAGAAAAATTGATTTTTTGTAATTGTTCGTCGATTTTTTCTTCGGTCAAAAATTCATTTACTACAAAATCGCCTAAGTTTTTTCCGATTTTATCTTTGTTATGATTAATCAAATTGGTGTGCGGAATTGGAATTCCCATGGGGTGATAAAACAAAGCTGTTACAGCAAACCAATCTGCCAAAGCCCCCACCATAGCTGCCTCTGAAAAGGCTCGGAACAATCCCGCCCACGCATTGTGCTGCATATTTTCTGCCCAAAAACTGATGACATAGACAATGAACATCAAAATCAATGCACCGAGTGCGATACCTTGATATTTTCGCAATTCTTTTTTCTTTTGTCGTTCGCGATCTTGGGTGCTTGTGGGTATTTGGGGATTCATTGTTTTTTAGTTATGACAAAAATACGATTTTATTTTTAGCTCATTTTCAACTGAAAATTAATTTAAAACTTAATAAATTAAGCCCTTGTAAGTTCTAAAACCGTAATTTCTGGCCACTCACCTACACGACCTGGAAATGCCAAATAACCAAATCCGCGATTTACATAATGCTGTCTGCCTTTGTTTTCGTACAATCCCGCCCAATGGTAATAGCGATACTGCACAGGGCTCCATTTTATCAAACCTGGGATTTCTATTCCAAACTGCATACCATGGGTGTGCCCAGAAAGGGTTAAGTGCATGAATTTTTCAAAATCCACAATGTTGTCGTACCCTGATATCTCGTGGTCAAAATGCGATGGATCGTGAGAAAGTAGGATATTGATATCGCCCTCTCTTGCATCTGCACTCGCCTTGCGAATATCCCCTTTGCGTGGGAAATATGGCGAACTCCCCCAGTTCTCTACCCCAATGATATTGAGTCTTTTACCGTTTCGCTCAATGGTTTTCATTTCGTTGTTTAGCACCGTAAATCCCATTTTACGCTGCATTTCTTGGATTTTTGCAATGCTTTCTTTTTTCTCGGCTGGTGTCAAATTTCCATAATCTCCATAATCGTGATTGCCAAGCACGGCAAACATTCCGTCTTTAGCATTTAATTGCGAAAATATCTTTTGGTATGGTACAAATTCGCTGTAATGATTATTTACCATATCGCCCGTAAATACCAAAATATCAGATTTTTGCTCATTAGCTAACTGAACGCCATAGTTTACTTTCTCTACATCGTCAAAACTTCCGCTATGAATATCTGAGAGTTGCGTAATAGTAAATCCTTCAAATTCTTCGGGCAAATCTTTAATTTTAACTTTTTTACGAATAACTCTGAAACGGTATCTCCCAAACAAAATTCCGTCTAAAACGCCCAAAAATGCCACCGAAGCTACGCCCAAAACTATAAGCGAAACAGCTTTTCTGCGACTTGGCATCGTGCCTCCATCTTTTGCTTGAAATAAATACCCCACCAAACGAAATGCATCTTCTATCATCATTCCAATGGCAATGAGGATTTTAGGCACTATAAATAGCGTGAAAAGTATGATTAATTTCTTAAAAGCTGGCGTTGCAAAATTCTTGATTCCGCTAAATAAAAAATAAATAATTGCAGCATAAATCAACGCGTTTACAACGATATAGGCGTAGAGAAATGTGTTGTTTTTGGTATAAATTCTAAATGCTTGAAACGAATAACACTCGATCAAGACTAAAAAAAGAAGGATTACATATTTAAACATAGCAGCGTTTAAACCAAAAAAAATGCCATTTTATGGCACTTTATAAATGATTGCATTAATATTCATTCCCGCACCCACGCTTGCAAAAATTATTTTGTCATTTGACTTAAATTCGTGCGTGCCGAGTTCCTTTTTCTGAATCAAGTCGAACATAGTTGGCACCGTTGCCACCGATGAGTTTCCAAATTTTTGCACCGTCATAGGTGCTACATCTTCAGGGGCTTCGGCTTTATATAATTTGAAAAGTCTTGCCACCATGGCATGATCCATTTTGGCATTAGCTTGATGCAGCAATACTTTTTTGATTTCGCCAATATCGCTACCTGAAGCATCAATCACATCTTTTATGGCTTGTGGCACATTTCTTAAAGCAAATTCATATACTTTTCGCCCTTTCATACTTACGCTTTTTGTGTAGTCTTTGCAACTAGCTTTAAGCGATGGACCGCTCATTAAGTACGAAATTTCGTCTTGTGCATAATTGTAAGTTCCATAGCCCAAAACTCCTTTTGGTTCATCACTTTCTTCGGCAGAAAGCACTACCGCCCCCGCTCCATCGCTAAAAATCAGCGCAGTGCGATCGTGCGGATCTATAGCTCTCGAAACCATGTCGCTACCAATTACCAAAATGTTTTTCGCTAATCCTGCTTGAATGAATTGCGTAGCCATAATCATCGCCTCTATCCAGCCTGGGCACCCAAAAATCATATCATACGGACGGCATTTTAAATTTTTAATGCCTAATAAGTGTTTCACTCGGGTAGACATACTTGGCATAAAATCAGCCGTTTGGCAAGATTTTTCGATATCACCATAATTAGACGCCACAATAATGTAGTCTAGCTGCTCAGGATCTAAATTTGCATCTTCCAAAGCGCGTTTTCCTGCGATTGTTGCCATTTCAGAATTTTTCATCTCAGGATTTGCATACCTACGCTCTTCAATTTCGGTAATTTCTTTGAATTTCTGAATCGTTTCTTCGTTTGATTTAAGTATTCTTTCGCCTTTTTCATCATAAAATTCATGTGACAAAAAATCTGAATTTTTCACGATATTTTCTGGCAAATAGTGTCCTGAACCTTTTATAATGGCATTAAGCATAGTTTCGATTTTTAGTTTGCAAAGATAATAAAAACAAAACGGATACTTTAAACATTAAATGATTTTTTTCATTTTTGGGGTGGGCAATGTTTTTACTAAATTAAAAATATACCAAATTATGATTTTTCTGAGATTCCGAATCAAGTTCGGAATTAAACCACGCATAATTTCACCGTCCTGTCACCCTGAACTTGATTCAAGGTCTAAATAAAGCAAAAAGATTCTGAATTAAATTCAGAATGACAAATATGAATAAAAATCTACCTAATTCGGTTTTTGAGATTCCGAACCAAGTTCGGAATGACAATTAGGGTTTAAACAAATCATGAATAAAAATATATCAAATTCCATATTTTTTATACCGAGCGTTTTATGTAACTTTGTTTAATTGTATTTTTGCATTAATGGATTTTAAAATAGTTTCAAATTACAGCCCTACGGGAGATCAGCCCAGAGCGATTAAACAACTGTCTCAAGGTATTTTAAATAACGATAAATATCAGACGCTACTCGGGGTTACAGGTTCGGGAAAAACCTTTACCATTGCTAATGTGGTGCAGGAAGTGCAACGGCCTACGCTCGTTCTGGCACATAACAAGACGCTTGCAGCTCAGCTCTACATGGAGTTTCAAGAATTTTTCTCAAACAATGCTGTGGAATATTTTGTATCCTACTACGACTACTACCAGCCAGAAGCTTACATTCCGCATTCTGGCGTGTATATAGAAAAAGATTTAAGCATCAACGACGAGATTGAAAAACTGAGGCTTAGTGCTACTTCTTCCCTACTTTCGGGGCGAAGAGATATTTTGGTCGTTGCCTCGGTTTCGTGCTTATATGGTATCGGAAACCCAACGGAATTTCACAAAAATGTGATTAAAGCCGAAGTGGGACTAGAAGTTTCTAGAACACACTTTTTGCATCAATTAGTAAATGCTCTCTACTCCCGCTCTATGGTGGATTTTGGTCGTGGAAACTTTCGTGTGCAGGGCGATACGGTGGAGATTTTCCCCGCCTATGCCGATGACGGAATCCGTTTTCATTTTTATGGCGACACAATCGAAGAGATTGAATCCTTTAATGTAGAATCGGGGAAAAGAATTTCGGGATTTGATAAAATTAATATTTATCCAGCCAATATTTTTGTGACTTCGCCCGAGACCTTAAACAATGCTATAAAAAACATTCAGATAGACTTAGGAAAACAAGTTGAATATTTTCAAAACATGGGCAAAATGCTTGAGGCAAAACGCCTTAAAGAACGCACCGAATTTGACATCGAAATGATGAAAGAGCTAGGCTACTGTTCTGGGATTGAAAACTATTCTCGCTACCTAGATGGGAGATTGCCAGGCACACGCCCATTCTGCCTGCTCGATTATTTTCCAGAGGATTATCTTATGGTGATTGATGAGTCGCATGTTACGGTGCCACAAGTGCATGCCATGTACGGGGGCGACCGAAGTAGAAAAGAAAATTTGGTAGAATACGGATTTAGACTGCCCGCTGCGATGGACAACCGCCCGCTCAAGTTTGAAGAATTTGAAGCAATCCAAAACCAAGTGATTTATGTTTCTGCAACGCCTGCAAATTACGAATTAGAAAAATCTGATGGTGTGATTGTAGAGCAAATCATTCGTCCGACGGGATTACTCGACCCCATAATCGAAGTGCGACCCTCTCAAAATCAAATGGATGATTTGATGGAAGAAATCCAAAAACGCGCCGAAATCGATGAACGCACGCTCGTGACCACGCTCACCAAGCGTATGGCAGAGGAACTTACAAAGTTCTTGACTCGCTACGGCGTAAGGACACAATACATTCACTCAGATGTAGATACGCTAGATCGTGTAAAAATCATGCAAGATTTGCGCGAGGGACTTTTTGATGTACTCGTTGGAGTAAACCTTTTAAGAGAAGGGCTCGATTTGCCAGAAGTTTCGCTTGTTGCAATTTTAGATGCCGATAAAGAAGGATTTTTAAGAAATCACCGTTCGCTCACGCAAACAGCAGGGCGTGCCGCTCGAAATGTGAATGGAAAAGTGATTATGTATGCCGATAAAATTACGGGCAGTATGCAACAAACCATTGATGAAACCGCTCGACGCAGAGAAATTCAGATTAAATACAACAAAGATCACAACAAAACGCCTCAACCACTGCACAAGAAAATCACACGCATTCAGCAAGAAGCAGAATTTGAGCAAAATCCATATGTGCGCAAAGAAGCCAGCTTAAGACAAGTGGCAGAACAACAAGCATCTTATGGCGAAGTGGACATCGAAAAACTCATCGAAGAAAAAACAAAAGCCATGGAAAAAGCTGCCAAGGATTTAGACTTCTTGCAAGCCGCCAAGTTGCGAGACGAAATCAACGAACTTAAAAATCAACAAGCTTAAAATAAACTACTTATATGAAATCCAATTTTGAATATTTACATGGAATTTTAGACTCTTGGGAGGATTCTTTTTTTAGCTTTTTGCCCAAAGCATTTTTGGCATTGGTAGTTTTTGTACTTTTCTACTTCATCGCGAGAGGAGCCAAGCGCATTAGCCAAAATTTTTATCACAAAACCTTCAAAAAGCATATCGAAATTGCTTATTTAATATCATCGCTCATTTACTTCTTTCTACTAATTTCAGGTATAATTTTAGCTTTACAGATTTTAGGTTTAGAAAAATTTATAACCAAACTTTTAGCAGGTGCTGGTATTGTGGGGATTATCGCAGGTTTTGCGTTTAAAGATGTGGCTTCCAACCTCTTTGCAGGATTATTGCTAAAGGCACAAAGCCCGTTTAAAAAAGATGATTGGGTTACGATCAATGGCACTTACGGAAAAGTGACCGAAGTAGGCTGGATTACTACAAGCATTAAAACCGTGCCAGGGCAAGAGGTGTATGTGCCTAACCAAGTGGTGTATAACAATAATTTCACCAACTACTCCACCTACGGCATGAGACGAATTATACTGCAAACAGGAGTTTCGTATGGCGATGATTTAGAACATGTAAAAAAATGCGCACTAGAAGAAGTATTAAATGCCCCCGATGCCTTAAAAGAGCAACCTATTGACATGTATTTTACAGAAATCGGAGATTCTAGCTACAATTTTGAATTAAGATTTTGGATAAAATTTGAGACCAATGACAATTATCGTGTGGCACTGAGTGATATAATTATGCGTGTCAAAAAACGATTTGAGCAAGAAAACATTTCTATTGCTTACAATGTTACTACGCTAGACTTTGGGGTAAAAGGTGGCGTAAATATCTTTGATAAACAAATTCAAGTAAAAAGCGAATAAATCTTCTCTGTTTTAAGATTTATTCGCTTTACAATGGACTATCTATGGCATATTCACAACACCACACCCATCTACAAGCCAGCGATTATCTTGATTTACCATTTTTAATTTTAAAGTAAAATCTATCGTTTCTTTGGCTTTTAATGTAACGATATTTGTTTTTTCATCAAAAGAAACGATTTCAAAACCATCATCAGGGACATCTTGCGCATTGATAATGGGATCAAAATCTAATCCCAATTCCGGATTTTTTCTTTCGGCTTCTACAATCATGTCTATATACGATTTTTTAAAAGCTTCTGTAACCTCTTTGTTCTGCTCTACCCACTTTTTGGTTTCGGAAAGATCAGCGTCTTTTTTTATAAATTGTACGTAAGAATTAGCAAAATCAAGTGCTATTTTTTCAGCAAGAAACTCCGAAGTTTTTTCAGATAAAACAGTAGTGGCTTTTTGAATATCTCGTAATAAATCTTGTTTTTCATTTTTCCCACATGAGAAAATTATGCTAAAAACGATAAGACTAAAAATTGTTTCTTTCATGATAAATGTTTAATACTGTTAAAAGATACTTTGAAATCGGTTTTTATTTTTTTTTAAAATTAAATATCAATACATTTCGAACCTTTTTTTAAACATTTTAATTAATTTCAATTTCTTTTAAAAAGTTAATCGCTTGTTCTTGATTCCATTTTCCCAGTGTTTGAACCGAAAAAATATAGAAAGTGTTATGTTTCTCTGTTATAAAGAAATAATTATTCACCTTTATCATGCCATCTTCTTTTTTATAAATTTGAAATATTAAATAATTATCATTTGGGTTCTCTTCAATCAACTTTACATCTACTTTTACCGTATTGGTAAAATATTCTTTTTCCCATTCAAAATAGGCTTTCAGAAGATCAAATCCCTTCTTAGAACCATCTTGATTAAATTCAAACTTATTGTTTGGTCCAAGAGCAATCGATATTCTATTTCCGTTTTCATTATTGAAATATTGTTGCCTGCTGTGGTTCAAATATTCTGCCTTCTCCCACTTACCAGGGATAAACACGGTACCATAGGGCAAAACCATATATTCTGTAATATTTTTTTTCTCTACATAATGTACACCTACAATCGTGTAGGTTGCCGATTTTGGACACGAACAACTTGCCAAAAACAATAAAATTACAATTACAACGAGTGATTTAAAAATTATTTTTTTCATGATTTTTAATTTTACAGCTTAGTAAATTTAATTAAAAAAAATGAAATTTCGTTATTTTTTTAAGAAAGAATATTTACTTTGCTAGTCAATATCTTTTTGCAACTCCTGAAAAAAAGCCTCAAATTCGGATTGTTGGTCTTTTTGGATTAATTGTTTAGGAATTTTTATTTTCTTTTGGTCTGAAACAAAAATATAATCTCCTGCAAAATATTTCACTTGGCGTAAATCTTTAAATCTAATTTCCTTTTTAGGAATACCATAAACAATAAGCCTATCGTCTTTGATTTCCGCATAATTCCTCCAAATCTGGGTTAAAAAGACGAAAAAATAAAGTATCCCTACAACCAAATACAAATAATACCCCCACCAATCACTACTAGATATAAACACAAAATACAAGCCTAAAGCAATCCACAAAATCCCTAGAATGAGATTGGTATACATATATTTTTTACTAAACTGAATTTTCATAACTTATTCACTTTGAATATTATGAGCTAAAAGTTGGTTGAAAAATTTTTCGAATTCGGGCTGTTGTTCGGGCTTCATGGATTTTTTAGGGATAATTATTTTCTTTTTTGCCGAAGCAAAAATATAATCGCCCGCAAAATATTTCACTTCTTGCAAATCTTTAAACGCAATTTCTTTTTTTAAAATTCTATTGACCATGATCTTATCATCGGAAATGATTACAAAATCTCGACCGATTCGCAAGGCAAAAAATAAAAAGTAGATGACGCCAAATGCTAACATTAAATAATTGAGCAAAAACAATTCATTATTATAAAACATTGATTGCACTACAAATCCAATCATAAACAATCCAAATATAGCATTTGCAATAAGCGGCGTATTGTTATATTTTATCTTCATAACAGAATTTTAATCCTATCAAAGATACATTTCCCCCATTACAAAACAAAAAAAAGATTAACTTGAGTTAATCTTTTTTTGTTTTTAATTAAAATTATTTTTTCTTAAGGCTAAGATATAAGCCAATGGCGACAAGCACATCGACTGAATTCCACAAAGTGCGCCCAAACGAAATCTTAAAAAATGGCTGAAATAATAAAGCCAACAAAATATAAAAAACAACGGCATTTCCTTTTTTTTCTTTTTCCAAATAAGCTAAAATCAAAAATCCCGCAAAACTCAAATATCTCACCAGTTCATAAAACCCATAAGGCATTCTAAACAAGCACAATAGTAACAATATCGATAAAGCAATTTTTATATTTTTTTCCATTTTTAAAATTTCATGTAACCATATCCATTACAATTATCACACTCAACTGTACCTTCACCATCGCATTCATCACAATCATTTTCACCATCACCATTACAATTATAACAAACTACAAAACCATCTGAACAAGACCTGCAATCATTGTAACCTCTCCCACTGCAAGAAAAACATCTTTCGTAACCATCACCTAAACAAAACGAACATGTCTCATATTCACTATCTATGTAGTCGTATTCATACCCATCACCATGACAATAGATACATTCTTTTTTTCCTTTCCCCCAACAAAAAATACATTCCTCTTCACTAGTCCCATCACACTCCGAACATATCAACCTACCTTCTCCATCACAAACATCACAGGTTAAGCTCCCTTCTCCATCACATTCAAAACAGTCAATCTCCCCCTCTCCATAACAATAGTCACATTGAAATCTACATGATGTGATAAAAATTAAAACAGATAACAAAAAAAATTTTTCCATTTTTAGTTTAAATTAAATTCTTACGGAATACGCAACACTTTATGCGTTTGCAACGAAATTTTCCATTTTGGATTTTCCAAAATGTAATCAATGATTTTGGGCGTCATTTCCTCTCGTTTGCTCCATTCGGGCTGAAGATAAAGCACGCAATCGGGCGAAACTTTTGCGGCGTATTCTTCGGCAAATTTAAAATCGTGGTGATTAAAAACAATTACCTTCAACTCACTGGCTCGGTCTAGCACATCTTGCTTAGGCAACAATCGTTTTTTGGGCGAAAGGCAAATCCAATCTAGCGTTCCGCTTAACGAATGCGAGCCCGAAGTTTCAATATGGATTTTACAACCTTTTTCTTTTAATTTCTGGGTTAAATATTCCAAATTCCACATAAGTGGTTCCCCCCCTGTGATTACAATCATTTTGGCGTATTTTGTGGCACGCTCCACCAGCTCATCTACGGGAGTGAGTGGGTGTTTGCTCGCGTCCCAACTTTCTTTGACATCGCACCAATGGCACCCTACATCACAACCGCCTATGCGTATAAAGTAGGAGGCAGCTCCTGTGTGTGCTCCCTCGCCTTGCAGTGTGTAAAAATCTTCCATAATTGGCAAGAGTTTTCCAGCATTCATCAATTCGGTTTGTTCGGGTGTAAGTGATTGTACCATTAGCATTTATTTAAGCAAATAAAACGCACCAAAATCAGATTCTGGCACGCTTTACTTCATATTTTCGGGCGCAAAGTTACGAATTATTTATTCAAATAAAATCTTTCGTACGCCAAAAGTGTATTTTCGAGCAACATAGCACGCGTCATAGGTCCTACGCCACCTGGCACGGGCGTAATAAATTCGCATTTAGGTGCTACTGCTTCATAATCCACATCGCCTACCAATTTGTAACCTTTTGGCGATTCAGGATCTTCTACTCTATTGATGCCCACATCTACCACCGTTACGCCTTCTTTTACCATATCGGCTTTTAGAAATTCAGCTCGCCCCAATGCCGCAATAATAATATCTGCATCTTTAGTAAACTTCTCCAAATCCTTGGTTCCGCTATGGCAAAGCGTTACGGTAGAGTTTCCTGGGTTTGTCTTTTCGCTCATTAGAATACTCATCGGGCGTCCTACGATATGGCTTCGCCCAATTACTACACAATGCTTGCCTGCCGTAGGCACTTCGTAGCGTTTAAGCAATCTCATAATTCCGTAAGGTGTGGCTGGCAAAAAAGTTTCCATACCGAGCGTCATTCTTCCCACATTTTGCGGATGAAACCCGTCGACATCTTTTTTAGGATCTATGGCTAAAAGTATTTTTTCTTCGTCTATATGCTTAGGCAAGGGCAATTGCACAATAAAACCATCAAGGGTTTCGTCTTGATTAAGTTCGTGGATTAAATCCAATAACTCTTGCTCGGTTATATTTTCATCTTTTTTGCACAAAGTGGACTGAAAGCCCACTTGCTCGCAGTCTTTGATTTTCATGCCCACATAGGCTTTGCTCGCAGGATTTTCGCCCACAAGTACTGCTGCCAAATGTGGCGCACGCTGATTTTGTGTGTATTCCGAAACCTTTTGTTTAATTTCGGCTTTGATTTCTTTGGCTAATTTGATTCCGTCCAGTGTTTTCATGATAAATTAGGATTACACACAAATATAGTTTCTATTTCGCAAATCTCAAAAATTAGCTTTTTAAATCATTGGTGTTTGGATGAAATTTAGTTTTCGCACATTAAGAGTTTTTGTAGAGATTCCAAATCAATATCGTAATGATAAAAATGCACCAAATTCTGTTTTTTAATAAATCGCTCCGCCAAAAGTGTACTTAAAACAAATTAAAATATGATTCTTCTATGGGATTATAGTTTTTTACAATATAATTAACCCCAAATGTCATTTTTTATTGCTAATTTTAGCCGAAAATCAATTGAAATGAAAAAATCAATCTACAAATTTAACCAAGTAAGACTTTATTTTTTTCTCTTTTTGGCTATCGTTTGGCTCCTGCTTTGTATTAGCTACATAATTCTTTCCGATTCTAGAATTTACATTTCAATTCTTTATCTAGTTTTAGGGCTTAATTATGGATTTTTATTCATTAAATATTATTTTTTCCCATATATTAAAATCGAAAACAATCATTTAATCTTCAGTAAATTCCCAACAAAAAATATTGATTTAAATCAAGTTACAACGCTTAAATATTTTGCAGGCGATTATGTTTTCGAAACCAACGAAGCCAAAGTTGTGATTCCTAAAAATAGTATCAAAAAAACACAAAGAGAGCGTTTTGAACATTTTTTCAAATCGATTGAAAACGATTTGGCGCAAAAGCATTCTGTGCACTAAAATTTGATTTTGTACCTTTGTGCAACATATTTTGTTTGAATGAAAATTGTAGAAGGCATACAGCCCATTGCTGAATCTGAAAAACTTGTGCTCACGATCGGAATGTTCGATGGGGTGCACAAGGGGCACCAAAGCATTATTAATCAACTAAATAAAAGAGCTAAAGCTGTAAATGGGCATTCGGCATTGCTCACGCTCAATCCGCACCCGCGCCATGTGCTACAATCTGATTCGGATTTTAAACTTTTAAGTCCAATTGACGAAAAAATTCAGCTTTTAAAAAAATACAATCTGGATTATTTAATCATTCAGCCGTTTGATTTTGAATTTTCTCGTACTTCTTCGCTTGATTTTGTGAGAGAATCGCTTGTGAAACAGCTAAATATTCATACGCTTATCATCGGGCACGATCATCAATTTGGAAGAAATCGCGCCGGCGATTTCCACCAATTGCAGGAACTTTCATCGCTCTACAATTTTGAGCTCAGTCAGCTCAAGGCGATTAAGGAAAACGAGAATCCAATTAGCTCGACCAAGGTGCGCAATGCACTGGCTGAGGGCAATATAGCGTATGCAACACAAGCACTCGGCAGGTCGTATTCGCTTGAGGGCAAGGTGATTCATGGCGACAAAATCGGACGCACTTTAGGCTTCCCAACGGTGAATTTAGCCATAAATGATGAAAAACTTATTCCCAAAAACGGAGTGTATGGCGTGAATGTTTGGATCGATGGTCAAAAATTCCAAGGTTTAATGAATGTGGGAATTCGCCCTACGATTGAAGGAAAAAATCAGCGAATCGAAGTTTTTATTTTTGATTTTGAAGACAATTTGTACGAAAAAACATTAAAAGTTGAAATCCTAAACCGCATTCGCGACGAACAAAAATTTGACTCGCTCGAAGATCTGAAAGATCAAATCGCCAAAGATGTTTTGTTTTTTAAAAATTCGGAATTTTATTTGGGCTAAATTTTTCGGGGTGAAATTTCAATAATTCAGTTAATTTTCATAGCTTTATAAAATGTATTAAAATCTCATTTTTTAGTTATGAAAGTAAATAAGCTTACTTCCGTTTTTCTTGCGTTTTGCAGTTTTTCAGCTTTTGGACAAAAAACTGATTTTCAAAATTTAAGTAGTAACAACCAAGCATTGCTCATCGCTGAAAATCAAGATAGTCTCCAGATCAACGGAAGGACTTATTATTTCAAAATGTCTCCTATTTCCTATTTAAAGGAAAACGCTACAATTTTGTGCGACAAACCTTTAAATAAAAATTACTACACCAATTGGAGCGTAGAGAAAAATCAATTATATATCAGCAAAATTACGCCCGTGGAAAGTTATTGTGGCGAAAATTTGTACACCGAAAAAAATGAAATTGCACGAGAAAAATTAGCCCAATTCACAAATTCTGATTTCAATAAACAAGGGCTACTACCTGCCAAATGGGTAAATGGCGAATTTCTAGTGTATAAATTCCCCATCAATCTCAACGAGGCTTGGACTTTGAGAATAAATGCTGTTTCAAGAGAAAACGAAGCGATTTACCAAAAAAGCATTGCAAATCAACAAGAAGTGTGGGTGGCTAATTTCAAAAATGGAAGTTTAGTTTCGTTCAAAAGAGATAAAAATCTTGAAAACAAATTGAAAAGAGCATTAAACAAACCTATCAACGAAATAAGTACCGAAGACTTAAACGCTCTCATCGAACGCTTGCCCAAAACCGATGATTATAAATTTGCCATAGAACAATTGCGCGAATATATAAAACAAAAAAAGGGATAAAAACCCTCCAAAATTTGATTTTTCAAGGATTTAAAGTACATTTAAACCCAAATTAAATGTATGAAAGATTATAGCAACCGTTTCATTATCATCAGCACGCTTGTAGCGATGGTGGCTCTGTATTTATTTTTTATCAACAAAGAAGAAGTATCTCAAGATTTGGCAATCATGAATGCCTTGGGCGGCGGCGCGGGAATGGCAATTGGGCTCATTATTTACCGAAAAATATTAAGAAATAACAATTCTTAAATTTATTTAATACAAAAAACTTGACAACCGCCCTATTTAGTTTGTATATTTGCCCGATTTACTTTTTAAAATTATAGAAAAATACAAATAATGAAAACATCTGATTTTGATTTCAAATTACCCGAAAAATTACTTGCAGACCGTCCTTCACGCTTCAGAGACGAAGCAAAATTGATGGTGCTTCATCGTGATACTCAAACCATTGAGCACAGAGAATTCAAAGATTTAATTGAATATTTTGACGAAGATGATGTTTTGATTAGAAACAACACCAAGGTGTTCCCTGCAAGATTATACGGAAATAAAGAAAAAACTGGTGCCAAAATCGAGGTTTTCTTGCTCAGAGAACTTGACCCAGAAACTAGATTGTGGGATGTTTTGGTAGATCCTGCAAGAAAAATCAGAATTGGTAATAAACTTTTCTTTGGAGATGATGATAGTTTAGTCGCTGAAGTAGTAGATAACACAACTTCTCGTGGTAGAACTTTGCGTTTCCTTTTTGATGGAAATTACGAAGAATACCGTGCAAAATTAAAAGAATTGGGGACTACTCCACTTCCTAAATACATTAAGCGTGAGGCAGATAAAGAAGATGAAGAAAGATACCAAACTATCTATGCAACAGAAGAAGGAGCTGTGGCTGCTCCTACTGCGGGGTTGCACTTCTCCAAACATTTGCTTAAAAGACTAGAAATTAAAGGTGTAGATTTCGCTGAAATTACATTGCATGTAGGATTAGGCACCTTCTCTCCTGTACAAGTGGAGGATTTAACTAAACATAAAATGGAATCTGAACGCGTAATCATTCCAGCATCTACTGCCGATCGTGTAAACAAAGCACTAGAAGATGGAAAACGCGTGTGTGCCGTAGGTACTACTTCTATGCGTGCAATTGAATCTGCCGTATCTGCCAATAAACGATTGAACCCATACGAAGGCTGGACTAATAAATACATTCACCCGCCATACGATTTCAGTATTGCAAACTGTATGGTTACCAATTTCCATACACCAAAATCAACTTTATTGATGATGATTTCTGCTTTTGCTGGACATGATTTTGTGATGAAAGCCTACAAAGAGGCAGTGAAAAAAGAATACAAATTCTATTCTTACGGAGACGCAATGTTAATTTTATAATTATCCATTGAGCCAAAGTAAAAAAGACATAAGAAAATTAAGTCTCCAAGAGATTCAAGATTTTATCGTTTCTCATGGGGAAAAAGCTTTCAGGGCTAAACAGATTTATGAATGGCTCTGGAACAAAAATGCACATACTTTTGAGCAAATGAGCAGTCTTTCCAAGGAATTACGCTCTTTGCTCGATGAGCATTTTGTGATTCAGCCTATACGAGTGGAGGAACACCAAAAAAGTGAAGATGGCACCATCAAAAATGCCATTAAGCTTTTTGACAACAATGTAGTAGAATCCGTTTTGATCCCAACTGAAAAGCGAACCACTGCCTGCGTTTCGTCGCAAGTGGGTTGCAGCTTGGATTGTAATTTCTGTGCCACGGCAAAACTTATGCGTATGCGTAACCTTAATGTGGCAGAAATCGTGGATCAAGTGGCTTTAATCGACCAGCAAAGTAGAGAGAATTATGGAATTCCACTCAGCAATATCGTGTATATGGGCATGGGAGAGCCACTTTTAAACTACAACAATGTGGTGGATTCGATTAGAAAAATCACAACGCCATTCCCAAACGGGCTCGGAATGTCTCCGCGTAGAATCACCGTTTCAACTTCGGGGATTCCCAAAATGATTAAAAAATTAGCCGATGAGAATTTAAAAGTGGGCTTGGCACTTTCGCTTCACTCAGCCATTGAGGAAAAACGGAACCAAATCATGCCCTTTAGTCATAAATTCCCATTGACCGAAATTTTAGAAAGTTTGCAATATTGGTACGACAAAACCAAAAGCCGAATCACGCTCGAGTACATCATCTGGAAAAATGTAAACGATACGCCTGAAGATGTAAAAGCACTCGTAAAATTCTGCAAAAAAGTGCCGACTAAAGTAAACTTAATTGAATACAACAGCATTGGCGATGATAAATTTGCTCAAGCTCCTGAAGATGTGACTAATATGTATATCCAAGCACTTGAGAACGAAAATATCATTGTAAATGTTCGCCGTAGTCGTGGTAAAGATATTGATGCCGCTTGCGGACAATTAGCCAATAAGAATAAAATTGCCCAAAACCTATGAGAAAATTTAGCCTAATCCTTTTAGTTTTAATCATTTTACAATCTTGTGCCTCACAAAAAGATGTGCAAACGCACAAAGATTTTGAAATGACTGAAAAAATTCTTTTGCCTGAAAAAATCGATGAAATTTCAGGTTTGGAAATCTACAACAATCTTTTTTGGGGAATTAACGACAGTGGCGGAGAAGCTGAAATCTATGGTTTCAATCCAAGCACCCCTGCCGAAATCCAAAAAACAGTAGCCATAAGCAATGCTAAAAATAAGGATTGGGAAGAAATTGCCATGAGCGACTCTCTCGTTTTCGTGGGAGAATTTGGGAACAATTACGGAAATCGTAAGGATTTAAAAATCTTTTATTTCGATAAAAATTTACTGAACAATCCTGAATCAAACTTTAGCGTAACAGCAGATACGATAAACTTTTTTTACCCAGAACAAAAAGACTACAACCCGTTGCCTCACAAGCACGATTTTGATACCGAAGCTATGTTCTATTTTGGTGGAAAAATCCATGTGTTTACCAAAGAATGGCAAAGTGCAAAAACACATCACTACACGCTCGATGTCTTAAAAGGAAAGCAACCCGCTTGGCTTGTTGAGGAATACAATACAGGATTTCTGATTACTGGTGCCGATGCAAAGCTGATAGATGGAAAATTACACATTGCATTTGTGGGCTACACCAGAAGCGGAAAAGTGTATTTGCTTATGGGAGAAGCCGATCCTAATACGCCAGATTTTAAATTCATGACACACGGTAAATTCAAAAAATACCATTTAGGATTTTCTGGAAATTTGGGGCAAGTAGAAGGCGTGAAAATTGTTTCGGACAAGAAAGTTTGGGTGAGTGCAGAAAGATTTAAACAAAAAATTTATAATTCACCACAAAACATCACCAGTTTTCAGCTAAAATAAAATTTGCTTATATTTAGCCGATTTTTAACCCATAGCCATTTAATTAGTGACTAAAATAATCGATAAAATAAAGAATCCCATCTCCGAAGAGATGAATATTTTTGAGGATAAATTCTATCGCTCGATGAAGACGAATGTGTCTCTACTCGATCGAATCATGCAATTTATCGTTCGCCGAAAAGGAAAACAAATGAGACCTATGTTTGTGTTTCTAACGGCAAAACTCATAGGCAAAACAACCGAACGCACCTATCGTGGTGCCTCGATGATTGAGCTAATCCACACCGCCTCGCTTGTGCACGACGATGTGGTAGACGATAGCAATATGCGCCGAGGATTCTTCTCAATCAACGCCTTGTGGAAAAATAAAATTGCCGTTTTGGTGGGCGATTATTTATTGTCTAAAAGTGTGCTTTTGGCTACCGAAAATACCGATTTTGATCTGCTCATGGTAGTTTCCAATGCCATACGAGAGATGAGCGAGGGCGAATTGCTACAAATCGAAAAAGCAAAAAAATTAGACATCACAGAAGAAGTTTATTTTGAAATCATTCGCCAGAAAACAGCTGCTTTGATTTCTGCTTGTTGCGAAATCGGGGCTCGCTCGGTAGGAGCTGATGAAGAAGTGGCAAAAAAAATGTACCGTTTTGGGGAATTAGTCGGTATTGCATTTCAGATTAAAGATGACCTATTCGACTACACCAATACCAACATCATCGGGAAGCCCATCGGGATTGACATCAAGGAACAAAAAATGACTTTGCCTTTGATTTACAGTATTAATACAGCATCTCCTAGCGAGAAAAGATGGCTAATCCGTTCAGTGAAAAAATACAATAAAGACAAAAATCGTGTGCGCGAAGTTATAGAATATGTGAAAAATCACGGCGGACTAAATTACTCGGAGCAAGTAATGTACGATTATCGCGACCGCGCACTTAGGATTTTAGATGATTTTGAGGATTCTCCTGCCAAAGATTCGCTCAAGACTTTGCTAAACTATGTGGTGGAAAGGAAACATTAAAAAATTGAATTTTTAATCATTTTTATTGCACTTCTATCTAAAATAAATTCCTTTAGAAACATAAAAATTTTGTAAATTAGCACATTGAATCTAATCGTGAGTTTTTATTTAAAATTTACGGATAATTTGACTATATGCTAAAACACATTATTTTTAAATCTACAGCGATTTTATTTTTTCTTACCATGGTTATTTTCACCGTGGTTCAGGTTTTATTTAGGACACAAGAATACTTTCAAATTTCTCAATTTCAATATCTTATTGCAACGGCTGTGAGCAATGCTTTTGTTATCACCACGCTCTATGCCGTGATGGCTGCTTACAATATGATCAAGCAAACCAATCACCCTAATTTACATTTTTTCAAAGTTTTTGGGCTTTGTTTTAGTCCAGGTGTATTGGCTGGTTTTATGAGTTTAATTGCGATTTTTGCCTTTTTCTATTATGTTCAGCCTGATTGGATTGAACAATTTAAGAATGAATATTTAGACTACAGCTTGCTCGATGCCAAGGAAGCAGGAGATTACGAAAGTGTGGCAAAAGTAATTAATAGCGAAGCCGTGAGAAACACAAACATTCTGAACATCAGAACCTTTACATTGATTTCTCTTGTAATTGCATTTTTCAATTTTTCGTTAGGAATCATGATGGCTCTTCTGTGGAAAGTTCGCACTACTTCCTCAAAACCAAATGCTTAAATAAAAAACAACAGCATGGAACTTTCGATTGTAATCCCACTTTTAAACGAACAAGATTCTCTTGTAGAATTACGCCAAAGAATTGCAGATAGCATTGAGAATCAAATACAAAAAAGCTACGAAATTATATTTATAGATGATGGTAGCACCGACGATTCTTGGCACATCATTCAAGATTTAGCCAAAAAACACAATCAAGTAAAGGGGATTAAATTCAGAAAAAATTACGGAAAAGCACAAGCACTCAATGCTGCATTTGAGAAAGCAAAGGGCAATATTGTCATCACAATGGATGCTGATTTGCAGGATTTTCCAGAAGAAATTCCCGTGCTATACAATCGCATGATTCATGAAAATTTGGATTTGATTTCGGGCTGGAAACAAAAAAGACAAGATCCTGTTCTTACCAAAAATATTCCTTCAAAATTATTTAACGGCGTAGCACGAAAAACCAGCGGTCTCCCACTCCACGACTTCAATTGTGGGCTGAAAGCCTATCGCAAAGAATTGATAAAAAACATAAAACTCAATAGCGACATGCACCGCTACATTCCTGTGCTGGCAAAAAATGCAGGATTTACCAAAATCGCAGAACAGCCCGTTCAGCACACGGCTAGAAAACACGGAAAATCCAAATTTGGAACAAGCAGATTTGTCAATGGATTTTTAGATTTAATCACCCTTTGGTTTGTCGGGAAATTTGGCTATCGCCCTATGCATTTCTTTGGTGCTGCAGGAACAATTATGTTTATCATCGGTTTTTTGACAGCCTTGTTCATCGGCTCGCAAAAATTATATTTTTTAGCTAAAGGAATCCCCGCACGATTAGTAACCAACGATCCATTTTTCTACATATCGCTTGTAGCAATGATCCTCGGTTCGCAATTATTTTTAGCAGGATTTTTGGGAGAATTAATCGTAAAAACCCAAGAAAACAAAACCGAATATGCGGTTGCAGAAGAATTAAATTTTTAGTCTTTTCTTTAAATAAGTCTAAAATTTTTATTTCTTGAAAAAATTAAATAACTTTATAACTTATATAAATTAATACAAAAACACAATGAAAAAAATCTTACTACTTTCTGTCCTTGGATTCAGTTTATTCTCTTGCCAGCAAAGCATTACAGGTGAGGGCTCTGCCGACATGGCACAAGATTACAAGGTGCAGAATTTTGATAAAATTGATGCTAAAGGAATGTTTAAAATCACTTTGATTGAAAACGATTCTGCCTACATAAGTGTACAAACTCACGAGAACTTAATCGAAAATCTTGATATAGCAACAAAAGGAAACACTCTAAATATCAAAGAGAAAAAAGATGTAGATGGTTTTGAGTCTTACAATGTGTATGTGTACTACAATCACCCAATTGAGGAAATCGATTTGGCAGGAAAAGTTTTGGCAGAATCTGCTGGAATCTTCCAAGGGAACAAATTAGACATTTCTACTCAAGATGAGGCTAAAGTAGACCAATTTAGTGTGAATTTAAAAGAATTAGAAGCTGAGGCTAAAGATAAATCTGAAATGACTATTTTGGGCGTTACTACCAAATTAAGCGTTGTGGGCAAAAATTTAAGCACGCTCAACTTTGGAAGATTAAACACCACTGTGGCTAAAATAAATCTAAGCGATGAAGCTAAAGCGATCTTAGATGTTCAGAACGAACTAAATGGAAAAATCACAAACAACACTTCGCTAGAATACAGTGGAAATCCTAAAAAGGATGTAGATGTGAAAGACAGAGCTAAAATTCAGAATAATTAATTAAATATAAAATATTATGTCAACATTAGATAGAGCAAAACTTTGGTTGAGTGAGGCTTATGATGAAGAAACTCGCCAAGCAGTACAAAAAATGATCGATGAAAACGGATCAGAATTAGAAGAATCTTTCTACAAAGATTTGGAGTTTGGTACAGGAGGAATGCGTGGCATCATGGGCGTGGGTACCAACCGATTGAACAAATATACTTTAGGTGCCGCTACACAAGGTTTGGCAAATTATTTAAAATTACAATTTCCAAACAAAGAGCTTAAAGTAGCCGTAGCACACGATGTGAGAAATAATAGTAGAAAATTCATGCAAATCGTGGCTGATGTATTATCTGCCAACGGAATTAAAACTTATATTTTTGACAATTTTCGTCCTACACCAGAGCTTTCTTTTGCGGTGAGATACCTTGGTTGCGATGCGGGTATCGTGCTCACGGCTTCTCACAACCCACCAGAGTATAACGGATACAAAGTATACTGGAACGATGGAGCACAAGTAGTTCCGCCACACGACAACGGAATCATCACCGAAGTGGGAAAAGTGAAAGTTGAAGATATTAAATTCGAAGCACAAAAAGATTTAATCGAAACTTTACCAAACGAAATCGACGATGCATTCATCGCAAAAGCTGTAGAATACGGTGCTAGAAAAGACAAGCCAGGTTATGATGATTTAAAAATCGTTTTCACCTCTATCCACGGAACTTCAATCGCCATTACGCCAGACGCTTTGAAGGCTGCAGGATTTACCAATGTGCATGTGGTGGAAGAACAAGCAACACCAAACGGCAACTTCCCTACCGTAAAATCTCCAAACCCAGAAGAGCCAGAAGCATTAAAAATTGCTTTGGACTTAGCAGAAACTACCAATGCTGACATTGTAATCGGTACAGATCCAGATGCTGATAGAATTGGGGTAGCTGTGAGAGATTTCGACGGAAAAATGGTTTTGCTTAACGGAAACCAAACCAATGTAGTCTTCACCGATTATTTATTAAACGAATTGAAAGAACAAGACCAAATCAATGGCAAACAATTCATCGGGTCTACCATTGTAACCTCAGATGTGTTCTTTGACTTAGCAGATAAATACGGCGTAGAATGCAAAGCGGGACTTACTGGATTTAAATGGATTGGAAAAATGATTCGCGAGGCAGAAGGTGTTCAAAAATTCATCTGCGGCGGAGAAGAAAGCTTCGGATTCATGGTAAACGATTTCGTGAGAGATAAAGATTCTGTAACCTCTACTCTACTCGCTTGCCACATCGCTGCCAAAGCAAAGGCAAACGGCAGCAGCTTCTATCAAGAATTGGCTAAAGCATATGCAGGAACCAAATGCTACCAAGAGTCCTTGATTTCTATCGTGAAACCAGGAATTTCTGGTGCAGAAGAAATCAAACAAATGATGGCAGACTGGAGAAGCAATCCGCCAAAATCATTTAACAACTCTCCTGTGGTAACGATGAACGATTACCAAGAAAGCTACTCGCTAGACATCAAAACAGGCGAAAAAACACCAATTGATTTACCAAAATCAAATGTTTTGATATTCTATACAGAAGACGGATCTAAAGTGGCGGCAAGACCAAGTGGAACTGAACCAAAAATTAAATTCTACTTCTCTGTGAAAGCTCCTCTAAAATCTGCTTCAGAATACGAGAAAGTAAAAACAGAATTATTAGAAAGAATCGAAAACATAAAAAAAGAATTGAATTAATTATTTAATTTTTTTATTTACAGAAAACTCCGCCCATAAATGAGGCGGAGTTTTTTTTTAACTAAAAGCTAAACAATCATTTATTGTATTTTTTACAATATCCTATTTCAATAAATTAAATAATTAATATTATTTCAAAAAATTGCAGCATTATAAAATTAATTCGTAAATTTACTACTAGATTAAATTTCTGAATTAAAACATATAAAATAACACATAGAGATGGGTAAAATTTTAGTAACTGGAGCTTTGGGGCAAATCGGCTCAGAACTCACGACCGCTTTAAGAGAAAAGTACGGAGATGATAATGTAATCGCCTCTGATATTAAGGAGATTAACCCTTTTGGCGGAAGATATGTTCAGCTTGATGTTTTGGACACAGAAAGCTGGAAAAACCTTTTAAAAAAGGAAGGCATCACGCAAGTGTATCATCTTGCCGCAATGCTTTCTGGTGTGGCAGAAAAATTCCCGATGAAGGCATGGGACTTGAACACTAAATCTTTTATGAGCTTACTGGAAATGGCTCGCGAAGGCTTGGTAGAAAAGATTTTCTAGCCAAGTAGTATCGCCGTCTATGGCAAAGGGGCTCGCAAATACCAAACTCCTCAAAGCGAAGTAAAAAAACCTCTCAGTATGTATGGTATCGCCAAACTTGCAGGCGAAAGATTGTGCGATTATTACAACACAAAATATGGCGTAGATGTGAGAAGCATCCGCTACCCAGGGCTCATCAGCTGGAAAACTTTGCCAGGTGGAGGCACCACAGATTATGCCGTGGATATCTACTACAAAGCCTTGGAAGACGGCAGATATGAATGTTTCTTAAAAGAGGATTCTACTTTGCCTATGCTGTATATGAACGATGCCATCAAGGCGACAATCCAATTGATGGAGGCAGACAAAGACCAATTGACTGTTCATTCATCATACAATTTAGGTGGCTTATCGTTTAATCCAAAAGAAATTGCAGAAGTCATTAAAACCCGTATTCCTGAGTTTGAAATCACCTATAATCCAGATTTTAGACAAGCCATTGCAGACTCTTGGCCTGCTGAAATAGATGACTCGGTAGCAGTAAAAGATTGGGGTTGGAAACCAGATTACGACCTCGAAGCCATGACCGACGAAATGCTCAAGAACCTAAAAATTAAACTTAATATTCACTAAATAATTATTTTTTAACTATGAAAGCCGAACTCTGGAGTTCGGCTTTTTTTATTTCTGGTCGGGGAAGTTTCTACTGATTTTTTTATGGCGTGTAAAATGTGTTTTTTCGGTTTCTTTGTCAAACGAAACAATGCTGATGCTCCCATCTATTTCAAACATGGCTAGTCTCACATCTTCAGCATCTTCTACGCCATGTTCTCGAATGGCTTCATAAAGCTCAGAGAGCGAAATGTGCTCTTTCATTAAGTTTTTATGATTGATTTGCCCATCTTTGATTAAAGTCACAGGCTCTGATTCTAAAAACTTCTTGATTTTCCGGTTTTTAGAAATAAATTTTTTCATGATTAAATTTGCCACAAATAGCACCAAAGCCGCCGTGATACCACCTTTCAGAGAAGTATTATTGCCCACCATGGCGTTTTGCACAGCATTTGAAATCAATAATAGCAAAACGACATCTGCAGCATTTAATTGGGATAATTGATTTTTGCCAAAAAGTCTAATCCCTCCAAATATGAACAGATATACACAAAATGTTCTAAGTATGATTTCGAGCAAACTTGTCATAGCAATACAAATCTACAAAAAAAGCCAAACATTTAATGTTTGGCTCTAAAAAATTTATATATAAATATTTATACTAATTTAATCATTAAATCATCTCCCACTTTGTCGATAGAGATTACATTGTTTTTAGATAAATTTTTGGTTGATTTATCCCATTTTTTACCAGAAAGCCCAGCTTGTTCTTTCACTTCAGCGAGTGGTTTTGGCTCTTCGCTCAATAGGGCAACGATTGCCTTTTCCTCTTCTGTCAATTCAAAGCTTGGTGCTTTTTTCTCTGGTTTCATTTGCGGGAAGAACAATACTTCTTGAATTGATTGCTGATTGGTCAAGAACATCACAAGTCTATCCATTCCGATTCCTAAACCTGCAGTAGGTGGCATTCCGTATTCTAGTGCACGCAAGAAATCTTGATCTATGAACATTGCCTCGTCGTCTCCTTTTTCAGAAAGTTTTAATTGCTCTTCAAATCTCTCTCTTTGGTCGATTGGGTCGTTCAACTCAGAATAAGCATTGGCAATTTCTTTACCACATACCATTAATTCAAAACGCTCAGTAAGCGATGGATTGTCTCTATGCATTTTGGTAAGCGGAGACATTTCTTTAGGATAATCGGTGATGAAAGTAGGCTGAATGTAATTTCCTTCACATTTTTCTCCAAAGATTTCATCGATTAATTTTCCTTTGCCCATGGTGTCATCTACCTCAATGCCCATTGATTTTGCAGCCTCTCTTAATTCCTCCTCAGATTTGCCTAAAATATCAAATCCTGTAAATTCCAAAATTGCATCGCGCATCGTTACACGCTTGTATGGAGCTTTGAAATCGATTTCGTGCTCGCCAAAAGTAGCCTTGGTAGTCCCATTTACGGCGATTGCACAATGCTCAATCAATTTTTCGGTGAAATCCATCATCCAGTTGTAATCTTTGTACGCAACATAAATCTCCATTGCAGTAAATTCTGGATTGTGGGTTCTATCCATTCCCTCGTTTCTAAAGTTTTTAGAAAACTCATACACACCATCAAAGCCACCTACAATCAATCTTTTAAGATAAAGCTCGTTGGCGATACGCATATATAGCGGAATGTTCAATGCGTTGTGCTGAGTAATGAACGGACGCGCCGCTGCTCCTCCTGGAATTGGCTGAAGGATTGGCGTTTCTACCTCGAAATAACCTTTATCGTTGAAGAAATTTCTCATCGCAGTAAATAAACGAGAACGCTTGTTGAAGATTTCCTTCACATGCGGGTTTACTACCAAATCGGCATAACGCTGGCGGTAGCGCATTTCTGGATCGGTGAATCCGTCGTGCACATTTCCTTCGGCATCGGTTTTTGGCAATGGTAGTGGCTTAAGCGATTTACTCAACAAAGTAAAATCTTTTACCATCACCGTTTTCTCGCCCACTTGGGTTTTGAAAAGCTCTCCATCAATTCCCACAAAATCACCTATATCCAGTAATTTTTTATATAATTCGTTGTATTTAGTTTTATCTTCTCCTGGACAAATTTCATCTCTATTGAAATAAACCTGAATTCTACCTTCGGCATCTTGCAATTCTGCAAACGAAGCTTTTCCTTGAATACGACGAGCCATCAATCTACCCGCAAGCTTAACTTTCTTTCCTTCTTCAAAATTCTCCTTGGCAGAAGTTGTGGTATCGGTAACATCGTATCCTTGTGCAGGATATGGGTCTATGCCCAAATTTCTGATTTGTTGTAATTTCTCTCGGCGTATTTGTTCTTGTTCAGATAATGCCATTGTATTTTAGTTTAAGTTCTAATTTTGCAAAATTACAATTTTAAGTTCAGAAAAACGAAAATTTATTTTTGGATTATTTTTCATGGCTAAAGGTTTTTAAAACCCAAATTTCCAAAAACATAAAAAAAGAAGTTTTTCAGCATGCTGAAAAACTTCTTCTCCTAACTTTAAAATATCTGAATCTATTATTTTAAATTTCTTTTCTTAATCTCGCCACAGGAATGTTGAGCTGCTCTCGGTATTTTGCCACCGTGCGGCGAGCAATACTGTAACCTTTTTCTTTAAGATGTTTTGCCAATTTTTCATCGGTGAGTGGCTTGCGCTTGTTTTCGCTACCTACTATATCTTGCAAAATTTTCTTGATTTCTCGAGTCGAAACTTCCTCTCCATCATCATTAGTCATTGATTCTGAGAACAAATCTTTGATCAAAAATGTACCGTAAGGCGTGTTTACATATTTGCTATTTGCCACACGAGAAACAGTGGAAATGTCCATCCCGATGATTTCTGCAATATCCTTTAAAATCATTGGTTTAATCTCTGTTTCATCGCCAGACAAGAAATAATCTCGCTGATATTCCATAATGGCGGTCATCGTAGCCATAAGCGTGTTTTGTCTTTGCTGAATCGCCTCGATAAACCATTTTGCTGCATCTAACTTTTGTTTTACAAAAAGCACCGCTTTTTTCTGTTCTTGCGATTTATTTTCGGTCTTTTTGTAAGTGTCAAACATTTCAGAATATTCGCGCGAAATATGCAATTGTGGTGCATTTCTCCCGTTCAGCGTCAATTCCAAATCGCCATTTACAATTCTTATGGTGAAATCTGGCACGATGTGCTCCACTATTTTGGTATTGCCCCCAAAGGCTTTCCCTGGTTTTGGGTTTAAATGCTCTACCTCATCAATGGCTTCTTTTAGTTCTTCTTCCGAAATCTCGTGTTTTTTCAAGATTTTCTTATAATGTCTTTTTGCAAAAGCCTCAAACGAATTGGTGATTAAATCCTCTGCCAGCTCTACGCTTGGTGTTTGCTCCTTTTGTTTTAATTGAAGCAAAAGACATTCTTGCAAATTACGAGCCCCCACTCCCGTAGGACTTAATTTTTGCACATAATTCTCAAGCAAATTGGTCAGCTCTTCGGGCGAAGTATAAATGTTTTGCGTAAAGGCTAAATCATCTACAATCGATTTGATTTCACGACGCAAATAGCCATCTTCGTCTAAATTCCCGATAAGGAAATCGGCTAAATTTTGCTGCTCTTCGTTAAGCCTAAAGGTGTGTAATTGCTGTTTTAAATGCTCATAAAAACTTGCTCCCTGCGCATACGGCACCTTGCGCTCCTCGTCGTCGCTACTATAATTATTGGTGTATGATTTGTAAGAAGGATACTCATCATCGCTCAAATATTCATCGACATTGATGTCTACTTGATCTAGCGAATTTTGATTCTCATCATAAGAATCTTCGTAATTATCCTCATACACATCAGCAGAATTATCTCCAAAGATGTCATCATTCTCATGCGTATCTTGGTCGTCCAAAGCTGGATTTTCCTCGATTTCCTCCTTCACTCGTTGCTCAAATGCCACGGTGGGCAGCTGCACCAACTTCATCAACTGAATCTGCTGTGGAGATAATTTTTGTTGTAATTTTTGTTGTAGTTCTTGTTTAAGCATATAGCTTGTAATCGCTTATATTATAAATTATTAAAATTCTGCATTTTTTGGCGTTCTTGGGAACGGAATCACATCGCGAATGTTTGACATGCCTGTTACAAACAATACCAAACGCTCCAATCCTAAACCAAATCCACTGTGTGGCACGGTTCCAAATCTGCGCGTATCGAGATACCACCAAAGTTCCTCTTCGCTCACGCCCATTTTCTGCATTTTTTCTTTTAGCACATCTAGGCGTTCCTCTCTTTGCGAACCTCCGATGATTTCTCCGATGCTCGGGAACAATACATCCATGGCGCGCACGGTTTCTTTGTCATCGTTTAATCGCATATAGAAAGCTTTGATTTTGGCAGGATAATCAAACAAAATCACCGGAGATTTAAAGTGTTTTTCCACCAAATATCTTTCGTGCTCAGATTGCAAATCTGCCCCCCACTCTTCGATTAAATATTTGAATTTTTTCTTTTGGTTTGGCTTAGATTTTTTCAAAATCTCGATAGCCTCGGTATAGCTTAAACGAACGAATTTATTGTTTAACACATATTCCAAACGCTCAATCAAGCCAAGCTCTGCACGCTCGTTTTTCGGTTTTTCTTCTTGTGTCTTTTTGTATCTTTCGTCCAAGAATTTTAAATCTTCTTGACAATGGTCTAGCGCATACTTAATCACATATTTCATGAAATCTTCTGCCAAATCCATATTGTCATCTAAGTCATTGAACGCCACCTCTGGCTCAATCATCCAGAATTCCGCCAAGTGGCGAGAAGTATTGGAATTTTCTGCTCTAAAGGTAGGTCCAAAAGTGTAGACCTTGCCAAGTCCCATAGCTGCAGTTTCTGCCTCTAACTGACCAGATACTGTGAGATTTGTTTTTTTACCAAAGAAATCTTCTTTAAAATCCACAGCACCTTCCTCGTTGCGTGGCTCCTCGCCCAAAGTGAAATTGGTTACTGTAAACATCTCTCCTGCTCCCTCGGCATCAGATCCCGTGATAATTGGAGTGTTTACATAGAAAAATCCTTTTTGATTAAAGTAATCATGGATGGCAAACATCAATGCGTGGCGCACACGCATAATCGCACCAAAAGTATTGGTTCTAAATCTTAAATGCGCTTGCTCTCTCAGTTTTTCGAGCGAGTGTTTTTTTGGCTGAAGAATGGTTTCTTGCAACTCATCTGGATTCACTTCGCCATACACTTCAATTTTTTTGGCTAAAACTTCGATTTCCTGACCTTTTCCTTGGCTTTCTACCACGGTTCCTGTAACTTTTAACGAAGAAGCTACACTGATTTTCTTCAACAATTCCTCGTCAAAGTTTTCAAAATCTACCACTACTTGAATGTTTCCAAGGCTTGTTCCATCGTTTAGCGAGATGAAACGATTGCTACGAAAAGAGCGAACCCATCCTTTCACAATTACCTCTTCGTGATTAGCATCTTTTCCTTTTTTCAACAAATCGTTTATATAATATCTAGTCATTTTTTTAAGATTAATAAATACAAAGGTAATTTAAATTTTAGATTTATGTAAAACAAAGGCATAATTTTTGAGCCTTCGGCGCACGATTTTTTTCATTTATGTTTTGGTCTAAAAGTTTAAACAAATGCAAAAAACCGATTTTTGATGTTTTTTAGCTTTTAAAGCTAAAAACAACTTTTTCATTTAAATTAAACCATTTTTTCAAGCATAAAAAAATCTCCACAAAATGTGGAGATTTTTGTTTTTATGAGTTTTTTAAAGTTTAATCCTCAAATTGACCGAATAGCATATTAAATGCCTCAATCATAGTTGGGTGCGTAAAAATGTAATCTCTCACCTCTTGCCATGTCATGCCTTGGCGAATGGCTAAATCCAAGAAATTAATGATTTCGTGCGATTCTGCACACAACAACTGCGCCCCGATAATTTGATCTGTCTCGGCATCTACCACCGCTTTTAGCAAGCCCTCGGTTTGTTCCAAGATTTTGGCTTTTGGGATATTTACGGCTGGTAATTTCGCTGTACGGACTTTGATTCCTTTTTCTTTGGCTACAGCCTCGGTTAATCCCACATTGGCAAGTGGCGGATCCACAAATACGGCATACGGGAATGTTCTGCCTCGTGTGCTGCGCTCGCCGTCGCCCAAGATTTGGTCTTTTACCACGCGGTAATCATCTAGCGAAATGTATGTAAATTGCGGACTGCCCGCTACATCGCCCATTGCCCAAATATGCGGAACGCTGGTTTGTAAATATTCATTCACCTCGATATATCCTCGTTCTGCCAATTTTACGCCTGCATTTTCCAAAGCTAAATCTTGTACATTGGCACGGCGTCCTGTGGCTACCAAAACCGCTTCGGCTTCTAAATCGCCATCGGCAGTTTGCACGATTGCAACATCCTCTTTTGCCGTAACCTTTTCTACTTTTTGGTTGAGTTTAATCTCGATATTGCGAGAATTCATAATTTTTTCTAATTCTGCCGCAATTTCTCTGTCCTCGCGCGGAACAAAGGTATCGCTGGTTTCAAGAATGGTTACTTTGGTTCCAAATTCTGATAGGGTAAACGCAAATTCAAGACCGATGTAGCCTCCTCCAATTATTACTAAATGTTTCGGTGCTTTCTGGAGTTCCATAATGCTTGTGCTATCGTACACAAACGGATTGTCTTTTAAGCCCTCAATCGGTGGTGCCCAGTTTTTGGCTCCTGTGTTGATGAAAACTCTCTCGGCAGAGATGGTTTCTTCTCCCCCGTCGGCAAGTGCTACTTTTACGGTGTTGGCATCTACAAAACTTGCTTTGCCCGTTACTACTTTGGCTACTTTTGCCACTTTGTCATAGTTGGCTTTGTTTAATTTCTCGATTAAAGCATCTTTCTCATTCACTGCCTCGCCTAGAGTGATTGCGTCTTGCTTTTGCATAGCATGCTTTTCGTGAGCCAAAAAAGCCAACTTTTTGGACGGAATACAACCTACATTAATGCAGGTTCCGCCATACATTTTGGGAGATTGTTCTACTAAAATTACAGATTGTCCGGCTTTGGCTAAATCCACTGCGAGCGTTTTGCCCGCTTTGCCAAAACCTATGATTAAATTTTGTACTTTTTCCATAGTTGTATTATTTAGTGTATAAAACCACTGCAAAAATCGTTCAATAATGTAATAAGTACGATAAAAAAATCCTATGCCCATAAGTTTGTAATTTTATAAGCATAGGATTTATTTTTATAGTTTAGTTATAAAAATTTATTTTATAGCTATAAGTTTTTAGAGCTTCTCGTAGGAGAGGATAGCGAGTGTCTTTTTAATATTTTTGCCTGGGGTGAAAATCACTTTGGGGTTTTTAATGCTTGTGGCATTTACCTCCTCGGCTTTGGCTTTGCCCTCGCTACTGAAACTTGTGCGCAGGCTACCCAGCTCGCCCAAACGGACGATTTGCCCCTCGGCTAAAGCGCCATCCATCACATCTACCAAGGCATACAGCACCGCGCGAATGTCTGCTCCGCTCACCGTGCTAATCTTCTCAATGGCTTTGGTAAGCCCCTCGAGGCTTAGTTCTCCGCTCATATTGGGCGAGGCGTAGTATTTCTTGGCGCCACCGCCCTTTACACCAGGCTCTCCTCTCTCGATTACTTTGTATTTAATTGGCATGTTTCTGTATTTTTGTGGGTTAATATTTAGATTAGTATTTGATGGCTATCACATTATCTTCCACAAGACCACCCCATCCTTCGTAAACACCATCTCCGCCTTGATAACATTGGACACCTAAAATCCTTGAAGCTTGAAGCCAGATAAAGTTTTCTTGTGTTCCTTGGATAGTATTTATTCCTTGGGTAGTAGATATTTGATCTGGTTCTGGTGAATCTATCATAGATAACTCTCTCTCATTTTTCAGAGGGCTACCATCATAAGTATACGGTCCTACGGGGAAAGAAAAGGATCTAAAAAAATTCTGAAAACACTCATCTCCTTCCTTACAATAATTGGGACCAAACACAAACCTGATGGCATTTGTTTCTAAATTAATTTTCTCTAATTCAGAAATGAGATTAGTTTTGGGAACACTAACAAATGCCTTTACTCTTTTCATAGTAGGATAAAGAGGTGCGTCGCCTGACTTCTCTGGGTCGAGACGAAGGACTCCATCGCATCCAACACTAATCGTGGTTTTCATGTTCCAACGCTTATTTTCTGTATCATATTTTATTATTCCCTGCGTGGTATATATAACGCTTTGCTCATTTATCAAGCTAGTATTTATGCTACCATCGCCTAGCCTCCACCAGCTATCCCTCTTTAGCGTTCCATCGTTAGCCATTACTACGCCAGAAATCTCTTCACTCGCGGGGCGTTCTTCTATATGCTGCACTTGTATTTTTGCTTTATTTTGCTCCGTCCCTTTAAAGGTTAAAGTTTTGCCGTCCATCGTTACGGTGCGGTCGGTAGAGAGGGTACCATTGCTCCCATAAAGCGTAGTGTCTAATTTCTTCCACTTGCCGCCGTTGTCTTTGGCGTCGTAATAGTAGTAGCCCACTTGGTCTATCAGCTCATATTTGCCTGTTTTGTTTTTGGTTTCAGCAAAAGGCTCTGTTACATAAAGAAGTAAAGAGTTTTGGTCTTCGCCTACCTTATTGGCATCGGTCATAGTCTTTACCTCGTCTGCCGTAAGGCGTGGTATTAGCAGTCCTTTAGCCTCATCCACGCTTCCTTTACCAATATCTAATGTGGCTTTAGGCGTTGTGGTGTTAATCCCTACTCTAGTTTGATTTTCTTGCGCTAAAAGGTTTCCTCCCATAGCTAAGATAGACAATAGTAAAATGTTTTTCTTCATTTCTATTTATTATTTTTGTATTGATTTTTATTTAATATTTTGATCTAGCATGTAATATTAATTTTCTCCAAGTTAAATATTTTTTAGTTTTTTATACATACATGATAAATGCTAACACATTTACACAATTTACCGAGATTTCTATATTTTATAGAGCAAGTTTTTATCTAAAAAACTATAACATCAAGATTAGTAAACTCCATATTATCAAAAACTTTGAAACGTGCAAAGGTAAAAAATGTTTTTTTAAAAACAATAAAAAACATAAACCCCACAAAAATCAAATTTTGTGGGGTTTATAAATAATATTCTTTACGATTTATTTTAAAATATTTTGAATAATGGCTTGTGCGTGCTCTTTTGAATTTTCGATGAAGAAACGGCTGGTATTTCCGCCTCCGCACACTACCCCCGCAACATAAAGCCCCTCAATATTGGTCATGTGAGAATCCTCTTTAAAGTCTGGCGTACGGAACGGATCGGTTTCGCAATTGATACCGATTTTCTCCAAAAATTGATAATTAGGATGATAGCCAATCATGGCAAAAACAAAATCGTTTTCTATTTCTTGCACTCCTTCTGGCGTTTTTAAAATAATGGAATTGGGCGTAATTTCTTGTACGCTCGTGTTGTAGAAACCTGTAATCTCACCTGATTTAATGCGATTTACGATATTCGGGCGGATCCAATATTTTACATTTTGCCCAATTTCGGCATCACGCACGATAAGGCTCACCTCTGCCCCTTTGTAGAAAAGCTCAAGAGCCACCTGCGTTGCACTATTGGCTGCACCAATCACTGCCACCTTTTTCCCGATATAGGGATGCGCATCATCAAAATAATGAGACACTTTCGGCAAACTTTCTCCTGGAACATTCAGCAAATTTGGCTCGTCGTAAAAGCCCGTTGCCACCACCACATTTTTGGCAAAATAAGCATCTTTCTCAGATACTACACGAAAGGTATTTTCTTCCTTTTTCACCTCCACAACTTCCTCCATGGTGTGAATGTTTAATTCCCATTTTTGCGCCACACGGCGATAGTATTCAAGTGCTTCGTCGCGTTTTGGTTTTTCGTTGATAGAAACAAAAGGCACACCCCCGATTTCTAATTTTTCTGAAGTGGAAAAGAAAGTCATGCTCTTAGGAAAATGATACACCGAATTGACCAAACTTCCTTTTTCTAAAACTATATGAGACAATCCATTGGCTTGGGCTTCAATCGCCGTAGCAATTCCCATAGGTCCTGCCCCAATGATTGCAATATCGTAAGTATTTTTCATGAGTCAAAGGTACGAAATGGGATTAAAAAAAACGATTTTTAAGCTATTTTTTGTCGGACTGAATAGCTAAAACGCACTCTTTTCTTTTCACTTTTCCGCTGAGTGTTTTGGGGAATTCTTTTAAATAAAAAACAGATTTTGGCATTTTATTTTTAGGCAAAAGCTCGGCGGGGATTTCAAGCGGAATCTCTTTTTCGCTTTCTAGTATTAAAACCAATTTTTCGCCTAATAATTCATCTTTGATTCCTCCCACGATAAAATTACACGGAATATAATTTTTTAGCAAGGCTTCAATTGGCTCGGGATTAATTTTTAAACCTCCAGAATTGATGATATTATCGGCTCGTCCTTGCCACACAAATTCATTTTTAGCCAAAATTTCCACCACATCATTGGTCTGAATCGGCTCCTGAAAATAAGGCGTTTGAATCTTTAAACAACCACGCTCATCTTGCGAAATTTGCATTTCTGCCAGCGTGTGAAATGATTTTTGCGCATTGAGTTTTCTGAGCGCAATGTGCGTAATCGTTTCGGTCATTCCGTAAGTTTCAAAACATTCGGAATTTATATTTTTTAGTTGATTTTCAAGCTTTTCGTTTACGGGCGCACCACCGAGAATTATTTTCCCCATCTTATTTAAAGATTCTAGCGAACGCTCGGCTTGCATGGGCGTGAGTGCTGCAAAATCCACATTTTCATGGATTTTCACAAGGCTTTTGGGCTCAATGCAAATAAGCTTAAATCCGATTTCTATCGCACGCACAATCATCATTTTGCCCGCAATGTATTGTGCAGGCAGGCACAACAAAGCCGAATCGCCTTTCTTTAATCCTAAAAAATCTGCCGTGAGCCTCGCCGAATGTTGCATCGCCTGCTTGGGCAAGCGAATTTCTTTGGGCGTTCCCGTAGACCCCGAAGTGTGTGCAATGATTTGGTCGTGGTGCAAGTATTCTTCCACAAAATCAAGAATTTCCTGCTCCCATTTTGCCTCTACACTTAATTGATTTAAATTAAAACTCTCCGATGAAAAATCTAAAATCATGGCTTTTATTTTTGTGTGCGCCAAAGTTTTTCGCCACGCACGACTAAATCCGCCGCAACATTATTGGTAAACAATCCACCTGTGCCCAAACCTTGCGGCAAATCATTATCGAACTCGGCAGTGAATTGCGCAATGGCATTCAGCCCAACATTGCTCTCGAGTGCAGAAGTAATCCACCAAGCGATATTTTGCTGCTCCGCCAATTGTATCCACTCCCTACTTCCTTGAAAACCACCTACCAAAGCTGGTTTTAAAATAATATATTGTGGCTTAATTTTTTGTAATAAATCCGCTTTTTGTTCAAAATCAAACACGCCGATGAGCTCCTCGTCCAAGGCGATGGGTGTGGGCGTTATTTGGCATAATTTTGCCATTTGTTCCCAATTTCCTGCCTTAATTGGCTGTTCTATGGAATGAATTTTTAGCTCGGCTAAATCCTGCAAAACTTCCTGTGCTTGCTCAAAACTAAACGCGCCATTGGCATCCACTCTTAGCTCTAAATCCTCGGCAGAAAATTGCTGGCGTAATTGTTTTAAAATCGCTTTTTCTTCTTGCCAATTGGTGCCGATTTTAATTTTAATACAAGAAAAACCTTGAGCTAATTTTTCCTTGATTTGTTCTTGCATAAATTCCACGCAACCCATCCAAATCAGCCCATTGATTTGAATGCCTTTTTCGGCACGAGAAAATGCATTGTTAAACAAAAATTCTTGTTTTCGGTGTTTTAGTGAAAGCATCGCTTGCTCCCCCCCAAATTGAATAGACGGGAATTTTCTATATTTTTCCCAATTAAAAGTTTTTTGCTCAGTAATTTCTTGGCATACTTGGGTTAAAACTTGCTCGTATTCGGGCACATCATCAGCACTTAAGCCTTCAAATAAATTACACTCGCCCATGGCGGTAAATCCCTCGTTTTCAATATAGATAAAATAAGTGGATTTGGTGTGCAAAACGCCACGCGAAGTGCCCCCTGCTCGCTTGAAAATTAAGGTATATTTATTGAAAAAAGCTCGCATATTTTAGTTTTGACGACCAAAAATTTTGATGATTTGCTCTGCCAATTCTTCGCCAATTCTGTCTTGTGCTTCCTTGGTGTTTCCGCCCACATGTGGAGAAAGCGAAAGCTGTGGATGCATCAAAATCTGCAAAGCTGGATTTGGCTCGTTTTCAAACACATCGAGTGCCGCACCTCGCACTTTGCCATCGTCTATGGCTTTAACCAAAGCAACTTCGTCCAAAACGCCACCACGCGCAACATTTACAATGAATACGCCGTCCTTCATTTTGCTAAATGCCAATTCATCAAGCAAATAGCGATCTTGCTTCGGTGTGTGAATAGTTATAAAATCTGAAAGTTTTAAAACATCGTCTAAATCCACGAGTGGCACTTTGATTGTAACCGTTTGTCCGTCATAGAATTCCAAAGTTACATCATCTTTATTTTCTGGATGGCTGTCTTGCTTAACGCCCATGACACGCATGCCTAGTCCCAGTGCCATTTCGGCTACTTTTCGACCAATTCTACCATAACCGATGATGCCTAGCACTTTGCCCTTTAGCTCAACGGCATTGGCGTAATCTTTCTTTAATTGATTGAAATTGACATCGCCCTCAAGTGGCATATTTCTATTGGAATCGTGAAGATTTCTTGCCAAACTCAACAAATGCGCCATCGTAAGTTCTGCTACCGATTGTGTTGCTGCGTTGGGCGTATTGATGACTTGTACGCCTACTTGATCGGCAAAATCAACATCGATGTTGTCTAATCCAGTTCCCCCACGACCGATGAGCTTTAGAGAAGGAACATCTTCCATTACTTCCATCGGTACCTGCGTTGCGCTGCGCACCAAAAGGATTTCGATGTTTTTGTCGCGCATGAATTTTATGAGTTTCTCTTGCGGAACTTTTTGTGTGAATAATGTAAATCCTGCTTCTTGCAACATTTTCCCTCCTTTAGCAGAAATTCCGTCGTTGATGAGTATATTCATTGGTAATCTTTGGTTTTTAGTCTTTGAAAAAAATTAAGCTTTTTGTTCTAAATGTTTCATACAATCTACCAAAACTTGCACACTTTCAAGTGGCAAAGCATTGTACAAACTTGCACGGTATCCGCCCACGCTTCGGTGTCCTTTGAGTGCTTCCACGCCTGCTTCTTTACAAATTTGAGCAAATTTTTCGCTCAAAGCAGTATCATTTAGCACAAAAGTTACATTCATATTGGAACGATCTTCCTCGGCTGCTACGCCTTTAAAAAGTGGATTTCGGTCGATTTCTTGGTAAAGCAATGCTGCTTTTTGATTGTTTATTTTTTCAATGGCTGACACGCCGCCTTGTTCCTTAAGCCATAAAAGATTTAAATAAGCGGTATAAATCGCAAAAACGGGCGAAGTGTTGAAACAGCTGTCTTTTGCCTTGTGCACTCTATAATCTAGGTATGAAAGCATTTCTCGCTCTGGATTGATTTGCAACATATCTTCTCGCACGGCTACAATGGTAGCCCCCGCTGCTCCGATGTTTTTCTGAGCGCCTGCATAAATGAGCCCAAATTGATTAAAATCTATCTCACGACTTAAAATATCTGAAGACATGTCGCACACCAATGGTACATTGGTTTTAGGGAAAGATTTCATCTGTGTTCCGTAAATGGTATTGTTTGATGTGCAATGGAAATACGGTGCAGATGAATCTATTAAATAATCTTTGGGAATATATGTGTAATTATCTTTGGCTGAACTGGCTACAACATTTGGTTTGCATAGTTTTTCTGCTTCGAGAATGGCATTATTTGCCCAACGACCACTGTCTAAATACGCAGGGCGATCGCCTGCTTTAGCAAAATTATAAGGCACCATGGCAAATTGCAAACTTGCGCCTCCTTGTAGAAATAACACGGTGAATTCGTCGTTGAGTTGCATGAGCTCTTTGAGTAGCTTTCGCGCATCGTGCAATACTTCTTGAAATGCCTCGCTACGGTGTGAAATCTCTAATATCGATAATCCTTTTCCGTTGAAATCTCTGACTGCTTCTGCCGCTTGCTCAAATACGCTCTGTGGCAATATACAAGGTCCTGCACAAAAATTATGCTTCTTCATTTGCATTTAATTTACTATGCAAAGATACTTTTTTTAAAAATGATTTTGCTATGATTTTTAAAAGTTTTAATGATTCTAAAATAAGGAGGTTTTAACTATAATTGAATGTTACTTCATTTTTAAAAATTGATGAATTTCATGTTTTTACTCCTAAAATAATGGTTAAATTTGTTTATCTTTAATTATCAATCAAATGAAAAAAATACTTTTTTTACTATTTTGTTGTGTTGTTTTGCTGAATTACCATTTCACGCAATTGCCTGAACAGGAAAATAAAATTATCCCCTATTTGGATTTATCGCACAAGAATTTAGATCACATTCCCGATTTGTCTAAACTTAGGGTAAAAAAATTGAATCTTTCTCACAACCAAATCACGGAGTTCAAGATTGATTCTTTGCCTCAAAACTTAGAATCCTTAGACCTATCACACAACAAATTGCTTTGGGGAGTAAGCATAAAAAAAGGAAAACGATTAGAGCATTTGAAAGAATTAAATCTAGCACACAACGAAGTGCTAGGCATTGACATAAAAATACCTCTTAAGAGATTGATTGTAGCCAATAATCCTATTTATGAAATTGATGCCCTCAATTTAGATTGTTTAAAATACTTTGATAGGCTTAATACGCCAGGACTTGATGGGGCTCGATTTTTTAATAAAAATAATCCCAAAGAAAGTCTATTAATCCCATTTTCTAAAATTGATACAATCGTTTCAAATGGAGAGCCTTTAATAGATGTTTGGTATATAGAATGATCAATATAATAAATGATTAAAGAAATTCACAAGTGCCTTATGAAAAATTAGCCAAAGAAGGGATTGATTAAATTTCATAGTCTATTTTCATTAATTGAATTCAGCATAGCACTTAAGAAACAAAAGTCAACTTAAACTTAACAATTATGATTAACAAACTCTTTTTATTGATTGCCTCCTTTCTATGCTCTGTTGTGTTTGCACAACCCATAGAAGGAACCTATGTTTTTCAGAGAGATTCACTTCCTATGCGATTAGAAATTAACAAAATAGACGAGAACAAATATTTATTTATGATTGATAGGAAAAATCTAAAAAACTATAAAGAATTTTCTGATAGATACCTAGGTGTCTTTACATTTAAAAATAACAAAATTGTTATAGATTATACTAACAATACATCTCCCTCATTAATCCTAAAATATAACAGAAAAAATAAAGACATCAAAGCCTATGCTGAAATTAGATATATAACAGGCAAAAGGGGGAGAGATGAATTTTATTCTGGTATTTATAGAAAGGTAGCCGAAAATCCCCGTCCTATTTTAAAGGGCATCATTGAAGAGAATTCTCATATACAAACAGATAGCGTTTATTTATTTGTCCCCACCCAAAGTAAATATTTTACATTATATGCTCTTCCTGGAATGGAAAAGGGTAAAAAAAGAATTTTTTTACCTAAAAACACTCCCATTCGTATGTTAGATGTGGTTGTTTCCACTAAAAATATCGAGAATGAATATGTATTTTCTGAAATATATTTAGAGAATAAAAAGTACTATGGCTGGCTTACCGACATTGAAAACAATGGTAGCGTGATAGATTATTACAAAAGAGAACGGTAAAATCAATTACATATATTCTGAATGAAATCAATTATTTATTAAACCCTTTTTTAACAAAGTGAGAAAAATTATATTTTACGTCTTTCTTCATCTAATTATTGCTTGCCAAAAAAAGGAAATCAGCGTAGAGACAATTCTTACCAGTGATTCCGTACAAACTTGGCAGATGTTCCGCAATGGCTTACCTGAAAACGGAGAAAATGAATATTTTACTTATTACTCTTTTGGAAAAGACTCCTCGCTGCTGAAGATTCAAAATTGTATGGGAATCCGAGATCATTACAACTCAATAGACTGGACTGGATTGTGGTTTATAAACAAGGATTCACTTTTTTTAAACAATTACCCAAATCATATTAATAAAAAGTTTCCAAAAGGATTAAGTTCTAAATACAAAATATTAAAAATTTCAAAGGATACTCTATTCCTTTCTCAAAATCAAATCTCTTTTTATCTACTCAAAATTGATAAAAAGGAAATTAAAAATGAGTGTGGAATTCCTATCCAAGTAAACCACTTTGAAAATGGTGGAAAGATTTACAGTGAAGACTTTTATCAAATCGATGAAATAACCCGTAGTGCATTATCGAATGAGATTAATTTTTAAATTGTTAATGTTACTATGAAAGACAAATTTATTGAGATATTGAATAGTAGTCAAGGAGGTAATTTTTGCCAATATTCTTGTTTTGAATCCTTCAAAAGATTTGGCATAATTACGCCGTATCATAAATTGGTCACACAATTACGAGAATAAAGTTTCTATACGTTTTCTACACTTTCTGAATGGATAGAACTGAGGTTTGTAATCTTTTTGATTTTTTCTTTTAGGGGTTTCTAACTGGATTTTCACCTCATTGAACAAGTCAAGCTGAACCGTTTGAGAAAGATAGCCCCTGTCTCCAAGTAACACGCAATCAGAAATTTGAAGTTTTATGTCTTTCAAATAATGAATGTCGTGAACGGAGGCGGGAGATAAGTCAAAACTTTGGAACACACCAGCAATAGAACAGATCGCATGTAGCTTGTAACCATAAAAGTGTAGATTTTGAGGAGCACAAAAACCTTTATTTGGCATTGAAAAGCTATTTTCTTTACAGATTTTGCTTCTGGAAGAGCGGGATAATTTACACACTTCTAAAGGCATGCTGTCCACCAAGAAATAGTTTTCAAAATCATTGAACTTTTTCACCATTTTGCACCTAATTTCTTCAAGAAAAGGGAAGAGTTTTCGTTTTCTTCTGTTGTAAACACTCCTTTCAATTTTAGATTCAATAGCCCAACCTTTTATCTCTCTAAAAAGCTGGTACTCAGAATCGATAGATTTAAATTCTGCTAAAATAATTAAGCTTATCAGCTCTATATCAGATAATTTTGGTTTCACTGGTTTAAAATAAAAATTTTCAGTTCCTGAAATTTCTATTAGTTTATTCAAAATAAAATTGTAACTTGCCTCTAGGTTGCTCATAATTGTATTTGATTGGTAACCAATGCAATTTACTTTTCTTTAGGCTCATGGGCAACCTTTTTTATAATGCACTACGGGTTGAAATAATTAAATCGGACAAAAGATTTCTAGCACTCAATCATGATGAAAACTTTGTGAATCTTTGGCAAATTCTGCAAAATGATAAACGACTTAAACAAGCAGAGCGCACTTTTAAAGAAGACGAAAAAGACGCCCCTTCAAAATCATATATTCAAATTGTAATTTTAGAAGAAGAGCCGACACTTTCCGCTCAGGTTTGGGTTGTGTTTTCTGATGAAGAAAAAATGCTGAATTATCAACTTAAAAGAAATATAAATTCAATATGGCAAATAATATCTTGCCAGACAGAGATAAAAAACGAAAATGTTTTTCCTATTTTTTAAAACAATTATTAGCACTTCGTCTACCAATGTTTAACATGACAAATTTCACGTTTATTTTCATAAAGAAGGTATTAAATTTACCATTATTTTAATTATCAATCAAATGAAAAAATTATTTATTTCTCTCGGTCTTATGGCATCTACGATGATGTTTGCGCAAGAAAAGAAAACTTCTTCAAAGAATATGGTTTTCTTCAATCAATGGTGTTTAAAGGAATATGCAGACATGGTGCCGTGTATTACTTTTTCTGAAAATAACATTGACTACAAATTGCTTTTTGGTAAATTTGGGGATTCTATTGATTTAAATCAACCTATAAAACTTATAGAAAAACACACGCAAAGCCCCAACTTCAAAACGCCCGAAGGTTACACCATAGAAAACACCTACAGCGATGTGAAAAAGTACGGAAACCTGAAAGGTTATCCTGGTTGGGCTTATTATGTAGAGCTGCCTTCTGGCTGGTGTGCCGCATTTTATAAAACTAAACCAAAAGATAATGATAAAATCAGTTTTTTCTTAAAAAAATATAACTAAAACAGCTTCCATAATTTCTATTAAAAATGAAAAAATTATTTATTTCTCTCGGTCTTGTAGCATCTACAATGATGTTTGCGCAAGAAAATCAAATTCCTTTAAAAAATTTAGTGAATTTTAATGTTCATTGTCTTAATTATGATAATAATTTTAGACCATGCATTAAGGTAAAAGAAGGAGATATCGTCTATACCTTAGTCTTTGATCAGACATCTTCGAAACCTGTTGATATCAATAAAACTTTAAATCTTTATATCAAATCAACACAAAGTCCTCATTTCAAAACGCCTGAAGGATTAACGATAGAAAACACCTACAACGATGTAAAAAAATACGGAAAACTCGTAAAAATCGCAGGATTTGGAAATTATGTAGAGCTACCTTCGGGCTGGCGTGCCAATTTCTACAATAAAGAAAATTTATTTGAAACACACGATAACGAAAAAATTGTTTCTTTTTCCAAAGTGTATAAAAAATGAAAAAAATATTTTTTTCAATAATTCTATTTTCTAGCATTTTTGCTTTGGGGCAAACTAACGGAGATCCCTTCAAATGTCCTAAATTCTATTTTTCTGCTAAAAATCTTTATACCAAATCGTATTTAGATTTAAACATGAAAATTATGGAGAAAGACATTACACTTAGTTCGCTCTATTTCGACTTCGATAAAGTTATAAAACTAATAGAAAATACTCTGAATTATAATCAAATACCTAGCAAAGAACAATCTCAAATTATAGAAGAAATTCAAAATTTAAAGGATAATTTGAGCTTAGACGAATTAAAGTCTTTGAATAAAAATACAGAAAAAGATAAATTTCCCAACATTATTGCTTTTAGTAAATCAGGATATTTATCTTCGCTAAACATAAATCCCATTTTGGCGAAATATTTACCTGAAGAAAAAGCAAAAAAAGTTGAAGAAGACTTTACCATTAATCACATAAATGCTAAAAACGCTGAATCATTCTTAGAAGAACAATTTTGCGTGTACAGAGAAAAAAATATAATAGACAAAAAATACGATAATCATTCAGATTTTATGGTTGATTATTTTAAGAAATTAAATTAATTAATAATATGAAAAAAATACTTTTATTATCAAGCATTATTTTTAGCAGTATTTGCTTTGGGCAAGATTTTAGAACACGAGAATTGCCGAGCAAGGATCTCCCAACAGAACCAATTTATGTGCTAGACGGAAATGTAATTTCCAAAGATCAATTGAAAAAAGTCAGTTCATTTGTCCGAGTTTTAAAAGGACCCGAAGCACTTGCCATTTATGGTGCGCAAGCTAGATATGGAGTGATTTTTCTTACAGAACATATGGATTGGGGTAAAACACCTTTGATTTTACTTAGTGGAAAAGAAATTTCTAGCGATGATTTTCTGAAATTGGATCAAAACGAAATTGAAAAAACTAATATCTTAAAAGGGAAAGAAGCCACCGATAAATATGGAGAAAAAGCAGAAAACGGCGTGATTGAACTCACTGCCAAAAATAAAAAAGATCATTTCTACTTATGCCAATGCAGTGGTAAGGATAAGAATACCAAAAAACCCATTGTATTTTTAGACGGGCAAGAAATTACACAAGATCAATTAGATAAACTTTCACCCGAAAACATTGAATCTTTTAAAATTTTAAAAGATCATGCCACTGATAAATATGGTGAAAGAGCGAAATACGGCGTAATTGAAATTACAAGCAAAAAATAAGAAAATAAAGTTCACTTAAAAAAAACCGCCCGTGATAATCATTATCACGAGCGGTTTAATTTTTTTTATTGATTTTGCTGTTGCATTTTCTGGTTAATTTCATCCAAGGCTTGCTGAAACAATTCTGGGTGAAATTTATAAACATATGCTACCATAATCATTAAAAATACCGAAAGTATAATAAGCCCAAAAGATAAAACTCTTGAAATTCTCTTATAGCGATAGGCTTCTACATACTGTGCCGCTTTATAAGCTTTATTATAACGCATGGCAAAAAAAGATGCTGTAAAACCAATCAACAATCCAAAAATCCCGCATGTAAGCACCCCCAAGACACTTGCAACAATAGCAAGCGTTAAATAATTTTCCTTGGGTGGCGGGTTAAAATTCTTATTAATTTCCTCCATTTATTTCAATTTTAAAGTGCATTTGCCACTTCTTGTGGGTTATGTTTATGTTTAAACATAATTGCAAACAAGATAGCTACTACAAGCGAATAAGCCGAGAATACGAGCCATACATCATGCCACAGGATTTCGCCGTTTGGCAAAGTGTAAAATTGCTCGATAAGCCAACCAGAAATGGTACTACCTAAAATAGCCCCAATTCCATTAGTCATCATCATAAATAAACCTTGAGCCGATGAACGAATTTTCTCGCTAGTAGTATTTTCCACGAAAAGTGAACCCGAAATATTGAAGAAATCGAATGCCATACCATACACAATGTTGGACAATAAAATCAACACAAATCCGAATCCTGCAGGCTCGCCATAAGCAAAGAACCCAAATCGCAACACCCAAGCGAGCATACTCATGAGCATTACTTTCTTAATTCCGAATTTCTTTAAAAAGAATGGAATGGCTAAAATAAAGAACACCTCAGAAATTTGTGAAATCGACATAATCACGGTCGAAAATCTCACCACAGCACTATTGGCATATTCTGGATTGTTTCCAAAATCCGACAAGAAAATATCGCCATAAGCATTTGTTAATTGAAGTGCCGCACCGAGCAACATCGAGAATACAAAGAACAATGCCATTTTATAATTTTTAAATAATCTAAAGGCATTTAGTCCTAATTTCTCTGACCAGCTTGCGTTTTTCGGGATTAAGTTTTGAGGCGGGCATTTTGGTAAAGTAAATGAATAAAGCCCTAGCACCAATGCCACTGCTCCCGCTATATAGAATTGATTTTCTGAGGCTTTATTCCCAGTTAAATTAGTAAGCCACATGGCTGCGATAAAACCAATTGTTCCAAAAACACGAATCGATGGAAATTCCTTCACAACATCGTAGCCATCTCTTTTGAGCAAACTATAAGCAATTGAGTTTGAGAATGCAATTGTGGGCATGTAAAAAATCATTGCCAAAAGCATTAACCAGAAAAATGCCGTAGGGCTTACCATACTTGGCAACAAAAATAAAGTTCCTGCATATAAAATGTGCAAAGCTCCGTATAACTTTTCCGCATTGATCCATCGGTCTGCCACAATCCCCATCAAAGTGGGCATAAATAGCGAAGCAATTCCCATGGTTGAGAAAACAGCACCGAACTCCGCTGCGTTCCAATGTTTTGTCCCAAACCAAAAGTTTGCCATAGTAATAAGCCAAGCTCCCCAAACAAAAAACTGTAAAAAACTGATTAATATTAATTTAGTCTTTGTCCCCATGATATTATATTGTTCTATTATTTTGAATTTTCTCTTCTTTTAAGTTCTTCTACCACCATTCCTGCAAATTCATAATCTTCATGACTGATTGCAATATTTTTTAAGCCTTCTAAATCATTGTTATTAAAAGTTCCCCATGACATGTTTCCAAAAGGAAGTTTGTCCATCGTTTCTTTTATAAATTTATAAGAATAAGCTAAAGTTTTTTCGTCCATATCTTTTTGGCGGATATCGCTTGGGCTGGGCGTATTTGCCACCTCTTCGATCACCTCCTCTATGGTTTGTTCTATTTTATCTTGGATTTCATCCAGCTCAGATTCCTCTTCTTCTACTTCCTCATCTTCCACAATTTTAAACTCCACGCCTGCCTGCTGCACCACTTGCTGATACGCAAAAATAGGAGCCTCCACTCGTAATCCAAGTGCTATGGCATCTGATGTGCGCGAATCTAGTTCAAACAATTCTCCATTTTCTTTTTCGAAAATTAAATTAGAAAAGAAAACACCTTCGTGAAATTTGTAAATAATCACCGACTTTAATTTTGCATTCATTCTTTGAATAAAGGTTACAAACAAATCATGTGTGAGTGGTCGTGGAGTGCTCAAATCTTTCTCGAGAGCCATCGCAATTGCCTGAGCCTCAAAATTTCCGATTACGATAGGAATTTTCTTTTGTGTTTCGTCTTCTTCTAAAATTAAAATATATGCCTCAGAATTGGCACTACTATAAGAGATTCCTCGTATACTAAGTTTTACTAAATCCATAATCAAGGGTAAATGTACTAATTTTAATTGAAAAAAAAACCGAACAAGCAAATTTTGCCTATTCGGTTTGGGATTTTTATTTAAATCATTAAAAAATGTATTTTTTTAAGCTTTTAGCTTTCTTAAAGCCTCTGTAAGTTTTGGCAAAACCTCCATGGCATCGCCCACGATTCCATAATCTGCCGCTTTAAAGAATGGTGCCTCGGCATCGGTATTGATGACCAAAATTCTTTTGGAAGCATTCACGCCCGCCAAATGCTGAATCGCTCCCGAAATTCCTGCAGCGATATATAAATTAGGTGCAATGTTTTTTCCCGTTTGCCCCACATGCTCGCTGTGTGGTCGCCAATCCATGTCTGAGACTGGTTTTGAACACGCTGTGGCAGCTCCTAGAACTTCGGCTAAATCTTCCAATAATTTAAAATTTTCGGCACTTTTGAGTCCACGCCCACCAGAAACCACAATTTCGGCAGTTTTTAAATCTTTGGCATTGCTTAAAGCTTCTACTTTTTCAACCGAGATTTGGCTATTTTCAGCTGAAACGGCTCTATTTTCTACTTCGCCCGCTACGGGATTTTGTTTTAATTCAAAGGCATTTACAGCCAAACACAAAATATTGCATTTAGCATCGCTTTCCACCTCCATAATTGCCTTGCCCGAAAATGCTTTACGCGCTACACGCAATGGCGACAATTGGCTAGGCTCGCTCACTACATTGGTAATCAAAGCCGCACCACTTTTTGCCGCTAGTTGCGGGGCCAAATTCAGCCCTTGTGTGGCGTGCGACATAACGATAAAGTTAAACTGCTCGCAATCGATTTGCTTTGCAATAGTTTGTGCATCTATCGCTTGTTCTGATTGAAGATTGATCACTTTCTGTGCACCATATGCAAACAATTCTTCTGGCTGAATGGCGTTTACGCAAAGGGCTGTAATTTCTTCGTTTAAATTTTGTGCATACGAAAGGGCTTCAAAAGCACTTTTTTTAAATTTCCCTTGATGGGTTTCTGCATATACTAAAACTGACATTCTAATTTTCTATTTAGGATTAAAATAGTTTGGTATCTTTTCTTAAAAGTTCCACCAATTCATCTATGGCATTGGCATCAATCATTTTCACAGCACCGCGTGATGCTGGCGTGGTAAATTGTTCTACTTTTAAGTTTGAAGTCGTTTCGCTCGGTGCAATCACCTCTAGTTTTTTGCTACGAGCTTGCATAATACCACGCATATTTGGGATTTTCAATTCGTTTTCAGCTACAATGCCGTTTTGTCCAGCAATTACGGCTGGTAGTTGCAATTTCAAATGCTGCACCTCGTCATCGTTTTCTACTACGGCAATGGCTTCATTATCTTGCACATCCAAGCCCTCGCAATTGTTAGCAAAAGGTATTTCAAGCAAAGCTGCCACAGTTGCTGGCACTACGCCACCATTATAATCAATTGATTCTTTTCCTGCTAAAATTAAATCAAAATTTTGTTCTTTTACCACTCGGGCAATTTCTTGGGCAGTAGCCAATGAGTCGCTCGGCTCGGTATCCACACGCATTGCTACATCGGCACCCATTGCCAAGGCTTTGCGCAACACAGGCTCACACGAAGCATCGCCTACCGATAATACACTTATTTGTGCTCCGTTTTTTTCTTTTAATTGAAGGGCTTTGGACAATGAATATTCATCGTGAGGATTGATTACGAATTGAATTCCTGTTTTGTCAAAAGATTTTCCGTCGGGCGAAAAATTGATTTTTGAGGTAGTATCAGGAACGCTACTTATACAAACTAATATATTCATTTTTTGTATCTTTTCTACTTTTGATATATTTTCGATCGGCAAAGATACAATTTCTATTACAGAATTGCTTAAAAAATGGAATTATGTCAGTTTTTTAGTTAAAATTTAAAATCGATTTTTGATGGTTTTTGGGCTAAAAATTCATCTAAATTCTATTTTTTCTTTCTAGGTTTTAGTTTTTTCATGCGTTCAAATTGTGCTTTCATTTTTTGTTCAGAGCTTAAATAAAACAACGGAATGTGCCAATGATATTTAATGGAAAAATGACGAATTCCAAACACGACAAGCACCGTAACAAGCTGAACGACTGGATTCTTTAATCCAAAAAAATGAGCTAAAAGCAAATATAGAAACGCTCCAATAATGCAGGCGATGGCATAAATTTCTTCTCTGAGCAACAGCGGAATACGATTGATTAAAACATCGCGCAACAATCCGCCAAAACAGCCCGTAATGGTTCCAAGTGCTACGCAAATCAGAGGCGAAAATCCTAAAACTAAGCCTTTTTCGAGCCCTACAATTGTGAAAAGCCCCAGTCCAAGCGAATCAAAAACAAAAAGTGTTACTTTGAAATTATGCTCCAGCGATTTAAAAAACATCGCGGCAGCACAACTGAGCACCGTAATCAAACAAATTCGCAAATCTGTCATCCAGAAAACGGGCACATCGAGCAACAAGTCGCGAATCGTTCCGCCCCCTACCGCCGTGGCAAAAGCAATGATGAGCACCCCAAACGGATCGAGCCTGCTTTGCATAGCGGCAAATGCGCCCGACATGGCAAATGAGATGGTTCCTACGATTTCTATAAACAGCGTTACATTGGCAGAAATTTCTGGCGAAAAAAACATAGTTTATTTTTAAATTTTTGCAAAGGTTAAAAAAATAATTGAAAGCCGTATAGCCTTTTTTAGTCTACTTCTAAGATTTCTGTGTCTTTTGAGAGGTAAACTAAATAAGCGTGCGCGACATCTACCTTTAGCTCAGATAAAAATTGCTTGTATTCTTGGATTTGCAAAATATGTTCTTCGGATTTTTCGCCCGTTTTATAATCAATTAGATACCAGCCTTTTTCAGTTTTCACCAAACGGTCTGGACGGAAAATCTTACCCGTTTTTGAAATAAAATCTCGCTCGTTGAGCACTGTGTGATGCTCGTAAGCTTCTTTTAATTCTGGCTTGGTTAAAAGCTGATGAATTTGTGATTGCAGAACTTGTTTTTCTTTTTGATCAATAAAGCCATTTCGCTCATAATCGTTAAGCACCGCCTCCACCTCTTCTTTGTACTGAATACGCTCTAGCACAGCATGGATTTTTTTACCATAATCCTGCAACTCTCTCTGGCGTACATCCCACATCTTGGAATGTTCGCTACTGATACGCACTTTTTCTTTCCAATCGTTGTACTTTAAGGGATAAAAAACAGTGTTGTCCTCAGATTTATATTCTTTTTTAGGACTTACTTTTTCTGGCTCTCCTACGCAATATTCTGCTTCTGCAGTGCCCACTTTTGAGTTCATGTATTCATCAAGAATCTCACTAAATGAGAAAGAATCATATTTTTTCTGTGTTTTGATGTACATATACAGCTGCTCCTCGGCACGCGTAGTGGCTACATAAAATTTATTGATTTGATCCATTTCGGATTCTTGCACATCTTTCTGAACAATATTTGCCATCTCATCGGGCAAATGCTCTACCACGCCTTTTAGCGGATTGGTTTTATTTACATAAAAATGATTGAATTTCCCTTCTTTTAGCGGAATCCATAATCCGTGATCCTTGATATCTAACTTAGTATAAGGCAAAAACACCACGGGAAATTGCAATCCTTTGGATTTATGTATAGTCATGATTTTCACGGCATTTACGCCACTTGGCACAGCAATGCTTTTTCTATCGCCACGCTCGTCCCAATAGGCGATAAACGCTTGGGCAGAAGATTCGTTTTGGGTTTGAAATTTTAAAATTTCATCTAAAAAATTTAAAACATATTCCTGGTTTTGCGCTTCGATTCCCAGTGCGGCAATCGTTTTCTCGGTCTGGTCATACAGCGAATTCATTTTTTGATTTAAATGAGACAAATCGACCGAAACTTTTGCCAATTCTGCAATGAATTGATAAAACGGAACGCGTAATACATGCAAAGAAAATTCCGTGAAATCTGAAACCTTCAGCTTTTTCATGCTTTTTAAATTCAGCAATAAATCGGCTCGGAATTTATGATTTTCGGTATCGGTAGTAAGTCTTAAAACCGATAAAATCAATTGAATTTCTGGATTATTAATGAGCAATAAAGCTTCATCAGAAAGCACTGCTATTTCGTTTTCTTGCAAAAATTCAGCAATGCGATTGGCCTCTTTGTTGGTATTGACCAAAACGGTTAAATCCCTAAGCTCGTAGCCTTTAGCCAAACAATTTTTCATTTTAGCTAAAAGATCTTCTAGCACATAATCGTTGTAATTTTTGGTATCGCCTTTTTCAATCGTAATGCGTTTTATGCAAACATAGCCTCCTTTTTTGTGATTGATTTTCTGTTCGTTGCCTTGGATATAAATATTTTTAAAACCTTCGTTTTGTATAAATTTATTGGCTACAAAGGTGTAAAAATCATTATTAAACTCGATGATTTCGTGATAGCTACGCCAGTTTTTATCTAAATTTTCTACCGAAACATTGCCATAAAATTCATTGCCTTGATTGATTAAACCAATCATCAAATCTGGGTTTCCTCCACGAAATCGATAAATCGATTGTTTCGGGTCGCCCACTAGCATTAGCGTATCGCCTTGTGCCAAAGCATTTTCTACCAATGGCTGTAAATTGCTCCACTGTATGCTCGAAGTGTCTTGAAACTCATCGATGAAATAATGGCGGTATTTGGTTCCGATTTTTTCATAAATAAACGGAGTGGGCTGCGATTGTAAATTCTCGTTGATGATTTTATTGAACTCAGAAATCAACATCACATTGCCTTCGCTTTCAATCTGCGAAAGATTTTTCTCGATTTCGTTGTAGAGCGACATGGTATTTATACTACCATACACAGCATTGCATACTTGTAGGCGAACGATTTTGGCTTTAATCTGCTCAACGGCTTCCTCAATTTTTGGAAAAATCTCTTCGATTCTATCCACCGCCGATGCCGACGCCGATGAAGAACCTAACTTTCTGCCTTCTAAAATATCGTTGTGCGTCTTGGTAGGAAAATCCATTTTTCCGTTCAAAATTTTAGTAAAAAAGGATAAAATGCCCCTACTTCCGCCACTAAAATCTTTGGGTGCTAGATTTTGCTCCTCGACCAAATTTAGGATTTCGGTGCATTTTTCAGTAAAAAAATCCTGAATTTCATTGATTTCCGTAATGAGTTTACCTCGAAATTCAACTAAATCTTTTAATTCTAACCGACCGATTTCTCTCATGTATTCTAGGAAATGATCGGCATATAAATGCGAGGCGTTGCTTTTTAATTCTTCTGAAATATCCCAACTTTTATCTCGGGCTAAATTTTCGGTTGCTGCCTGCGTAATGATTTTGCTTAAATGCTGATTGTTTTGCAAATCGGCGTAGAGCAAATCCACCGCTTCGCCCATTAATTGAGAAGTATCTAGCTCCACATCAAAGTTAGACGATAAGCCCAAATCGGTAGCAAAGGCACGCATAAGCCTTAAATTAAATGTGTCTATCGTGCTCACCGAAAACAGGGAATAATTATGCAAAATATCGCTTAAAACAGCTCCGCTACGCTCCTGAATTTCTTCTTTAGAAATATTTAAATGCTCCTGAATACTTGCTAATTCGGGTTCAGAAATTTTGCCATTTCGCCACTCATCAAGCTTTTGCAAAATACGCTCTTTCATCTCATTAGCCGCCTTATTGGTAAAGGTGATGGCTAAAATCTGGCTAAAACTTTTGCTATTTTTTTTCTGCAAAAGAAGGTGCATAATCTCCTGAACAAGTGTATAAGTTTTTCCTGTTCCTGCCGATGCACTATAAATTTTGAATTCCCCTGCTTGAAGCATTTTTTTATTTTCAAAAATAAGGTTTTTTGATGATTTTTTAGCTTTTGAGGAAAAGAAAAATCCGCTCCATCGAAATGAAGCGGATTTTGATTATTGTAAGATTACAATCTTGGGGCTAATTATAAATTAGCGAAGTATTGTAATGTACGGATTAACTGAGCAGTATAAGACATTTCGTTGTCATACCAAGCAACAGTTTTCACCAATTGTTTGTCTCCTACAGTCATCACTTTAGTTTGAGTAGCATCAAACAATGAACCGTAAGTGATTCCGATAACATCAGCAGAAACGATTGGATCTTCTGTGTAACCGAAAGATTCGTTAGCAGCTTCTTTCATTGCAGCGTTGATTTCATCAACAGATACATTTTTCTCAAGAACTGTAACTAATTCAGTAAGAGATCCTGTTGGGGTTGGTACACGCTGAGCAGCACCGTCTAATTTTCCGTTTAATTCTGGAATTACTAATCCGATAGCTTTTGCAGCACCAGTTGAGTTTGGAACGATACTTACAGCTGCAGCACGAGCTCTTCTTAAATCTCCTTTTTTGTGAGGAGCGTCAAGTGTGTTTTGGTCTCCAGTGTAAGCGTGGATAGTAGTCATTAAACCTTCTACTACACCGAATTTATCGTTCAACACTTTAGCCATAGGAGCTAAACAGTTTGTAGTACAAGATGCACCAGAGATTACAGTTTCGTCTCCTTTAAGGATATTTTGGTTTACATTGAATACAACAGTTGGAACATCTCCACCAGGAGCAGAGATTACTACTCTTTTAGCTCCACCTTTAAGGTGTAATTCAGCTTTTTCTTTAGTAGCGAAGAATCCTGTACATTCTAGCACGATATCCACTCCTAGCTCTCCCCAAGGAAGTTCTTCTGGATTTGGATTAGCAAGAACTTTTACTTCTTTTCCGTTTACTTTAAAGGCACCATCTAGCACTTCGATTTCTCCGTTAAAACGACCTTGAGTAGAGTCATATTTTAATAAGTGCGCTAATTGTTTTGCGTCTGTTAAGTCGTTGATTGCAACTACTTCCAATCCTTCAACTTCTTGAATTCTACGGAATGCTAAACGACCAATGCGTCCAAAACCGTTGATACCTACTTTTACATTTGCCATAATAATTGTGTTTTTAATTAAATTGTTTTTTTGTTTATAGATTATTATCGTGCCAAAATTTCAGACACTCTAATTAATTCATGATCGATTTCGTTGTGTTTTTGGATAGCTTCTTCGATAGGAGTATATACGATCTTATTGCTTCTTACTCCTGCCATTACATTGCTTTTTCCAGCTAAAAGCCCCTCAACTGCAGCGATACCTAAACGGCTTGCCAACACACGATCTGCACAGCTTGGAGTTCCTCCTCGCTGAATGTGTCCTAGCACCGTAACACGGATATCATAAGTTGGGTACTTAATTTTGGTAAATTTAGCCAAATCATAAATGTTACCTAGCTCCTCGCCCTCTGCCACAACAATAATGCTTGAGATTTTACCTGTTTGTTCACCACGATCTAGCGCGTTAAACATTTCATCGATTTCATCTCTTTTTTCTGGAATCAAGATATCTTGTGCGCCAGCTGCGATACCACTATTTAGAGCAATAAAACCTGCATCACGCCCCATTACCTCAACAAAGAAGACACGGTTGTGTGATTGTGCTGTATCTCTAATTTTATCTATCGCATCAACAGCGGTGTTAAGTGCTGTATCGTAACCGATTGTGTAATCTGTACCGAAGATATCGTTATCAATCGTTCCAGGCACTCCAATTACAGGGATTCCATGCTCTTCGTGGAATAATTTAGCTCCCGTAAAAGAACCATCTCCCCCGATTACCACAAGGGCATCAATTCCATTTTTTTGTACGTTTTCAAAGGCTTTTTTACGACCTTCTACAGTTCTAAATTCATCTGAACGGGCAGTTTTTAAAATTGTACCACCTCTATTAATAATATTACTTACACTTCTAGGTCCTAATGAAACTACATCATTTGTAATCAATCCCTCATAGCCTAAACGCACTCCTTTCACATTTAGCCCATGGTAAGATGCAGCTCGTACTACCGCACGCAGAGCGGCGTTCATTCCAGGAGCATCTCCCCCAGAAGTAATTACACCTATTGTGTTGATTTTTTTTGTTGCCATAGTTTAATTTTAACGATACAAATATAGTGAACTTTATTGATTATTTTATATGATTTATATTAGAATCTATATTACACCTTATATTTTAATACCTTAGAGCCAAAAACAATCACAATCTGTTCGAAACCTCCGTGCGCATTCCGCCAAATTTCTATGCGCATCGCGAAAAAATTGCATGCGCATGCAATTTTTCGGCAAAGCTCTCACAAGTTTTTTACACAATTTCGCTTTCTTATTTTAAGCTCAATCCTATCAAGATTTTCTCCACAAACACCGAAATGGCTGAAAGATTAACTATTTAATAAGCATTTAATAGTATTTTCTAACAATTTTCACAAAACAATTAAGCACTATTTTAAGACACAAATATCTTAATTATTTATTTATAAGCCATTTAAATTAAAACTGATTTTTACTCATTCTGATTATTTTTTATTTTAATTATTAAATTTATTTGTATATTAGTGCTAAATTAAATTTTGATAGAAAATGACTGAAAAAAGAGAGTTTTTAGATGTTTCGGTGGACTGTACCGTTTTTGGATATGATGATAAACAGCTAAAAATATTGCTGATTGAACAAAAAAAACAAAGTCCTGAGCATATTCCGCTCCGTGCGCTCCCAGGAGACCATGTGTATAAAGGAGAAGATATAGACGATGCTGCAAATCGTGTGCTAGAGGAGCTTACAGGTTTAAGAGGTGTTTTCTTAAAACAATTCCACGCATTTGGTAAGCCAGACCGCCTTCAACAAAAACAAGATAAAGAATGGTTGCTCAATGTGAGAAAAGATTTAAACAAACATGTGGTAACAATTGCTTATTATTCTTTAATTAAAATGGAGGATTTCGTGCCCGAGGCTGCCTCTTTTGCCAATAAAACTGAATGGGTGAATATTGATGAAATCCCACACCTTGGTTTTGACCACGATGAAATCTTTCAAAAAGCACTTGCTACATTAAGGTTTGATACCGAAAACTACAATATCGCTTTTGAACTTTTACCTAAAAAATTTACGCTCTCGCAACTTCAAAATATCTACGAAGTGATCCTAGACAGAGAGTTTGACAAAAGAAACTTTAGAAAAAGTATTAAAAAACTAAGCAATCTAATCCCGCTGAACGAAAAACAAAAAGGTGTATTCCACAAACCTGCACAGTTATATTCTTTTGATATCAAAAAACAAATCGAGGAAACAGATGTTATTTAATTAAAAAGCTCACAAAATCCTTGTTGATTTTTTTAAATATCATAATTAGATATATCTTTGTAGAACAATATTTTTTCGTATGAAGTTCAAAAGAATACTACTAAAATTAAGCGGTGAAGCCCTCATGGGTGAACGCCAGTATGGAATCGATCCTAAACAAATCGAAGCCTACTCTAAACAAGTAAAGGAAATCGCCGATATGGGATGCCAAGTGGCAATCGTGATTGGTGGAGGAAATATTTTTAGAGGAATTTCTGGTGCTGCCAATGGAATGGATCGTGTACAAGGCGACTATATGGGAATGCTAGCAACCATCATCAATGCCATGGCTCTACAACAAGGTCTAGAAGATGCGGGCGTAGACACGCGTTTGCAAACTGCCATAGAAATGGAGAAAATTGCAGAACCTTACATCCGCAGAAAAGCCATTAGACACTTAGAGAAAAATCGCGTGGTGATCTTTGGTGGAGGTCTTGGAAATCCATATTTCACAACCGATTCTGCCGCGGTGTTGCGTGCCATTGAAATCGAAGCTGATGCTATCTTAAAAGGTACTCGTGTAGACGGAATCTACACCGCAGATCCTGAAAAAGATGAAAATGCTAAGAAATTCGATAATTTATCGTTTAAAGAAGTTTATGACAAAGGCTTGAAAGTAATGGATATGACTGCCTTTACTTTAAGTGAAGAAAACAATTTGCCGATCGTAGTATTCGATATGAACACCGTGGGGAACTTGAAAAAAGTAATCGACGGAGAAGAAGTCGGAACCATTGTAACCAATTAATTAACTAAACAAATCAAGAATATGAATATAGACAATATTGTAAAGGAAACAGAAGCTGGTATGAAGGATTCTATCGCACACTTGGAAAAGGCTTTTAGCCAAATTCGTGCGGGGAGAGCTACTCCAGCGATGCTTGGTAGTGTAATGGTAGACTACTACGGAAACCTTACTCCACTTAGCCAAGTGGCTAATGTGAGTGCTCCAGATGCTATGACTTTAAATGTTCAACCATGGGAAAATAGCATGATTCAGCCTATTGAAAAAGCTATCATGGAGGCTAACCTGGGCTTTAACCCATCAAACAACGGAAATTCTGTAATCATCAGCGTTCCGCCATTAACAGAAGAGCGTAGAAAAGACTTAGTAAAACAAGCTAAGGCAGAATTAGAAACAGCCAAAATCAGTATCCGCAACTGGAGAAAAGATGCTAACAACACGATTAAAAAATCAGAAGAATCAGAAGATGTACAAAAAGGTCTAGAGGCTGATGTGCAAAAACTGACTGACCAATATATCGAGGTGGCTGATAAGACTTTCTCTAACAAGGAAGCTGAAATCATGAAAGTTTAATAACTCGTTTTTAATTTTTTCATAATAGATTTTTTCTGCTCCAGTTTTAATTTTTTAGAGTTTATTTTTTCCTCTAATTTCTTTTCTGGAGCAGTTTTATTTAAAACAAAAATAAGCGCGACTCATTTTGAGTCGCGCTTATCATTTATTAGGGCAAATATAATTTTATTCCGTAAAGCGAACATCTAAACGACGATTTTGCGCTTGACACGCAGGCGTGTCATTTGCCTCGCAAATTGGGTGCGCTTCGCCATAGCCTTCTGCTTCTAATCTATCAGCAGCAATTCCTTTAGCCACCAAAACATTTTTTAAACTTTCGGCTCTGGCTTGCGATAGCTTTAAATTATTTTCAGGACTACCAACATTGTCGGTGTAGCCTCCGATTTTTAGTTTCACATCTGGATAAGCGTTTAAGATTTTTACTAAATTCTCAATTTGCTTATTAGACTTTTCTGTAAGCTCACTACTTCCTGTTTTAAATCCAATTTGGTCTAAAGTTGTCCAAGTTTTGTACAATCCTGCGTTATCGATTTCGCCTCCATTTAACAAATCTACCAAATGCTTTTCAGTTGAATTAATCCCTTTGTTTAAAGTTTCATTGTTAGGTAAGGCGATTTCTGTAATTTCACCTAATTGATAAATGTAATTCCCATCAGCATCTATTAATTCTTCTTGTGGAGCTTCCTCTAAAATAATCGCTCCATTATCAATCGGTTTTCCTTCATATAAATTGCTTTCTTTCTTGATTTGTTCGCCCAAAATCGGAGCAATTACCAAACCTACCAAACAAGACAATTTAATCAAAATATTCATAGACGGTCCTGAGGTATCCTTGAACGGATCCCCAACGGTATCACCCGTTACAGAGGCTTTGTGCTCGCCAGTTCCTTTGGCATGCTTTACACCAGCCACCTCAACACCTGCTTCGATTGATTTTTTGGCATTATCCCAAGCACCACCTGCGTTGTTTTGGAAAATTGCCCAAATCACTCCCGAAACAGTAACCCCAGCCATGTAGCTACCAAGCGACTCTGCCCCCATTAGGAATCCAATCAAAATTGGTGTAAAAATCGCAATCGCACCTGGCAACATCATTTCTTTTAAAGCAGCTTTGGTAGAAATATCCACACATTTTCCGTATTCTGGCGTGCCTGTTCCTTCCATAATTCCTGGAATTTCACGGAACTGTCTTCTCACCTCTTGCACCATTTCCATAGCGGCTTTCCCCACCGAATTCATTGCCAAAGCAGAGAACACCACGGGAATCATTCCACCGATAAATAAAGCGGCTAAAACATTGGCTTTAAAAATATTAATTCCATCGATTCCTGTAAAAGTAACATAGGCAGCGAACAAGGCTAAAGCCGTAAGTGCCGCAGAAGCAATGGCAAAGCCTTTCCCAATGGCTGCGGTAGTATTCCCCACAGAATCTAAAACATCGGTGCGACCCCTTACTTCTTTTGGCAATTCGCTCATCTCAGCAATTCCACCTGCGTTGTCAGCAATTGGTCCAAACGCGTCGATGGCCAATTGCATCGCAGTGGTCGCCATCATTGCAGATGCGGCGATTGATACCCCATAAAATCCTGCAAAACTATAAGCTCCCCAAATTGCGCCCGCAAATAATACAATAGGTGCAAATGTTGAAATCATTCCTACACCAAGCCCTGCAATGATATTGGTCGCAGCACCTGTTGCAGATTTCTCTACAATGCTTAAAACAGGTCTCTTGCCAAGTGCGGTATAATATTCTGTGAAGTATGAAATGGCAAATCCTACAATCAATCCTATTAATACAGAATAAAAAACATAAATTGAAGGGATTTCTTGAATGCCTAAACCAAAGAAATTCATTTGTAGAACTTCTGGCAACATCCATTTAATCAAGAATAAAGAAACCACTGCTGTAAGTATAATTGAAACCCAGTTTCCTAAGTTTAATGCCATTTGCACTTTGTTTTCGCTTGCATCGTTTGACTTAATTTTTACGAAAAAAGTTCCGATGATTGAAAACACAATTCCGAATCCTGCAATAAATAAAGGTAACAAAATAGGACCCATACCGTGAAATGCCGTAGGTGCACTAGCTCCCATATCACGGATTACATAATTCCCAAGTACCATAGCCGCCAAAACAGTTGCTACATACGAACCAAACAAATCGGCTCCCATACCTGCAACATCCCCCACATTGTCGCCCACATTATCGGCAATGGTTGCGGGGTTACGCGGGTCATCTTCAGGGATTCCAGCTTCTACTTTCCCCACCAAGTCTGCTCCCACATCGGCAGCTTTGGTATAGATACCACCTCCTACACGCGCAAAAAGTGCAATAGATTCTGCTCCGAGTGAAAATCCTGCCAAGGCCTCTAGCACCATTGTCATACTCGAAACAAAATCTCCCTCGCTATCGCCTAAATAAGCCAACAAACAGAAGAAGATAAAACTTAGCCCAAAAACGGCTAAACCTGCAACGCCTAATCCCATCACCATTCCACCTCCAAACGAAACTTTTAAGGCTTGTGGCAAGCTAGTTTTAGCTGCTTGTGCCGTGCGCACATTGGCATCTGTTGCTACACGCATCCCGATGTTACCCGCAATGGCAGAAAACACAGCTCCCACGATAAATGCAGGAACAATCAACCAGTGGGTGGTGGGCACGATATAGGAAATAAATGCCAATGCCAGAGAGGCTACTAGTACAAAAATTAGCAAAATTCTATATTCTGCATTTAAAAAAGCCATCGCTCCTTCCTTGATGTGGTGGGCAATAGTCTGCATTTTGGCTTCGCCGCTGTTTTGCTTTTTAATCCACGAAAACTTCGCTCCCATTACAGCAAGTCCCAGTAGCGCCAACAAAGTCGGTAAATAAATAATCCAATCGCTCATATGTTATATTTTTATATTTTCTACTATTTTTCTTGACAATGTGTAAAAATTACATTTTTAATGATTTTTTAATCGTTTTTAAGGCTTAGCTTAAACAATATTTCAATCATTTTACCAAATTTGGAGCATAAAATTAATATTAATTTTTAAATTCACACAGTTTTCAGTTAATTAAACTAAAAAAAATTTTCGGCCAACATATTTGAAATTTCACAAGTAAAATCTTTATTTTTGAAAAATATTTGATTCCTAACCTATTATTTATGAAAAAAATACTTGTAGTTCTCGGCATTTGTTTGGTTTCTATTAAGCTAAATGCTCAAGAAATTGATGATCAAAATATCTATTTAAAGCAGCTAGAAATTAATGCTAAGGACAATAATGCAGCGATTCAACTGATTAAGGAAGTGATTTCTAAAAGAAAACAAAACAGCCCAAAGAGTTTGCCAGATTTTAGCTTTAAATCTTATACCAAATTCTCGAATGTGCTGAATTTCTTAATTCCAGAAAAAGAGATGGATGAGGAGACCAAAAAAAGTTTCCTGGAGACTAAGGAAAGTATTGATTTCATTTCTGAAAAGGCGGATAGGTATATTTATGACAAGCGTTTTGGCAAAAAAATGATTACTGAAACCTACCGAATTGCTGGTCTGCAATCGGAATTGCCAGAAATTGTAGCCATAGAGCCCCTACCTTATGATTTGAGCGATAAGACTTTCAATTTCTTTTATTTTAAAACCTTCATAAATCCCGTTTCCAATTACGGAATCAATTATTACAACTACCGCATAAAAGACACCATTGAGCTCAATAATCGAAAAACGATTCAAGTAAATTTCAAAAGCAATAAAGAAGCAAAAACACCACTTTATGGTAGCATTTGGGTGGATTTAGCCACAAAAGGGATTGCAAAATTTGAGGCTGAATACCAAAACGATCGAGATGAAATTTACAATTCTGGCGGAATTCAGCTTATAGGAAACGATGGGAAAATGAGCTATGAAATGCAGAGCAATTACAGATTTTATAAAAATGTGTGGATTCCCGTGAATCAGTCTTACCAATCCATTTCTTTAAAAAGAAAAAAAATAAATGGCAAGATGAAAGAAATATCCACGAGCACCTTTAGCATGGAAAAAACTTTTAGCGATTTCTCTACCGATAATCATTTTGTGGCTAAAGATTTCAATGGATATTCTCGCGAAATTGCCCCTAATGCCAGAAAACATTTTGATGAGCGAATTAAAGAATTTCGCCCAAAGGAATTAACGCCTATGGAAATTAAAAGCTATGCTCTAAACGATGCCGAGGGTGAAAAAGAACATATTGATTTCTACTTGAAAAAGGCTCGCTTTTTAATCAATGGGCTGAACTTTAACCTTGGAAAAGTTGATTTAGTTTTGCCCGAGTTTTTTGGGAACAATGAATACGAGGGAATCCGTTTAGGGCTGGGACTACAAACCAACGAGTATTTCAATAGGCGAGTGAGCTTTAATGGGCATGTAAATTATGGTTTTAAAGACAAAAAGATTAAATACGGCGTAGGTACCAAATATTTGGCAGTGCCTAAAAACAACGGATTCTTTTCCTTCGACTATATGGACGATTTGAACGCCGCGGGACGATTCTTCTCGCCACTCAGAACGGGGTTCAATGTTTTTAGAGTAACGGCAATCAACGGGAATAAGCATGATTTCTTTAATCAAAAGAAATTCTCCCTAGCATATCAGCAAGATTTCTTTGATAATCTCACCCTGAGACTAGGCACACACCACGCCGAGGAAAAAAATCTATTTAATCCTAATTTAGAAAATCAAAAATTCAACAATAATTTATTAAGTTTTAATCTAAAATGGTCGCCGTTTAGCCAATATGTAAAAGTGCCCTACGGAACCTTTACGCTAAAAGATGGCTCGCCGAATATTTATTTAAATGTATTAAAATCCAACAAAGTAGCCAACGGAGATTTCGACTTCACTCGTGTGGAAGGTGCCGTAGAATACCAATTCAACCTGTTCCCTAGAGAAACTTATATCAAAATCAACGCAGGAGCCACTTTGGGCAAAACACCACTCTGGTACAGCTTCAATCATGGCTCCAATAACCTTAACGAATCTGTTTTTGATATATTTAACCTAGGCGGAACCGACTCTTTCGAGACCATGCCTGCCGATGCATTTTATAGCACACAATTCATTTCGCTACTGGGGCGCCAAAAATTATTTAACTTAAACGGCAAAAAAAAATCTGCCCCTACCTATTTGATTGTAAAGACTATGTACGGGAAAATCCAATCAAACGACCTATTGTATGCCGATGGCAAAATTGCCCCTAATAAATGGTTTAGCGAAGCAGGTTTAGAATTTAGAAAACTACTGCTCGGCAGTGTGGGAATTGGGGTGTATTATCGTTTTGGGGCTTACAATGTGGGCAAAATCAAACAGGATTTAAGCATTAAATCCATCATAGATTTACCTTTTGCCAAAATTAAATTCTAAAAAAACGAAAAAACTTTTAGCCAAAAAACATAGGAAAATAAGCATACCTACAAGGTAGAAACACAAACCACACGGGAAAATGAGTATACCTACAAGGCAGATACGCAATCCACACAGGGAAATGAGCATACCTACAAGGTAGAAACACAAACCTCACAGGGAAATGAGCATACCTACAAGGTAGAAACACAAACCTCACAGGAAAATAAGCATACCTACAAGGCAGAAACACAAACCTCACAGGAAAATAAGCATACCACACTGGTTTAATGATAAAAAATTAGAGTTATAAACATAGTATTAAAAACTTTTTTTGTTGATTGGTTCAAAAAAACATACATTTGAAAAATTTATAACAAAAATCATCTCAATGAGTACACTACAACACTTCGACCCGAAAGATGCAGTTATTGAAAAAATCAAAGAAAAAGGCGGCTGGGTAAACTGCCACGCACACCTAGACAGAGCTTACTCGCTGCAAAAAGACACTTTCTCATTCACCAATTCTTACTTAAAAGAAAAATGGCACTTGGTAGATGAGATGAAAAAAAATTCTACCGTAGACATTATTTATGATAGAATGGCGCGTGCCATCGAGTATTTCTTGGAACAAGGCGCACAAGCCGTAGGTTCTTTTATCGATGTAGATGAGGTAATGCAAGACCGAAGCATCAAGGCAGCGCAGAGAATCATGGATAAATATGGAAAAGATATCGAGATTCGCTGGGCAAACCAAGTGTTGAAAGGAGTAATTGATCCAAAAGCAAGAGAATGGTTCGACCTTTCGTCTGACTTCGTAGACATCATCGGGGGGCTACCTGCCAAAGATTTTGGTAGAGAAGAAGAGCACCTTGACATCCTTATGGAAACTGCCAAAGCTAAAAACAAATTAGTACATGTGCATGTGGATCAATTCAACACAGACGAGGAAACTGAAACCGAGCTTTTAGCTAGAAAAACTATCGAACACGGATTACAAGGTAAAGTAACCGCAGTGCACTCAATCTCAGTAGCTGCACACCCTAAAAAATACCGTTACGAATTATATGATTTAATCAACGAAGCACAAATGCATGTTATCTCATGCCCTACTGCGTGGATCGACCACAACCGTACAGAGCGTTTGGCTCCAAGCCACAACTCCGTAACGCCAGTAGATGAAATGATTCCGCACGGAATTAATGTTGCCTTCGGGACAGATAACATCAACGATATCTATAAGCCGTTCTCTGATGGAAACTTGTGGACAGAACTTCGCGTAATGCTTGAATCTTGCCACTACTATGATGTAGAAAAACTTTCGGACATCGCAACCATCAATGGTCTAAAATGTTTAGGTATCGAGAAGTAATTTTTTTAAGTAAAAATCTAAAAAATATCCCTTTTTCTAAGGGATATTTTTTATTTAAAAGAACCAAATAAAATGCGTTTTATCAAATACTTTACTCTCCTTATTTCTTTGAATTTATTTGCACAGAAAATTCAAATTTTCGATGATTTCACGCAAACACCAATTCCATATGTTACTATTGAAACTAAGACCAATAAATATTTATCTGATTCTTTAGGAAAGTTTGTTTTTGAAAAAAATCAACCAAAAGACTTTAAACTATATAAGGAGAATTATCAAGAAAAAAATATTACGGCTAACGAGTTCAATGATAAAATCTTTTTACAGCCCAAAAGTATTCAAATTAAAAGTTTAAATCTAAATTTTAAAAACAAAAATGAATTTGGTAATAAAAAAGGAAAAGGTTCTGTTCCCTTAAACAATCAAATGGATTTCACAATTCTTGTGGAAAATCCAAAAAAGCAAAAATGTAAAATCCTTTCCCTAAATTTTAGCGTAAAATCTACGGATTCTATCTCCAAGAATCAATTTTTGGAAATTTCTTTTTTTGAAAATAAAAATAATAAGCCTTACGAAAAGATAGAAACTTCTCAACAAGTTTTAGTTCCGATAGAAAAACGCCACAAAAACTATAAAATAAATCTTGCAAAAGAAAATTTACTTTTTCCAGAAAGCGGTATTTTCACGAAGTTATCACTTTTCAGCAATATTGGCGAGGAGAACAATCAAGTAGGGCGAATTTCCCTAAACACCTTACCTAAATCTGGCAAAGCACTTGCCTATATTCGTAAAAAAACTCACACAAGTTGGGATAATATAGTGCCTCTTTTGGACTCGGGATCGTCTCCTTTGCCCACAATTCCAGCCATTAGTTTTGATTGTATTTGCGCTGAATAAAATTCACTTTACAATCTGTCAAATATTTAGTAAATTTGCGGTTTAATCTTGTAATTTAAACCCAAGTGATACAAAATTTGCCCAAAATACAATTTACCGATTCTGGTAATTTCTTTTTAATCGCAGGACCTTGCGCCATAGAAAACGAGGAAACTCCTTTTGCCATTGCAGAAGAATTAGTAAAAATCACTAATGATTTAAAAATTCCTTTCGTGTTTAAAGGTTCGTTCCGAAAAGCTAACCGTTCGCGTATCGATAGCTTTACGGGAATTGGAGACGAAAAAGCCTTAAAAATCATTCAGAAAATAGGCGAAACTTTTAATGTGCCTACTACAACAGACATTCACGAAAGTAGCGATGCCGCACTTGCTGCCAAATATGTAGATGTGTTGCAAATCCCCGCATTTTTGGTGCGCCAAACTGATTTAGTCGTAGCGGCTGCCAAAACGGGAAAAGCGGTAACTTTGAAAAAAGGACAATTTCTTTCGCCAGAAAGTATGCAATTTCCCGTGCAAAAAGTAACCGACAGCGGAAACCAAAATGTCGCCATCATTGAACGAGGTACTACTTTTGGCTACCAAGATTTGGTAGTAGATTTCAGGGGAATTCCTGTAATGCAGCAATATGCTCCTGTGATTTTGGACATCACACATTCACTTCAACAACCAAATCAATCAAACGGCGTAACGGGCGGAAAACCAGCACTTATAGAAACCATAGCTAAAGCTGGAATCGCCACAGGCGTAGACGGAATTTTCATCGAGACACACCCGAATCCAAGCCAAGCCAAAAGCGACGGTGCTAATATGCTACCGCTTAATCAAATGCGCGATTTGCTTGAAAAATTAATTAAAATCAGAGCGGCTATAAACTCATAAAATGAACAAAGAATTAATTCAAAAATATAATATTCCTGGTCCACGATACACCAGCTACCCCACTGTTCCCTACTGGGACAACGAGCATTTTTCGGTATCGGACTGGGAAGAAACACTTAAAAAATCATTTAAAGAATCTAATCAAAAAGAGGGAATTTCGCTGTATTTGCACTTACCATTTTGCGAAAGTCTGTGTACTTTTTGTGCTTGCCACAAGCATATTACCAAACGCCACCAAGAGGTGGAAATGCCTTATATCCAAACGGTTTTAAAAGAATGGAACTTATACTTAAATCTTTTAGACGAAAAACCAATCATCAAGGAATTGCATTTAGGGGGCGGTACCCCAACTTTCTTTTCGCCTGAAAATTTAAAATTCTTATTAGAAAGTATTTTCAGCAAAGCGGAAATTGCCGAAAATCCTGAATTTAGCATCGAAGGGCACCCCAACAATACAACTTATGAGCATATGAAAATGTTGTATGATTTAGGATTTCGCCGTATCAGTTTTGGTGTGCAAGATTATGATTTAAAAGTGCAAGAAGCCATTCACCGCATTCAGCCGTTTGAAAATGTAAAACGAGTTACCGAGCAAGCCAGAGAAATTGGTTATGAGAGCATTAGCCACGATTTAGTATTTGGATTGCCGTTCCACACTTTAGACAAAATGAAATACACCATTGCTAAAACCAAGGAGCTCAATCCAGACAGAATTGCGTTTTATAGCTATGCACATGTGCCGTGGATCAAAGGCGTAGGGCAGCGTGGTTTTGATGAAAAAGATTTGCCCTCTCCTGCCGAAAAACGAGAATTGTACGAAGTGGGAAAAGAAATTTTTGAACAAATGGGCTACGAGGAAATCGGAATGGATCATTTTTCATTAAAGACCGATAAGCTTTATTTAGCTTCAAAAAACGGAACGCTACATCGCAACTTCATGGGCTACAGTTCGTCTAAAACACAGGTAATGATTGGGCTGGGAATGTCCTCTATTTCAGATAGCTGGTATAGTTTTGCACAAAATAACAAATCCCTGAAAGAATACACCGAATTGGTAGAAAACGGAATTATTCCCGTAACCAAAGGGCATATCCTTAGCCGAGAGGATTTAACCATGCGTCGCCATATTCTAAATTTAATGTGTAATTTAAAAACCAATTTTAAAGAACTACCGATTGAGAATTTAGACGACATTAAAACACGATTGGCAGAAATGGAACGCGATGGATTGATTGAATTTACCGATGATGAACTAATCGTTACCGAAGCAGGACGAATCTTTATTCGCAACATTTGTATGGCATTTGATTTAAGAATGCTGCGAAATAAGCCCGAAACTCGAATTTTTTCGATGACAATTTAATTTTTTAGCCAAAATACTTAGTGTAATTTAAATACATTTAATAACTTTACCCCTTTAATTTTTACTTGAAAAATGGAAAAATCGATTACTATTCTTGATAAAACTTTTGTTCCTTTTCTCTCTGACGAGGAAATTCAAAATGCCATTGAAAATGTGGCACAAGACATTTACAAAAAATTTAAAGATGAAACACCGCTTTTCGTAGGAGTTTTAAACGGAGTAGTAATGTTCTTTAGCGATATGCTTAAGCACTATCCTGGCGATTGCGAAATCTCATTTATCCAAATGAAATCTTACCAAGGCACCTCTTCCACAGGACAAGTAAAAAGATTGATGGAAGTGCCAGATGAGCTGGTAAAAGATCGCCATATCATCATCATGGAAGACATCGTAGACACAGGCAATACCCTAGAGGCTCTCTACGACATGATGCAATCAAAACCTATTGCAAGTGTGAGCATTGCAACTTTGCTTTTCAAACCAAATGCTTACAAAAAAGACTTAAAAATCGATTATATCGGGCTTAGCATTCCAGACAAATTTGTAGTGGGATACGGCTTAGATTACGATGGATTAGGACGAAATATTCCAGAAATTTATCAATTAAAAGAAAATTAATCTTATATCATGAAAAACATAGTACTTTTTGGACCTCCGGGCAGTGGAAAAGGAACTCAAGCACAACTTTTAATCGACAAGTACAATTGGGTACAGCTTTCGACTGGAGACATGTTTAGACACCACATCAAAAACGAAACTGAATTGGGGCTACTTGCCAAGTCTTACATGGACAAAGGAAATTTGGTGCCAGATGAAGTAACAATCAACATGCTTAAAGAAGAATTAAGCAAGCACAAAGATGCAGAAGGAATTATTTTTGACGGGTTCCCACGCACTACGCCACAAGCCGAGGCTTTAGATGAGATTGTAAAAGAAGTTTTGGGCGAAGAAATCGACGCTACTTTAGCTCTTGCGGTGGAAGATGAAACCCTAGTACAAAGAATCCTTGAAAGAGGAAAAACAAGCGGAAGAAGCGATGATGCAAGCGAAGAAATCATTCGCAACCGAATCAAAGAATATTATAACAAAACCAATCCTGTTGCCGAGCACTACAAAGGACAAAACAAATGGAACGAAGTAAACGGCGAAGGAAGTTTAGAAGAAATTACAGCAAGATTGATTGAAAAAATTAATCAATTAGACTAATTTAATAATTTATAGACTTGAATAAATCCTTGTAAAAAATTACATTTACGGGGATTTTTTCAAGTCTTTTTTATCTTATGGAATATCACTTAATCGAAAAATATTTTCCTGCACTCAGCGAAACGCAAAAAAAACAATTTGAGCAATTAGGCACGCTCTACCCCGAATGGAACGAGAAAATCAATGTAATTTCTCGCAAAGACATCGAGGAATTGTACACACGCCATGTTTTGCACTCGCTTGCCATTGCCAAAGTGTACCAGTTTTTGCCCAATCAAAAAGTGCTTGATGTGGGCACAGGTGGTGGATTCCCTGGGATACCTTTAGCCATTTTATTTCCAGAAACGCAGTTTCATTTAGTGGATTCCATTGGAAAAAAAATCCTCGTGGTTCAAAATATTGCCGAAGCACTTGGGCTAAAAAATGTTGTCGCTGAACAAAAACGAGTAGAAAAAATCAAAGATAAATACCATTTTATAGTAAGCCGTGCAGTAACTCAAATGCCGAGATTCATGGCTTGGATTAAAGGTAAATTCTTAACCCAAGAATTTGAAAATCAAAAATTAAAAAATGGTATTTTGTATTTAAAAGGTGGTGATTTAAGCGAAGAATTAAAAGACTACCCTAAAGCTAAAATATACAATATTAGCGATTTTTACACCGAAGATTTTTTTGATACCAAAAAGGTGGTTTATTTAGCCATGAACACAAAATAATTTCGACAAAAACTAACAATTTTCATAGGTAAAGTTTCAAAATTTATTTTTAACTTAGTAAAGTTAATCTTAAAAATAAATATTTTATGGCTTTTCCTACTGATATTGAAATTGCCAACTCGGCAAATATTCAACACATCAAAAAAATCGCTGAAAAATTAAATATCCCCGAGGATGATTTAGAAATGTATGGCAAATACAAGGCTAAACTTCCGCTCACGCTCATCGATCCAGAGAAAATCAAGCAAAACAAATTGATTCTGGTTACCGCCATCACTCCTACTCCAGCGGGCGAAGGAAAAACCACCACTTCGATTGGATTGGTAGATGGGCTCAACAAAGTGGGCAAGCAGGCTCTTGCCGTGTTGCGCGAGCCTTCGCTGGGTCCCGTTTTTGGTGTAAAAGGCGGTGCTGCGGGAGGTGGTTACGCACAAGTAATCCCGATGGAGGATATCAACCTGCATTTTACGGGGGATTTTGCAGCAATTGAAAAAGCCAATAATTTACTTTCTGCTGCGTTAGACAATAATTTAAATAGCAAAAAACGCTCGCTCAACATCGACCCGAAAACCATTACTTGGAAACGCGTAATGGACATGAACGACCGCACTTTGCGCCAAATCATCATCGGTGTGGGCGACAACAACGGTGTGGTGCGACAAGATGGGTTTAACATTACGCCTGCCTCAGAAATTATGGCAATCCTTTGTTTGTCTGAAAATTTCTCGGATTTAAAAGAACGACTGGGCAACATTTATGTAGCTGATACTTTCAACGGAAAACCCGTTTTTGCACGAGATTTAAAAGTTGTAGGAGCTATGGCGATATTGCTAAAAGATGCCATCAAACCGAATTTAGTGCAAACTTTAGAGGGCAATCCTGCCATCATCCACGGTGGGCCGTTTGCCTCTATTGCACAAGGAACCAACACCGCGATTGCGACCAAAATGGGCTTATCGCTGAGCAATTATGTAGTTACCGAAGCTGGTTTTGGAGCAGATTTAGGTGCTGAAAAATTCCTTGATATTAAATGTACTTCGGCAGGCTTAAGCCCAGATGCTGCCGTAGTAGTGGCAACCGTGAGAGCATTAAGACATCACGGCGGAGCGAGCAAAGATGAATTGCAAAATCCAGATTTAGAAAAATTAAAATTAGGTTTCCCGAATTTGGAAAAACACATCGAAAATGTGCAAAAATTCAATTTAAAACCTGTTGTAGCCATTAATTTATTCCCAAATGACAGCGAAGAGGAATTGCAATACATCATCGACAAATGTGCCGAAAAAGGCGTAAAAGCTGTTGTAGCCGAAGGCTTTGCAAAAGGTGGAGACGGTATGAAGGATTTGGCTAAAGCCGTAGTAGAAATCGCTGAAAATAACACCGAAAAATTTACGCCGATTTACAATGCAAATGACAGCGTAGAAGATAAAATCAATAAAATTGCAACTGAGATTTATGGTGCAAAAAGTGTAAAATATTTAGCCAAAGCAAAAAGACAAATCAAAGAATTACAAAAAAACGGATTTGATAAATTGCCTGTTTGTATGGTAAAAACGCCAAAATCACTTTCTGATGATGACAAAAAACTCGGTCGCCCTGAAGGCTTCTTTGTAACCGTAAGAGAATTTGAAATTGCTGCAGGTGCAGGATTCATAATTCCGATGCTTGGCGATGCGATGCGTATGCCAGGGCTTCCGCCAGTGCCAGCAGCCGAAGGCATGGACATCGATGACCAAGGCGTGATTACTGGATTAAGCTAAAAAATAATTTTTCATAGTTTGTATTTCGCAGTGTTTTCTTACATTTGATGAAAACACTGCTTTTTTTAATTTAAAAATTTAAGAAAATGTACACCATTCGCAAAGCCGAACCTTCTGATTACAAAGCCATCGCTCGCTATCTACTCATGGCGATGGAAGACATTGTTTACAAATTCATCGGGCACGAAGATGAAGAAAAAGCCTTGGCTTTTTTAGAACATTTCATCCCCGAAAAAGACAATCAATATTCTTATGAAAATTGCCATGTAATATTGCACAACAACCAAGTGATTGGGGCAGCAGATGTGTACGATGGCGGCAAACTTGCAACACTCAGAGCTCCCATCAAAAAATATGTGGAAGAAACGCATTCAAAAGACTTTTCGCCCGAAGACGAAACCGAAGCTGGCGAGTATTATTTGGACACGCTCGGCATCGATCCTGCGTATCGTGGCAAAGGATTAGGAACTCAATTGCTTAATTTCCTAATCACAGAATATACTGTAAAACGCCACAAACCGCTCGGACTTTTGGTGGACAATGATAATCCTAAGGCTAAAAAATTATACGAAATTTTAGGTTTTAAAAAGGTAGCCGACAAAACTTTAGTCGGAAAAAAAATGGAGCACTTGCAATATGCCCCATCTCGAGAATAATTATTTTTTGGTAAATTTTCGTTTTCTCCAATAAGGGAGCAGCAAGCACATAAGCCCCACAAGCAGTGCAGGCAAAGCGATATTGTACCATCGCCAAGCGCTTTTTTCGTCTTTAATTCTATTTTTGTCTAAAAGATAAATCGTGCGTTGTTTGTCGTTTAGGTTTAGAATGGTTTCATCTCCTACCAAATAATCCATGCAATTTACCAAAAAGGCAGCGTTGTCATAAATCACACTCGGAGCCGCAGGCATATCTGGACGCATGCTGTATTTATCTGCTCCAAGTGGCAACGGCACACCGCGAAACAAGTGATTTTTGGCAAAATCACCATCGCCAATAATGATCATTTTGTTGTCTTTTACACTTGGTTTAAAGCCTTGCACCTCACGCGATTCGTAACGCCCAGCATAGGCAGATTTAAAATTTCCTTCGAGCAACACTGCCAAAGGATACACGCCTTCTTGAGCAGGATAGTTCTCTGGCACGGTATTATTAATTTCGTTAAAATCTATGTAGGTCAAAGGAGATTGCAACTGCACATTGGGCGAAGTGGATAAAAGCACCTCCGCCTTTACAGAATCTCTTGGTAAAATCTCAACGGGATTGGCAAATTCAAAACGCAACGGATTGCTAATTTTCTTAGTAATCGGTGAGTTTCTCATTGGCATACTCAGTGGGAAATAAGCCCACGGAAATTGCTCATAAGCTGCATTTCCATCGGTGTTGCCAATGGCAAGCGTTATGTAAGCCGATTGCAAATCTTTGACTACCGCAGGCATGATTCGCACACCGTAATTAAACAATAAATCTTTGATATTTGGGTCGCGTGGAAAAGCCACAATTTTATCTTTTCTGAAAAGGCTATCCATCTCGGCATCCACAGACTCCGTCATCCAAAGCGTTTTTCCGCCGTGCATAATATATTGATCTATAATCAATTTATCTGAATCAGAAAAAGGCTTAAGCGGCTTGGCAATCACCAAGGCATCAAATTTCTCAAGATTTTTTAAATCCTTGTTGGTAAGCGTAAAACTGCCATTGGTTATGGGCTCGGTATAAGGTTCGATGTCATAATCTGGTGCCAAGGCATTCAAAAATCCATCTAGATATTGGCGGAACAATTCGTCGTGATGCACGATTAATCCTATTTTTTTTCTTTGTTTTTGGGTTAATCGATAAATCTCTTTGATGAATTTATTTTCGATCTGGTCGGTCGAAGCCAAAGCACGCTGCTCGATCGGAATTTTTTGATTGCTCAACAATGAAATGGTTGCTGATTTGCCTTCGGTATCAATCGTCGCAAAAGGAAAAACACGCAAAATTTTATCATTGGTTGGCACTGCAATATCTTGCACCCCGTGCTGTTTTAAGCTATCTAAATTCAGATTTTCGGCTGTGGGGTTTATAAATTTAAATTCAATGTTTTTATTGGCTCGCTGAATTTCGTTTAAGAAAAACTGCGTTTCGTTTTTAAGCGTTTTAAAACTTGCCGTTAAATCTCCGTCCAGAAAAATATGAATTTTAATCGGATTTTTGATATTTTTTAAAACTTGCTCGGTACTTGGCGCAAAAGAATATCGCTTATCCTCGGTAAAATCCCAGCGTTTATAAAAGATTTGGCTTAAAAATATAATGACTAAAAGCCCAACGATGAGCACTAAACTAAGACTTACTTTTTTCATTTTTTATTCTTTAGCAATGAAACATAAGAAATGAGCAAAAACACTGGAATTAAGCCCAAGAAATAAATTAAATCTCGGGTATCTATCAATCCTTTCAAAAATCCGTCGTAATGAAAACTTGCGCCCCATTGTTGTAATGTGTAGTCTAAACTTCCCAATAAATTATAAGATGCAATTCCTTGAAAACCAAAAAACAACACAAAATTGCAAAATACAGCCACAATGTATGCCGTAACTTGCTGACTGAAAAATGTGGACGCCATAAGCCCCACTGCGGCAAATAATAAAGCCAACAAATATAAACCTAAATAAGCAGTAAATACGACGCCCGTGTCTATTCCGTTTAGGCTAAAATGAGCTAGCGTAATCACCGAAAAAAGCGTTAAAGCAATCATTAAAAGCAAAACAATTGCCACCGAAAAAAATTTACCCAAAATGATTTTTTTCAAAGAAATGGGCTGAGTCATCAGCCAATCTAAAGTGCCGATTTGCTTTTCTTCTGAAAATTGCTTCATCGTAATGGCGGGTACTAGAAAAAGCAAAATCCAAGGTGCTACAAAGAAAAATGAATCTAATCTTGCAATTTCTGAATTAAATACATTGTAATCGTTGTCAAAAAACCACAAAAACAAAGCACAAACCAAGGCAAAGGCAAATAAAATGGCATAAGTGGCATAATTGCCAAAATAGCCCCAAAGTTCTTTTTTTAAGACACTTAGCATAATTATTTGTTTTTATTGACCAATTTTACAATGAGCATAATGAGTGCCCCCATTGCCACAAACGAAATCAATGCCCAATACCAATATTGAATAAAAAATGTTTTTAATACCACCGCAAATACCACCGCAAATAGAATCAAAGTGGCGACTTCATTCATCATACGGAGCTGCACAGAGCCTAATGTAATTTTTCTATTCTTTAGGTTTTTAATCATTTGCCAACACCAATAGTGATACACAAATAAAATTAATACAAAAAGCAATTTCACATGCATCCAGCCTTGTGAGAGATATGCCCAATTCATTGCATAGAGCAAATAAATACCTGAAATCGTCATGATACACAATGCTGGAACAGTGATGATGTTCCACAGGCGTTCTTCCATAAAACAATATTGTTTATGCAAAATTTCCTTTTCTGTCGTGTTGTTTGATTGCAAAGCCTCGGTATGGTAAATAAATAATCGTACCATGTAGAAAATCCCTGCAAAATAACTCACCACAAAAATGATGTGTATTGCCTTTATAATCGAATAATCCATTTTTTACTTATTTTTTGATACTTATATAAATTTGAGCTCCTTCCTTTAGACCAAAAAGCGTGCATGCCGCTCCTTGCCTTTTGGGATCTGATTTGTACACGCCAATTTCCAAAAATCCCGTACAATTGAACAATGCAAAGACATTTCCCATTCGGTTGCGTTCCTCCTCATCGGGTTTTATATCGCTGTATCGTTCATGCACTTCGTCGATCGAATTGGAGTAAAATTTAATTTCAAAATTCCTGCCTCGCACAAAATCTCTAAAATATCGTTGAGTTACATTAGTCACCGCATTTCCAAACTTATCGACATAAATCACTGTCGCGATAATCGTGTCCTCATCGCGTTTCATAGGCACTAGCGAGTTGAGACTTACAAACTCTTCCGTCGCATTGCCGACCAAACTTAAAGTTCCGCCCCTAACCAAATGGCACGCCACTGGCACAAAAATATCTCGTGTGGGAAAATTACTAAACGGATCATATTTTCCAATCGTGATTTCCACCATTTCGTCTGGTTTGGTTTCAGCCAAAATAAGCGACAAAATTCCGTTATCTGCAGCCAAAAAATATTGCCCGTCGATGCGAGCCGCTAGAAGTTTTTTATTTTTATCTGGCAGGGCATCTACCCCGATGATGTGCACCGTGCCTGCGGGGAAATTGGGATAAGCATTTTTAATGATAAAAGCCGTTTCTTTTAAGTCAAAAGGTCTGATATCGTGAGAAATATCCACCAAGCGAGCATCGGGCAATTCTTTTAAAATACTCCCCTTCACTGCGGCAAGTGAATAGTCTTTTAATCCAAAATCTGTCGTAATTGTTATAATTGGCATGGTGAACTACAAATATATTGCTTATTTTTGTATCTGAATTAAAAAAATTAAAAATTCAATTTGAATAAAATAAGTATAGAACTCGCAGAAATCAATGTTCAGGATTTTTATGGCATTCAGAATAAGAATCTTGAATATATTGTACAACAATTTCCTAAACTTAAAATTGTGGCTCGCGGTAGAAAAATTACCGCAGTAGGTCCGGATGATGAGCTGGTGAATTTTGAACAAAAAATCAATATGATTTTAGATCACATTCATCATTTCAATCGCTTAAATGAAACGGATTTGGAATATCTTTTTGAAGAAAGTAAGCTTGCGCCTAAAAGAATTGCACTCGACGATACCATCATTCATGGGCTAAATGGCACCATTATTAAAGCCCTTACGCCCAATCAGCGAAAATTGGTAGATGCGGTGTACAACAAAGATATGGTTTTTGCTACGGGTCCCGCTGGAACAGGGAAAACCTACACTAGCGTGGCTCTTGCAGTGAAAGCACTGAAAAACAAACAGGTAAAAAGGATTATTCTTACGCGTCCTGCCGTGGAGGCGGGCGAAAGTCTAGGTTTCTTGCCTGGAGACTTGAAAGAGAAACTAGATCCATATTTACAGCCGCTTTATGATGCTTTGCGCGATATGATTCATTTTGATAAACTTGCTAGCTACATCGAAAAAGGCGTGATAGAAATTGCTCCATTGGCTTTTATGCGTGGACGCACGCTCGACAATGCTTTTGTGATTTTGGACGAAGCACAGAATACTACACATTCTCAAATGAAAATGTTTTTAACCCGTATGGGGAAAAATGCCAAATTCATCATTACGGGAGACCCTGGGCAAATAGATTTACCTCGAAAACAAAAATCTGGATTGAAGGAAGCTATGGCTATCTTAAAAAATGTGCCCGATATTGCATTTGTTCAGCTAGATGGTAAAGATGTGGTGCGCCACAAGATTGTAAAACAAATCATTGATGCCTATCAAGAATACGAAAAATAGGTTTTTAAGTAATTTTTTATTTGATTTAAAAAAGTATTTAATCCCGTTTTTACGCGTGTCTCCCTGAACTTGTTTTAGGGTCTCAACCACGCACAGGGATTCTGAATTAAATTCAGAATGACAAATCGAGATTAAATTTGAGAGATTCCAAATCAAGTTCGGAATGACAAAAATGTATTAAATTCTGTTTTTATAAACAAAAAAAGGAAGCGCAAAAGGCTTCCTTTTTTCAATTATAATTTTTTGAACAGGTTATTCTACAATCAATTTACCATGCATCATCACATAATGCCCTGGGAATGAACAAATGAAATCATATTCACCTTTGTCCAAAGCTGGGATTTCAATTGTATCTTCTTCGCCTCCACCTAAGATTCTAGTGTGCGCAATTACATCATCTTTCATTTCCTGCGGAATAAAATCGGTGTCCTTTGCCTGAGTAGCAGCTTGCCCAAAGGCATCTACATCGGTTCCTTTTTTAAGCAATACAAAATTATGCCCCATGGTTTCTTTGCTTTGCTCTCCCACATGTTTTAAAGTGAGTGTAATTGGCTCTCCAGCTTTGGCTTTCAATGTAGTTTTGTTAAACTTCATTTGATCTGTTGCCTCGATACTAAGTTGATTCTCTTTGGCTTCTGGAGCAGCTGCTTCAATCGCTGGTGCGTTGTTTTCTGTTGCTTTTTCGGTGCAGCAGCTTTTTTCTTTGCTACAGCTGAACATTACAGCCGCTGCGCTTAACATTAAAATTATCTTTTTCATATTATTTTATTTTTTTGTAAGTTTCAAAAGTTAGTTTTATACCTTTTTCCGTTGTTAAATCCTTAGCTTTTATCAGTTCAAACTGAGTGGCATCAATGGCTGGAAAATGCGTATCTCCTTCATAAGTTTCATGAATTCTCGTGATTTCTATTTCGTCGATTAAATCCATGGTTTGGCGATAAATATTGTCACCACCTATTACATGAGCTTTTTCTGAGTCTAAATTTTTTGCAGTGGCTACGGCTTCCTCCAAGCTAGTTACCCAAATTACTTGCTCGGTATTTGGTTTTGGGTCGCGAGAAAGCACAATGTGCACACGATTGGGCAATGGTTTTGGGAAAGATTCAAAGGTTTTACGCCCCATAATCATGGGGTGCCCCATGGTTACTTTTTTGAAGTGTTTTAAATCTTCTGGGATGTGCCAAATGAGCCCGCCGTCTTTGCCAATTACATTGTTTTCTGCCACGGCAACCACACTGATGAGTTTAAACTTTTTGTGCATTTTTCTCTGCTTTTAATGAAGCTAAAATTCCTACCAAAATACTCACAAAAATCACGCTCAATGAGAACCATTCAGGGATTTCGATATGGTGAATGAGTAGCATTTTGACACCGATGTAGAACAAAATTACAATGACACTGAATTTTAAATATCTAAATCTTTCAAGCATATTTGCCAAGAAGAAATACATGGAACGCAATCCTAATGTGGCAAAGATCGTCGCACAGAACACAATCAAGGAATCGTGCGAAATGGCTAAAATCGCCGGAATGCTATCCACCGCAAAAAGCAAATCGGTAAGTTCAATAATCACCAAAGCTCCAAACAACGGCGTGGCTACTTTCACACCATTTTCTATGGTGAAAAATTTATTTCCGTCAAGATTTTGGCTCATTTTTAAATGCTTATGCATAAATTTATCTAGAGCAGAAGTTTCTTCTTCTATTTCCTCATTGTTATTGATTTCTTCCCACAACATTTTCACCGCAGTAAAAAGTAAAAACACTCCGAACACATAAACAATCCAGCTTACTTTGTTAAATAATACAACTCCCACGGCAATCATGATTCCACGAAAGACAATCGCACCGATGATTCCCCAGAAAAGTGCCTTGTGCTGGTACTTTAAAGGAATTTTATAGGATGTAAAAATCATCGCAATCACAAATAAGTTATCTACGCTTAAAGAAAGCTCTATCAAATATCCCGTGATGTACTTTACCGCTGCCCGATACGGGGTTAAATGCGTAGGGTTGTGCACTAATTCGTTTTTGTACAAAAGGTACAAAACGCCCGAAAATCCCATAGCGATCGCAATCCAAAAAAGGGTTTCGATAGCGGTTTTCTTGTGCGAAATGTCTTCGGTTTTGTGCAATACTAAAAGATCAAAGGCTAAAAGTCCTGCTATAAAAATTAGCAAGCAAATCCATACAATTAAATTTAAATCCATTTAAGTTTTTTTAATTCCAAGATGATTACACTGCAAAAACTACACCAGCAAACGGACGAATCGCTGAAGAAAAAATACTATTTTCTTCTTTATACAAGACATTATACATAATTCCTGCTCTCAAAGAAACTCTCCCTTCGCTTTGGTATCCTCCTCCTATCCACAGAGCAGATTCATTGATATCATAACTATCGTTTGTAATTTTTGATTTTTGACTCCCTGAAAAATACTCATAATGCACTCTTCCAAAAAACTGAGGAACAAACATATAATTCACATAAGGACCGACTGAAAATAAATTACTTTTGAAATAATTATCTTTATTATATTGGTATCCAAGCGTAGCTCCCGCCTCTAGCCCGTTACCTAGCTCATACCCAAGTGATGGCGCAAGTGCCAAAGCCATATAATTATTATTCCCAAAGCTTAAACCTGCTCCCATTCCCAATCTCCAGCGATTAGGCTGCGCATTTTGGTCATATTGTCCCCCGAAGCCGTTCAGCTGAGCATGCCCAGACACCATTCCAAATGCCAAGGCTACCATAAATAAAATATTTTTCATAATTAAATTTTTTCAATTAAATTTGAATGCCCCAAAATTAATAAATTTAAATGACTCCAGAACAAGTACAAGCCGAAATTCAAGAAATCGCCATGCGATACAAGGATATGTTGAGAAACACATATCGCCATTTGTCTGACGAGGATAAATTGGTCATACGCAAAGCATTTGATCTTGCCATGGATGCACACAAGAATCAACGACGCAAAAGTGGCGACCCCTACATCTTCCACCCGATTGCCGTGGCGCAAATCGTGGCAGACGAAATCGGGCTTGGAGCTACCAGTATAAGCTGTGCACTCATGCACGATGTGGTAGAAGATACCGACTATACTTTACAAGATATCGAAAAACTTTTTGGGGCTAAATTTGCTAAAATTATCGACGGGCTCACCAAAATTTCGGTTCTAAACGACCAAGAGCTTTCCATTCAGTCTGAAAACTTTAGAAAACTTTTGCTCACGCTGTCTGAAGATGTGCGTGTAATTTTAATCAAAATCGCCGACCGCCTGCACAATATGCGCACGCTGGAATCTATGTCTCCAAGCAAGCAAATGAAAATTGCATCGGAAACGATTTTTATCTACGCTCCACTAGCCCACCGCATGGGGCTCTACAACATCAAAAGTGAGCTAGAAGATTTAAGCTTAAAATATACTAAACCAGAAGAATATTTTGAAATCGCGAATAAATTAAAGGCGGAGGAAGAAGATAGAAACAAGTATGTAGAAGACTTTAAAAATGCTATTTCGGAGAAATTAGACGAAGAGGGCTTAAATTATGAAATTAAGGGACGCGCCAAGTCTATTTTCTCGATTAACAAAAAAATGAAAAGCCAAAATGTGGCTTTTGAGGAGATTTTTGACAAATTTGCCATTCGCATTATTTATAAGTCCGACCTTAAGAACGAGAAATTCATTGCTTGGAAAATTTATTCATTAATTACCGCCATTTATAAGCCCAACCCTGCCCGACTTCGCGATTGGATTACGCTGCCTAAATCTACGGGCTACGAGTCGCTACACATCACCGTAATGGGACCTGGCGGAAAGTGGGTAGAAGTGCAAATCCGCTCGGAACGAATGGACGAAATCGCCGAAAAAGGGATTGCGGCACACTACAAATACAAGGAAAATTATAAACTCGAGGATTCCAAAGTTGAGGAATGGATTGCACAAGTGCGCGAAGTGATAGAAAATCAACGGAATAGCAACACTTCGGAATTTATTGATAATTTTAGACTTAATCTTTATACCAAAGATATTTTTGTCTTTACGCCAAAAGGCGAAGTGATGTCTCTGCCAAAGGGTTCTTGCCCGATTGATTTTGCCTACGCCATTCACACCAAGGTGGGAGACCGCTGTTTGGGAGCCAAAGTCAATGGAAAACTTTGTCCGTTAAGTTATGAACTTAAAAACGGAGACCAAATCGAAATTATAGCCTCACAAAACCAACGCCCCAAAGCCGATTGGCTCGATTATGTAAAAACAGGGCGTGCGCGTACCAAAATCAAGGCTTCGCTCAATGCAGAACGCCGCGAAAAATCGGAAGAGGGGAGAGAAATTTTAGAAAGAAAGTTGCGCCACCTGCGTTTAACGCTTGACGAAAGTATGGTAAATGAACTGCAAGCTTTCTTTAATGAAAAAAATTCGCAAGATTTATTTTTCCATGTGCAAAATGGCGTAATCGCTAACCAAGATTTAAAACGATTTGCCGATAAAAAAACAGGGGTTACCAGTTTCCTAAACCGATTTAAAACACGAAGCGGAAACAAAAAAGCCATTGTAGCACCACAACATCTTGACCAAGTAGTGTTTGGCGACGAAGAAAAGAAACTAGACTACACTTTGGCTAATTGTTGTAGCCCAATTCCAGGAGACGATGTCTTTGGTTTTATTACCGTAAATCGTGGTATCAAAGTGCATAAAAAGACTTGCCCAAATGCCATAGAACTCCGTGCCAACTACTCTTATAGAGTAATGGAAGCCAAATGGATAGACTCTTCTCGCAGAGAGTATAAAACATTTATAAAAGTAATAGGACTAGATCGCCACGGAATGCTCAACGACATCACCAATTGCCTTTCTAGAAACAATAATGTGGAGATGAAAAGCGTGAATGTGAGATCTGAGGGAGGAATGATGATTGGCGACCTTGAAATTGTGGTTTCTCATAAAAATCAGTTAGAAAATATTTTGTCTGAAATTAGACAAATAGAGGGTGTAAATAAAGTGAAAAGAAGCCAAGATTAATTTTAAATTTTATATTTTTGTTTTTTCAGAACCAAAAGAATTAAACTAGAAACTTAGAACATGGAAGAAAATACGCCGCAGAAATCTAATCTAGACATTGTAAAAGAAGTACTTACACACTTTTTGGACGAGCACAAACATCGCAAGACACCTGAACGCTATGCTATTTTAGAGGAAATTTATAGCACAGAAGACCACTTTGATATTGATGAGCTCTACATGAAAATGAAAGAAAAAAAATACCGTGTGAGCCGTGCTACGCTTTACAATACGATAGAACTTCTGATGGATGCCAAATTGGTGCGCAAGCATCTCTTCGGCGACTCTCTACAGGCGCGTTATGAAAAATGCTATTTCGACAAGCAGCACGACCACGTTTTGCTCACCGACACGGGCGAAGTTTTAGAATTTTGCGACCCTAGAATTCAATCAATTAAAAATACAATAGAAGAAGTTTTTGATATTACTATTGAAACGCATTCGCTTTACTTTTATGGCAAACGCAATCCAAAATAAAAAATATATATTTAGCCTATTTTTAGTTTTATTATTCAGTTCGCTTGTTTTAGCCCAAAAGAAAACAAGCAAAAAAGAAATGATAAAACTTGTAAATGCTGATAAAATTGAAAGAGTTCCCGAAAAATACAACGGGAATTTGTTGTTTTCTGGCAATGTAATTTTTACGCACAAGGGTGCCACTCTCAAAGCTGATAGTGCTGTATTTTATCAAAAAGAAAATTATTTCGAGGCATTTTCTAATGTGGAAATGAAAAACGAGAAATACGACATCACTGCTGGCTATGTGGAATACAACGGAAATACCGAAATCGCTATTGCCGAAAAGCATGTGGTGCTGCGAGATGGCAAACAAACGCTCTACACCGACCGATTGGAGTATGACCGAGCAAGCAACAAGGCTTTTTATAACACAGGCGGAACGATTGTGAGCAAAGAAAATACAATCACAAGCCAATCTGGGGAGTATGATGTGGCTACCAAAACCAACACTTTTGAGGGGAATGTAATCATCAACAACGAGGATTATTACATCGATAGCGATAATGTGGAGTATAATAGCAACGAGGGTTTTGTTCAATTTTTGGGCAAGACTACAATTCAAAGCAAAAAAAACAGTTCGCAATACATCAAAACCACTCGCGGAAAATATTATTTAAACAAGAAAGAGGCTTTCTTAAAAGATCGCTCATCGGTCTACAGCGATGGCAAATCTATTACCGCAGATGATTTGTATTACAATCAATTAACGGGACAAGGCGAAGGGAAAGGCGATGTTTTTCTAGATGATCCCGAAGAGAGAAGGTTTATAAAAGGAAATTTAGCTAAATTCTACAAAGAATTGGATTCTGCCTTTGTAACACAAAACGCTCTGGCTGTGCGTGCCTTTGAAAAAGATAGCCTATACCTGCATGCCGACACACTTTTGGCTACTAAACGAGATAGTGTGAGCCTTGTTCGTGCATTCCATAATGCTAAATTCTTTAAGTCCAACGCACAAGGCAAAAGTGACTCTATCGTTTATTCCGAAAAAACTTCTAGCGTAGGCATGTTCAACGATCCAATTTTGTGGAGCGATGCCAAGCAAATTACAGGAGATACCATCTTGGTATATATCAATGCAAAATATGAGCAATTGGATTCTATTCAAGTTAGGAACAATGCTTTTGCCATGGCACAGAGAGATTCTATTAATCCCAAAGATTTCAATCAAATAAAATCTAAAAACATGACTGCCATGTTTAAAAATGATTCGATTGAATGGGTACAAGCTTTTGGGAATGCACAATCCACGCTATTTCTTGAAGATGAGGACAAAAAAACGAAACAAAAAGAATTGCTAGGGATCAATCGTTCCGATTGTGGGATTATAGAGGCTACTTTCGAAGACCGAAAAATGGAAATCATCTCTTGCAAAATTGGGCAACAGTCTAAACTCTACCCGCCTGCAGATTTTCCAGAAGATCAGCAATATCTCCCTGGCTTTTTGTGGAGAGGAAAGGAAAGATTCAAACGCTGGCAAGACATCATGAACGACTCTCCTACTCCACCCGAACAAGAACCAGAAAAGAATCAAGAACCAAAAGTTATTCTAAAAAAAGAAGAACAAGATGATGCAAATTCCAAGCAATAGCAATTCTATTTTTGATGATTTTTATGATTGGCTGCACCAAGCATTGTTGGAACTTGGGTTTCAAAATGACTTCAATCGCTATGCTGTTGTTTTAACTCTTTTCGTTATTCTATTTGTAATTGTTGCCGTTGTGCTTTATGTCGTTCGGTTTATACTGCGTGGCGTCATGGAACAAATGGTGAAACGAACTAATTTTCACATTTTTAAATATTTAAGAAAACATTATTTTCCTCACAATGTAGCTTTATTAGCCCCTGTACCAATTATACTAAGTGCTATTCCTTTTGTGTTTAGAGATTTTCATGCACTACACAAAATCGCAGAAAAATTAGTTCAGGTTTATATCATATTTGTAATTATCAGGATTGTAATGTCTGTCATAAAATCCTTTTTTGATATACTACGAGAGCGACCTGCCTTTAAATACAAACCTATGTCCAGCTGGAGCCAAGTGATTCACATCATTTTCCTATTCATTGGATGTATTTTCTCCTACATGATTATCACAGGAAACGACATCACCACCCTCGCAGGAGTTCTAGGGGCAACATCGGCGGTTTTATTATTAATTTTCAAGGACACCATTATGGGCTTTGTAGCAAGTATCACGGTGGCTACCAACGACATGGTGAGACTTGGCGACTGGATTACGATGCCAGAATACAACGCAGATGGCGATGTGATAGAGATAAATCTGAATACTGTGAAAGTTCAGAATTTTGACAAAACGATTACAACAATTCCTACTTACAAATTGATTCAAAATTCGTTTCAGAACTGGCGCGGAATGGAGAATTCGGGAGGTAGAAGGATTAAACGATCGATTAACATCATTCAATCTACGGTGCGATTTATTCCTGAAAAAGAATTAGAAAAATTTTTAAAAATCCAGGGGATTAAAGACTACATCATTGAAAGACAGAACGAGATTAATCAATTCAATACTGAAAACAATGCCGATAAGAATTTCCTTGTAAATGGTAGAAATTTCACCAACTTGGGACTTTTTAGAAAATATGTAGAAATCTACTTAAACAATCACCCTCGCATCGATCATTCTAAAACGCAACTGGTACGCCAGCTCGCACCTACCTCAAAAGGAATTCCTGTGGAGATTTATGCCTTTACCAATACCACGATTTGGCGCGAGTATGAGGATATTCAATCTGATATTTTTGATCATTTAATCGCGGCAATTAAATATTTTGATTTAAAAATATTTGAAGATTTACACAACAAGATCGATCACTCGGTGGCACAAGATACTTTTGATCAGTTTGATTTCTTTAATCAAGAAAGTAAGTTAAAATAATTTTTTAAGAGTAATAAAAAAGCTTTCTTTTCTCGGCGAAAAGAAAGCTTTTATTTTTTCATAAACAATGCCTACTCAATTAGCCATTAATCCCCAAAATGGAGTTTACAAATGCCGTAAGCACTGATAAGATTAAGCTGAACAACATTGCCCACCAGAATCCATCGACACTAAATCCGCTAATTAATGCACTGCACAGCAGGATAATTATCGCATTGATTACCAACAAGAATAAGCCCAAAGTAAGCACCGTAAGTGGCAAACTGAAAAAGCTTAAAATAGGTTTTACTGTAACGCTCAAAAGTCCCAAAACTATTGAGAAAACAATTGCTGTCCCAAAACTATTGATATGGACTCCGCTCAAGTTGTTGGCTAAAAAATAAGCCACAGCCGAGGTAACTAGTAAATTAATAATTAAATTCATATAACTGATTTTCTGTTTAAATCTGTAATTAATAAAGGATTATCCTTTTTCAATTTTTCTTCAAGGCTCATAATTGAGTCTAAATTTGGGTTTTCTAAAAGAAATTCCAATTCTGGCGTAGTGATTCCTACCATTTGCAAAAACTGCACTTCGCCATGCAGCGTATCAATCTTGCCTAGCACCGAGTCTTCTACAAAAATAATGCCCGTAATATCGGTATCGCACTCAAGACGAATGGGTCCATTGATCGGCAAAAACTGATGTGGCATAAACCAATGTTGTGTCTCATTGACAAACATTGCTAAATTATTCATCACTTGCACTGCCCAAGTAGGATCCCCAAATTTTTCGTTTTTCTTATCGGCATCTAATTCAAATGGTTTTAGTCTAAAAGTAAGTTCAAATCCCCATTTGCTAAATTTCTGACCAAAGGCTTTTTCGTTGAAATACAACTCGCTTAAGCCATAAGAAATCAAATGTTTGTGATTTTCTGGCTCATCGCAATCAAATATGCTCACGCCCTGCAAGGCATCTAGATTCGGGTTGTAGAAAGCGTCTTCTTCTTGTGTAGCATAATGCCTAAAATCCATTTTGGGATAGAATTTTGCCAAATGCTCATCGATGGCAGCACGCCCTGGTGCTTGAGTTTCGTTTTTATAATTCTTAATGTATTCTTCTTTAGTCATGAACAAATTTTTCTGTTCAAAAGTACGCTATTTTTTGCGAATTTCTTAATTAAATCAAGGCTTTTTTCTTTTGACAAAAAAATAGTGTGGTAAAAACACTTTGCTTTTGAAAAAAATTCATACTTTTGCATTCCTTTTTTGATTAAAAAATAGCAGTATGGATACAGAGTTACTTTTGACGATTATAAAACAAACGGGAAAGGTTGTGATTGTTCTATTCCCGATTATTGATATTTTAGGGAACTTACCTATTTTCATTGGGTTAGAGAAAAAAGTAGGAGCCATCAACTCAGAAAAAGCGAGTATTGTGGCTGCATTGCTTATGATTATATTCCTTTTTGTAGGAAATGCTTTGTTTAATTTTATGGGAATTCCGTTGCCAGCCTTTGCCGTTGCAGGTTCGTTTGTACTATTTTTGCTTGCAGTGGAAATGATTTTGGGAGTAACATTCCACAAGACTGAAATCCCTGACAGTGTTTCTATCGTGCCAGTAGCATTCCCTCTACTGGCAGGTCCTGGGGTACTTACTACAATTTTGGCACTTAGATCTTTGTACCGAGTAGAGGCGATCATTGGTGGTATTATCATCAACTTGATTATTGTTTATGTAATCATGAAAAATTCAAAATATATCGGAAAATGGCTAGGTGATACTGGTGTTGTGATTGTACACAAAATCTCGGGAATTATCCTTTTGGCTATGTCGGTAAAAATCTTCTCAGAAAACTGGCCAGAATTATTTGGTGCAGCTTTCAATTAAAATCTGAATCTTTATTTATTGTTGTTATAAAAAGAAATCCTCTAGAATTTAAATTCTAGAGGATTTCTTTTTTTTATAATGTTTGGCCTACATAAAAATTGAACTAAGTAATCTTGTTTTGTCATTAATTTCTTCGTCAAGAGAAATCATAGATTCTGTTCTTAAAACATCTTCAATCTCATCTATTTTATAGATTACTTCTTTGGCATCTCTGGTATCTTTTGCGCGGATTTTACAGAAGATATTGTATTTTCCTGAAATCACACTAGCGACTGTGATATTTGGGATTTTTTTAAGACGCTGAAGCACTTCTTGGATTCGGTTTGATTTCGTAAGCATAATACCTACATAGGCAACGAAATCGTATCCCATTTTTGAATAATCAATGTTAAGCGTAGATCCTTTGATGATTCCTGCGTCTTCTAATTTCTTTACACGCACATGGATTGTCCCTGCTGAAACATCCATTTTCTTTGCAATTTCTGTAAATGGCATTCGTGTATTCTCTATCAGATAGCGTAAAATTCGCTTATCTACCTCGTCAATTTTGTAAGTTGGTCTCATAATTCAGATATTTTTAATTGTAACAAATTTAATAACATTTCACCAATCTTGCCAATATTCTTTGCGAATTTTTTAATAATAAAGCAAATATCATACTTATATAATACTTTTGGATATTTCGTAGCGTGGCTTTAAATAAAAACACGCGTCTTTTTTAAAAAAAGACGCGTGTTTTTCTAAAAAATGTAGTGTGTTTTTTATCTAGCCGTTGTTTGCCTTTAGCTATTTAGAAAATTGAACTGTTTTGTTTTTAAGTTTTGTACTATCGTTTACGGCTTTTTTGTCGAGCGTTTTTTTATTGGTTTCTTGCTCTTCATCGTCCGATTTTAGTGAGAACAATTCTCTAAATCTATTAAATGCTCTATGGTAAACAATCCCTGCTCCATAACTTTGGGCATAAGTGTTGTTGACATTGTAGTTTTCCAAACCTATGGTGGAAGGTCTAGAGAATGCTCTGAGTCTTAGCCCCCCGTCTATTTTTTTAGAAATATCATAATCTAGCTCAAACGAAGTTGTAACTTCTTCGTTGAATTGAGACCCCAGCGGTGTTCCCACCATTCCGTTGATTTTCAATCTTGGATTGATGGCAAAATTAAACTGAGTTTGAATTCTATCTGCTTGATTTCTACTGTCTGATGATTGCAAATAAGTAGGATTGATCTCTAATCCTGGGATAATGCTAGAAAAGGCATTTCCTATCTGGCGACCAAGCAATTCAAAGGCAGACGATGTGGCAACATCTGATGCAATGGCTGTTGTAATGCTTTGATTTACATCAAATTTACCTAAAACAAGGATAGACCCCACTTGCCTGATTCTCTCGTCTACATTGTTTTTAATCTTGCTATTGAGCATGCTTTGCACTTGGCTATTTGCCTCTGGCACCTCAATGCCTAAATCTATATTGGTTTTGTTTAAATCTCCACTGATGGAAGCTACTACATCCACCTCCATTGGTTGCAAATAAGTAGCTCCTATGTATGCACCTAAATTGCTCACATTTCTGGAGTAAACTGCTCGTAAATTCATTTGTGCATTATATGGATTTCCATTAAATCGAATGTAGCCTCCTTTCTCGATGTCAAACTTTTTATCAATAATCACACTTTGGCGATAATTGTACACCCCATCTGTGATTACATATTCACCATCGATACTAAGGTTTCCAGCTCGGTTCATGGCTATCTTGAAGTTTTTGGCATATCCTTGCGCCTCTATTTTGTCATCAGATTTTTCATCTAAAACTAAATTCACCGTAGTATTGGCGTCTACATTTAGGCTTAAATCCATAGAGAAACCAGAAACACGCTGCTCCTGCGTCTCGTCTTGCACAATACTTCCCTCCTCGTCTACCGAATAAAACTGAATGAATGGGTTGTCGCTCACATTCTTGGTTCCAGAAGTATTTAAATTTATTACAGAGCCCTTTAGCACATCTAGATTTCTTCCAGAGATTACCAAGTCGCTTGCAGGACCGAACATGAAAAATTCGCCCTTAGCAAATACACGACCATAGAACATCTCATTGTCCTTTACGCTAGTGCTTATAACTAAAAGTTTATTTGTTTTAAAGTCTAAATCAAGGAACCAGCTCGATAGGTCTGAGAAAATCAGCGAACCATCTACTATTCCTTTGGTTTTGGAATTGGTCTCGGTAAAGGTGATATTGTCTAATTCCAATTGCCCGTTGAATCCTGGTTGTTTATTCAAAGTCAATTCATTTTCTCCATCGAACTGATAGCGAGTTCCTAGGTAAACAACTTTAAATCCTAAATTCTTCATCGTTACCTCTCCCGAAATCGATGGATCCATTAAATTTCCTTTTACAACAACATCTCCAGAAAGTTTTCCTTTCCAGTCGGTCATCACTTCGTCCAAGAATGCTCCTAAAATATCTACATCAAAATCATCAAAGTTTGCCACCAAATCTAGCTCTGGCTGCGAGTTGGTATTTTTAATATCCCCACTCACAAACAATGTGTTTTCGTTATACTTGTCTAAACTTCCCGTGATGTTGAATGTCTCTGTTTCCACATCATATTTAGTTTCCGTTGCAAAGTTCCCGATCAGTCTATCATTTAATTGAATAGAATCAATCTTTAAATCAGCAATTGGCTCTACTTGATTGTTATCTTTCTTAATATCAATAGTTCCGTTGGCTATTCCCTTTAAATCCATACCCGCCATGTAGGATTTTGGAATGGCTTTTTCTAAATGAATGTTTTGAATTTCTGTTTGAAAATTAAATTTCTCTGGATTGAAATAATCTCCATTGATTTTTAAATATTGATCGTCTGACTGCAATACGAAATCCGAAACTTTATAAATGTTTTTATCAAAATCTATACTGGCATAATTGCTATCGGTGGAATTATCGGGATTGATATGCCACTCAACGCCTTCCAAATTGAATTTAGATGGCGAAAATCCTACTTTGATTTTATGCTCTTCATCAAATGTTTGATAAAAATTAAGATTAAACTCAGACGCCTTTTGCTCGCCCGCAAAAAAGTGCATTTTTGCATTTAGCGTATCTCTTTCGTTTTTACCATCAAGTCTTAAATTAGAAAACAAGAAATTCTCTATTTTCAGCTTTTCGCTGGTGAGTTCTATGGTTTTCTCCTCTCCCGCAGTGGCAGCTAAATGTATATCTTCTGCCATATAATCTTTGTAGCGGATACTTGGCGATCGGAAATCGATTTGGAACACATCGTTATCATTATCAATCACTCCAGCGGCAAGTGTTTGCGGTTTTACGCGCAAATTGGGCAAAAAGTAATTGATCAAATCATCTTCTACAATGACCAAATAGTTTAAGTGTTGCCCTTTGGATACTTTTTTCTTTTTATAATCTACCAAGAAATTCCCCACACCGTTGTAGATAATATCGCCCAACTCGTCCAATTTATATTGCCCCTCCATGGTGGCTGTCAAATAATTAGGCATTTGTAAATCGATGAGTTTTTCTCCGTTTGGAGTTTTAGAGAATGATAAATCTGTTTTTGGCAGATTTACAAGCAAAGTATCTGAATTAAAGGTAATTTGATCCATCACAAAATCTCCTTGCAAATCATTGATGTCCGAGAACCTCGCATCACCTTTCACTTTGGCTTTAATCCAAGAATTTTTCTTATCAGTGAGTTTAAAATAATTTAAATTCACATACGACACATTGGATTCAAAATTTGCCTTAATCTCTTTTTGGCTAAAATCAAAAAATCCTTGATAATCCAATTGTGCTTTGCCTGGATCGTTGATAGAAAGGTATCCGTTGTAAGTTTCCTTGCTCAGCACACCATCTAGGCTCAAATTGTTGTAACGCTCGCCCATCAAATCCAGATAATTGATTTTTCCTTTGGCAGTAAGCGTCATAGTATTGATGTCAAAACCAGCTCCTTTAAAGTCGATTTCACCCGAAACTTTATCGAGCATTTTCAACTCAGTAAGTTGTTTTAAATCAAAATTTGGCGTATTGATAAATCCATTATAAGTAGGATTTTCTTTGCGATAATCATACATATTTAAATTCACAAAAGCTTGTCCCAAAGCTGATTGCAAATTCCCTTTGGCATACACCAATTGATCATCAAGATTAAAGGCTCCGCCATAATTCATTTCGCCAAATCGCTTGATGTATGGCGTGATGTTTTTATCTATAAAAGTTGGTAAAATTCGCACCAACTCGTCGTAAGAAGTACTGACATTCAATTCGTTTGAAAACACCCCGATATCGCCATCAATCATATTCTGAAGATTGATGACAGGCGTTTTTATTTTCGTTTTCCCGTTGGCTAAGTTTAATTCGGCAAGGTTTAAATTATTTAAACTCCCCGTTGCTTTCCCCGAAATCTGGACTTTCTCGCTCGAGTCCCAATCAGGCACAAAATAGCGAATATCCTTAAAGCCAAGCACATTATCCTTACCAAGTAGCAAATCCCAATCTACTTTGTTGCTAAAGTCTGAAAAAGCATTTTCGGTAGGCGTGAGCAATCGGATATGCCCTTGCAAGAAAGATGATTCTGTTTTAAAGGTTAAATCATTGAAATAAAGCCCAGTATTATCCATTTTAAATTTCGAAGCTAATTTCTTTAATTCAAAATTTTCGCCATTTTTCTTGGCTAAAAAGCTTAAATTTCTAATATCTGCTTCGTAAATATCATCGTGCATTTTGAAGCCCTTTACTACTGCATTTAAGTTATTTGCATCGAGCCACACGCGGCTTTTTTCATCTAAATTATCATTAATGATAGAAAGTGCACTTTCGTTGATTTCGATGTTTCCTCGAAGTTTAAAATGTGATTCGGTGGTATCTCCCGTAGCAAAAACATCGAGAAATCGCATAAAATTGGACAAGCTATCTCCTTTATAAGTCAGCACCTTAACGCGTGCTTGATCTAGCACCAAGCTTTTCACCGCCACATTGTTGGAATCTTGATAAATATCCCACAAACTGATGTCTGCCGTTACTTTTTTAATATCGATAAAATCGTTTTGCTTGTAATCTTTAGCCGAAATATCACTTAAAACGATGTCGCCCCAGAAATCAATATCCACTCCTCCCACACTGATGGAGGTGCCGAAATCTTGGTTTACTTTTTCTACAACTTTACTGATAATTTTAGACTGAACAGATGGGATTTGAATCGCAAAAAACAATCCTGCTGCCAGCAGTATAATTATGGCAAAAAATATTAAAATAAAGCGAAAAAACTTTTTCAAGGTTTTATATATTCAATTTTAAACTTTAACTTTGTCTCTATGAGCGAACCAATCATACTTGCCATAGAATCTTCTTGCGACGACACTTCGGCAGCGGTTATCAAAGGTAACACTATCTTATCCAACATTATAGCAAGCCAAAAGGTACATGAACAATACGGCGGCGTGGTGCCAGAATTGGCGTCTCGTGCTCACCAGCAAAACATAGTTCCTGTGGTAGCTACAGCGTTGAATAATGCAAAAGTAACACAAAAAGATTTAACTGCAATAGCTTACACGCGAGGACCTGGATTATTGGGCTCACTTTTGGTGGGTAGCAGCTTTGCAAAATCTATGTCAATCGCTCTAAACATACCACTTATCGAGGTAAATCACATGCAAGCACATATTTTTGCACATTTCATAAGCGATGCCAATGAGCAGCGTCCTAGTTTCCCGTTTTTGTGCCTCACTGTGAGTGGCGGGCATACACAAATCGTAAAGATTTCGAGCTACACGGAATTGGAAGTTTTGGGCGAAACCAAAGATGACGCCGCGGGCGAGGCTTTTGATAAAATTGGCAAAGTGCTGGGACTTCCATATCCTGCGGGTCCTGTGATGGATCGTTTAGCCCAGACGGGAAATCCTGAAAAATTCGTTTTTACCAAACCTAAAATGCCTGGTTATGATTTCAGTTTTAGTGGACTCAAAACGGGCGTGATGAATTTCTTAAACAAAGAAAAACAGAAAAATCCGAATTTTGTAGAAGAAAATTTGAACGACTTGTGCGCAAGCGTTCAGCATACGATTACAGAAATGTGTATCGAGAAATTATTGCAAGCGGCACAAGATTTAAACATCAAACATATTGCACTCGCAGGCGGTGTTTCTGCCAATAGCGAACTGCGTAAAAAAATCAAAAATCTAGAAAAATTAGGTTTTACAACTTATATCCCAAAATTTGAATACACAACCGACAATGCTGCCATGATTGCCATGGTGGGAAGTATTAAGTACCAAGCGCAAAGTTTTTCGGATGTAAGTGCTAAAACCATAGCAAGATACAAACTTTAATTTATGCATTTATTCATCGGGATTAAACAAGAAAATCAAGCACTTTTAAACGAAAATGAAAGCCACCATTTAGCTAAAGTTTTAAGGCTAAAAGTAGGCGATGAAGTACTTTTTACTGAGGGCAAAGGCGAAATGTTTTTAGCTACCATTTCGCAAGTGCTCCCCAAAAACACTTTGCTACAAATCGTTGAAAAAACGGATTACAATCAATCCCGAAACTACAAATTACATGTGGGCATTGCACCAACCAAAAACATTGACCGTACAGAATGGTTTCTCGAAAAATCCATCGAAATCGGAATTGATGAAGTGAGTTTTTTAGAGACTTTTCATTCAGAACGCCGAAACATCAAACTCGATAGAATGCAACGCGTGGCAACTGCCGCCATTAAACAATCGCTTAAGGCAGAAGACACACAACTTCATGATTTGATTAAATTCAATGATTTTTTGGCACAACACAAAGATTTTCAAGGACAAAAATTCATCGCACACTGCAACACCGATTTTGCCCGAAAAGATATTAAAGACTGCATTTTGCCTGAAAAAGATTATTTATTTATCATCGGTCCCGAAGGTGATTTTTCGGCAGATGAGATAGAATTGGCTACGGCACAGAATTTTATCCCCATCAGCCTTGGCAACCAAAGAATGCGCACCGAAACAGCCGCACTCAACACGGCTTTTATCGCCAATTGGGTAAATAAATAATATTAAAAAACCCGTAGTGCATTATAAAAAAAGGTTGCCCATGAGCCTAAAGAAAAGTAAATTGCATTGGTTACCAATCAAATACAATTATGAGCAACCTAGAGGCAAGTTACAATTTTATTTTGAATAAACTAATAGAAATTTCAGGAACTGAAAATTTCTATTTTAAACTAGTGAAACCAAAATTATCTGATATAGAGCTGATAAGCTTAATTATTTTAGCAGAATTTAAATCTATTGATTCTGAGTACCAGCTTTTTAGGGAGATAAAAGGTTGGGCTATTGAATCTAAAATTGAAAGGAGTGTTTACAACAGAAGAAAACGAAAACTCTTCCCTTTTCTTGAAGAAATTAGGTGCAAAATGGTGAAAAAGTTCAATGATTTTGAAAACTATTTCTTGGTGGACAGCATGCCTTTAGAAGTGTGTAAATTATCCCGCTCTTCCAGAAGCAAAATCTGTAAAGAAAATAGCTTTTCAATGCCAAATAAAGGTTTTTGTGCTTCTCAAAATCTACACTTTTATGGTTACAAGCTACATGCGATCTGTTCTATTGCTGGTGTGTTCCAAAGTTTTGACTTATCTCCCGCCTCCGTTCACGACATTCATTATTTGAAAGACATAAAACTTCAAATTTCTGATTGCGTGTTACTTGGAGACAGGGGCTATCTTTCTCAAACGGTTCAGCTTGACTTGTTCAATGAGGTAAAAATCCAGTTAGAAACCCCTAAAAGAAAAAATCAAAAAGATTACAAACCTCAGTTCTATCCATTCAGAAAGTGTAGAAAACGTATAGAAACTTTATTCTCGCAGTTGTGTGACCAATTTATGATACGGCGTAATTATGCCAAATCTTTTGAAGGATTCAAAACAAGAATATTGGCAAAAATTACCTCCTTGACTACTATTCAATATCTCAATAAATTTGTCTTTCATAGCAACATTAACAATTTAAAAATTAACCTCATTCGATAATGCACTACGGGTTATAATGAACTTTATTATTTCTATTTCTTTCTAAACTACAATAATCATTTATTACATTTTCACTCTAAAAAAGCAAATCCAAACTATTTACTTTTACATAATAAAAAAAGCTAAAACTTATAAATAAATTTTAGCTTAAATAAATTTCATTAGCCTCAAAATTGAGCCGCTTATTTTCTAGCTTTGATCATTCTCCAATTGCCCGATATATCTTTCTGTGCCTTTACTTTAGAGAATTTTTTCTCAAAAATCTTTTCAGTTTCATCTTTTAAATCTTGATGAATTTCTACATACACTCTTGCCTGCGGACTGATGTGGGACACGGCATAATCACAAATTGCTTGATAATAAAGCAATGGCTTTTCATCTGGAACAAATAGTGCCGTTTGTGGCTCAAATTTCACCACCTGCCTGTCCATTTCTTCTTTCTCTTTTTCTGGAATATAGGGCGGATTACTCACTATCAAATCCCATTTTGGCAAATCTTTATCAGCCGAGAGTTTAAAAATATCTCGCTCCAAGAAATTCACCTCAACCATATTAATGTCCGCATTTTTCCTTGCGACTTCTATCGCCTCTTTGCTTATATCGATACCATACACATTGGCGTTTGGCAAATATTTTTTAAGCGAAATGGCAATCGCACCACTTCCTGTCCCGATGTCCAAAATATTTCCCGAAAAATCTTCTGGATATTTTTTCAAAATCCACTCTACCAATTCTTCGGTTTCTGGACGCGGAATCAGCACATCTCGATTTACATAAAATGGTAGTTTCATAAACTCGGTTTTGCCTATCACATATTGGTAAGGCTCACCTTGTTTTAATCTAGCTAGTGAAATATCAAACAACATTTGACTTTGCACCAATTCTGCCCAACTTTCGTCTAAACCTGCTCGAATGATGCTTTTATTTTTCTTTAAATAAAGCTCGGCAAGTTCATAAAAAATCACATCAATTTCTTGGGGAGTGTATAAATCTTTTAATGCTTGGTCATATCTCTCTTTAAATGTACGAATTGTCATTTTCTTTGGTATTTTTTACTTATTAAATCTCTCTATGATTTGCAAAGCTAATGCCAAAGCTTTTGTTCCGTCTTCTAATGTTACAGGAATCGGCTCATCGTACATAATGGCTTTTGCAAAACTTTCTAATTCGTCCAAAATTGCATTATTGGCAGTGATTACGGGATATTCAAACCAAATTTTCTTTTGTTGTTTTTCGGCATTTTCAAGCACCATTGCAAATTCATCGGCATCGTTTCCAGATAAATCTTCCATGCGAATGATTTCTGATTTCTTCTCTAAAAAGTCTACTGAAATATAGGCATCTTTCTGGAAAATTCGCATTTTTCGCATATTTTTCATCGAAATTCGGCTAGTAGTAATATTGGCAACGCAGCCGTTTTCAAAAGCTAAACGAACATTGGCAATATCTGGCGTTTCGCTAATGACAGAAACACCGCTGCTGTGAATTTCCTTTACCTCCGATTTCACCATAGAAAGAATTACATCTAAATCGTGAATCATTAAATCAAGAACCACAGGCACATCTGTCCCTCTTGGATTGAACTCCGCTAAACGGTGAGCTTCTATAAATAAAGGCGAGCTCAAACTACTTTGCACTGCTGTGAACGCAGGATTGAATCTCTCCACATGCCCTACTTGCCCTTTTACATTGTGTTTTTTAGCCAATTCGATGATTTCTCTCGCTTCTTCCTCGGTCTTAGCGATTGGCTTTTCCAAGAAGACATGTTTTCCTTTGCTTATAGCTTTTTTTGCCACTTCGTAATGCGACAAGGTAGGCGTCACAATGTCTAAAACCTCCACAGCATCGAGCAATTCATCTAAATCCGAAAAGTATTTATACCCAAATTTAGAGGCAACTTCTTCGCCATTATTTTCATCGGTATCATAAAAGCCCACAAGCTCATAAAGCGATGATTGTTGTAATAGTTTTAAATGTATTTTGCCTAAATGTCCTGCACCGGCAACACCTACTTTTAGCATAATATTTTTGGTTTTAATTTAGGTCGATAAAATTAAATATAATTCGGTATATTTTTTAATTTTTCGGTGATTTTTTTCATTTTTGCAAAAAAATAGGGAGATTGGAAGAGACTTTTAAACACAAGGGACTGAGAAAAAAATTGATTGATTTACTGAGAGCCAAAGGGATAAATGACGAATCGGTGCTCGATGCGATGAATAAAATACCTAGACACTTGTTTATAGATTCTGCTTTTGAGGCGCATGCTTACGAAGATAAGGCGTTTCCTATCGCTGCGGGACAAACGATTTCTCACCCTTTCACGGTGGCTTTTCAATCATCGTTACTACAAATTCAGCCAGGCGACAAGATTTTGGAAGTAGGCACTGGGAGCGGGTACCAAACTTCGGTTTTAGTAGCCATGGGAGCCGAAGTCTATACCATTGAAAGACAGAAAACTTTGGTCGATTTTTCAAGAAATATTTTAAGCAAAATAGGTTTTAGTCCTAAATATCAAACCTTTGGAGACGGATATAGAGGCATGCCTACTTTTGCTCCGTTTGATAAAATCATTGTAACAGCGGGAGCTCCTTTTTTACCTAAAAAATTACTTAGGCAATTAAAGATTGGAGGCTTAGCGGTGATTCCTATCGGAGACAAACAGCAGAAAATGTACACTTTCTTGCGCGTGTCCGACAAGAAATTTGAACAAATGAGTTTTGGGGATTATCGATTTGTTCCTATGTTAGAAAAAAAGGATATAGCCGATTAAAGCTATATCCTTTCATTTTTTTATTAAGCTCTGATGACTTTTACTTGCCCGTCGATTCCGAGTTTTATGATTGAAGAACTCGTGAATTTAGGCACAAAATCTTTGGCTTCGGGCAAAATGTAATCTACTTTTTCTAAAATTTCGGGATTGATTTGTGAAAAGGTTTCAGGTGCTGCTTCGCCCGAAATATTTACCGATGTTGAAATCAATGGCTCTCGCACCTTGCCTATGATTCTCTGCAAAACGGGATCTTTTACCATGCGAATTGCCACACTCCCATCGGGTGCCAAAACATATTTAGGCAAAGATAAAATCTTGTCGTAAACGATGCTCACGGGCTTTTCGCTCAAATCCATTAAATCCCAGGCCAGTTCTGGCACTTCTACCACTTGTTGCAATCGGGCAGGATTGTCCACCAAAAGGATAAAACTTTTGTTTTTAGGTCTTTGTTTAATCTCAAAAATTTTATCAATTGCGGCTTGATTCGAGACCAAACAGCTCAGCCCAAAAGTGGTATCGGTATGCGTTAAAATCACGCCTCCGTCTTGCAAAATCTCGGCAACTTTAGCTATATCTGTAGACATTATTTCTTGATTTTATACGGCTACACCATTGTCTCTCAAGGCATCGTTAAGCGATGTCTTTTTGTCGGTAGATTCTTTTCTTTGCCCAATGATTAAGGCACAAGGCACTTGAAATTCTCCCGCAGCAAATTTTTTAGGCATCATTCCTGGAATCACCACAGAACGCGGTGGCACATAGCCTCTCACTTCTTTTGGCTCAGCCCCCGTTACATCAATGATTTTGGTAGACGAAGTAAGCGTTACACCTGCACCAATCACTGCCTCTGCCCCAATGCGCACTCCTTCGACAATGATACATCTTGACCCAATGAAAGCATTATCTTCCACAATCACAGGTGCAGCTTGCAATGGCTCAAGTACACCACCGATTCCTACTCCACCACTCAAGTGAACATTTTTACCGATTTGTGCACAGCTTCCCACAGTCGCCCAAGTGTCTACCATGGTTCCTGTTTGCACATGCGCCCCAATGTTTACATACGATGGCATCATTATCACTCCACTTTCTAGAAATGAGCCATGTCGAGCAATTGCATGAGGCACTACACGCACGCCTTTTTTGGCATAGTCTCTTTTTAAAGGAATTTTGTCATAAAACTCAAATGGTCCTACTTCGATAGTTTCCATTTGCTGAATTGGGAAATAAAGCACCACTCCTTTTTTCACCCATTCATTTACTTTCCAGTCGTCGCCATTTGGCTCAGCTACTCGCACACGCCCAGCGTCTAATTCATCTATAAGGTATCTTATGGCTTGTTGCGTTTCTTTTTCTTTAAGCAATTCTCGCTCTTCCCAAGCCTTTTCTATAATGTTCTGTAAATCGGTCATATTTCCTATTTTAATTTAAGCTACAAATATAATTAGTTTTTGATTAAATAATCTTTATTTATAAATCTTGTTTACAATTAAGGCTATTGCCCCGTCGCCCGTAACATTGCATGCTGTCCCAAAGCTATCCATAGCGATGTAAAGGGCAATCATCAATGCCACGGCTTCTTGGTTAAAGCCCATCATACTTTGCAAAATCCCAACGGCTGCCATGATGGCTCCTCCAGGCACGCCAGGAGCTGCAATCATCACAACTCCGAGCATAAAAATAAAATGTGCAAACATTTCGAAATTAAAAGGCATTCCCTGCATTAGCATAAGTGCCATGGTACAAGCCACGATTTTCATTGTGCTCCCCGCCAAATGTATGGTTGCACAAAGTGGCACCGTAAAACCTGCGACATCTTCGTCCACGCCATTCATACGAACTTGCTCTAGCGTTACGGGAATTGTGGCGGCAGAAGATTGGGTTCCCAGAGCTGTGAAATAAGCTGGCAACATAATGCCCAAGGCTTTGAATGGATTTTTCTTAGCAATTAGCCCCGCTATTATATACTGAATCAAAATTAAACCTATGTGCATTACGAAAATTACACCGATAATTTTTAAAAACACCGATAAAACCGAGGCTACTTTTCCGCTAAATGCCATTTGAGAAAATATGCCTAAAATGAAAATTGGCAATAATGGTATGATTACTTTTTCTATGACTTTGACTATGATTTCTTGAAAATCTTTAAACACATTTCCCAAGGCTGATTCTCTCTTAAATGATAATCCTAAACCAATCATAAATGCCATGACCAATGCCGACATGATATTAAGCACAGGCGGGATTTGAATGGAAAAATACGGCAAAGCTTCTCGCACATTCTCTTCCACATGATTGATGTGGTAATCCTTTGCAAAGATTAATCTCGGGAAAATAGCATCGCTCACAAAATAAGTCATAAATCCAGAAAAAAATGTCGATGCATAGGCAATCAAAACAGTAATGATTAAAAGCTTGCCCGCGTTCTTTCCCAAATCCGAAATTGCAGGAGCCACGAGTCCCAAAATAATTAAAGGAATAGAGAAGGTCAAAAACTCATCAAAAAGTGTGTTGAATGTTGCAAAAATTCTATTGAGCCATTCGGGGAAAAATAACCCCGAAACAATTCCTAAAACAATCCCTAAAAAGACCTTAAATAATAGATTTGAAAATATTTTGTGCATCATTTTTTTATACATTTTTTAATTTAAAGACTACTTTTCGCCAAATCTTTAAAACTACAATGACAAAAGTAGTGAAATTTTACTTTTTTATAATACTTAAATGCCTTACTTTTGCACCAAACCTATTGTGTAATATGACTGACTTATTAACCTTTTCAGTTGGTGCTTTTGTAAGCATCTCCACCTTGACCAACCCGATTACGAATGTACCGATTTTTCTTGGATTATTGGGCGACGAAGATGATGAAACACGCAAAAGAATTGCCAAAAAAGCATGTTTAATCGCTTTTTTCATTTTATCGTCTTTTGTACTTTTAGGAACATATATTTTTAGCATTTTTGACATCACAGTACCTTCCTTTAAAATCACTGGGGGGCTTCTTGTATTTTATGTAGGTTTTGAGATGTTGCTTTCTAAGAAATCTACCATCCGTAGCTCTGGGATTGAAAAGCCTGATGATGATGTGGCAATTTCTCCTCTGGCAATCCCTTTTGTTGCGGGACCTGGTGCCATTGTAGCCTCTATGAACTCCGTCTCAAACGCCAATTTTTTCCGCGTTTTGATTGTGGTTTTAATCATTGCCTTAATTATGGCGCTAAATTACTACGCCTTTAATTTCAGCAGACTTATTATCAAAAGATTAGGAAAAAACATCATCAATGTTTTGGGCAAAATCATGGGGCTTATCATCGCCATTATTGGTACAGATATGTTTATTCAAGGGATTAAGCTATCGTTTCATTTAGACTAAAATTTCTAAAAAACAAGACAGAAAAAAACGCTGAAAATATGAATTTTCAGCGTTTTTTCGTTTTTATTAAACTCATTATTTAATGTTATTTTCTTTTAGCCATTGGCGATATTTGGCTGCATTTTTTTGATGCTCTGCATAGCTATTGGTAAAATTATGATAGCCAGGTCTGTCTGGATCGGCACAGAAAAAGATGTAATCGTGTTTTTCTGGTTTCAAAACTGCATCTATCGCCGTGGTGTTTGGCAAGCAAATCGGTGCGGGTGGCAAGCCATAATTCAAATATGTATTATAGGCAGAAAGCGTTTTTAGATGTTTTTGATAAACGCGCTGCACCTTTTGCGTGAAACCATGTTGCAATTTATAAGCATACACCGAAGTAGGATCGGCTTCTAGTTTTTTGCCTTGTTTTAAACGATTGAGATAGGCTCCCGCCACACGCGCCTGCTCATCGGGTTTAGGCGATTCCATTTGCACGATAGAGGCTAGTGTGTAGACCTCGAGCTCCGTCATTCCAGAATTTTTGAGTTGTTGTTTTCTTTTGTCGTTCCAGAATTTGTCGTGTTCCTTCAGCATACGATCTACGAAATCCTTGCCCGATGTAATCCAAAAGAAATTATAAGTATCTGGAATAAAATAGATTTTGGCAGTTTCCATGTCTAAGCCATTTTCCTTCACGCGCGGATTGTTTAAAATTGCCTCTACAATACTTGCAGAATCCGCCGTGATGCCTTTGGACGCATCTCTTGCCAAATGGAAAATCGTAGGCGAGTTAGGAATACGAATCTTTACTTCGGATTGCTTTCCGCTTTTTAAAACATTTACCAAGTCTTCATTGGACATCTCGGGGTTTAATTCATATCTACCCGCTTTGATATTCTTGTCATAATCTTGCGTGCGTGCATAGGCATCAAACTGATCGATGTTTTCCAAATGCGGCGCGATAGAATCTAGCACGCTTTGGTAGGTTGCATTTTCTGGTATATATAGAAAGGCTTTCTCCTTAACCAAAGATTTGGATTTATAAAAATATCCACAACTTTGAAACAAAAGAAAGAAAAATAAAAAACCTAAAAAATATGTTTTTTTCATCATTTTTTTCAATTAAGTATAAATCTCTCCTTGAAACACTTGCTTGGCAGGTCCCGTTAAAAATACTTGCACAAATTGCTCGCCTGAGGGTTCAAATTCCACAAAAAGAGTTCCGCCGAGGGTTTCAATCTCGATTTTCTTTTGGTCGGTTTTCTCGTTGGCAAAATAAGCAATTGCCGAAGCCGTAACGCCTGTTCCGCAAGAATAAGTTTCGTCCTCCACGCCACGCTCATAAGTTCTCACCTTTAATTTCTCGGGCGAAAGGATTTCAACAAAATTCACATTAGAGCCCTCTGGATACAATTCCGAATATCGAATTTTGGCACCTGCATTTTTCACATCTATTTCATCGGCTTTATCTACAAATTCCACATGGTGTGGCGAACCTGTATTTAAAAATGTATATTCTGGCTGAATTTTGACAGCTTCTACATCAATCATTTGCAAACGAATATTTTCCCCGATAAACTCCGCAGAATGCTTGCCATCGATGGCATTAAATTCCACCAAATTCCCATTTACTAAGCCTAAATCTTTCATAAACTGCGCAAAGCACCTGCCGCCGTTTCCACACATAGTGCTCTCGTTTCCGTCTGAATTGAAATAGCGCATTTGGTACATATTATCTTTTTCAAACAAAGTAATCAAGCCATCTGCCCCCACTCCCATACGGCGTGTGCATAGACTTTCAATCGTTTTTTGATCATAATTAAAGGTAGCTTCTCGGTCGTCGATCATCACAAAATCATTGCCCGCTCCTTGATACTTATAAAAGTGTATTTTCATGTGGCTAAGATAAATATTTAGTGCTTTATGCCTTTTATTTTTTAATTGATTTAACACATTCTCTGCAATAATGATTATCTCTAAGGCTTTAAAATTGAAAATAATCTGTTAAACCAAAGCTCTGAATTTAAACTATTCTAATCCGAGTTAAAGATTGTTAAACATTCAGTTTCAATAAAATTTGTGGTACCAAATTTGATTTTAACACTCCACGAACAATAAAACTTTTATATACAATGAAAAATATACTAACCTATGCCTTGGTAGGAGTCGTGAGTGCTGGTACTACCTACGGATTGATTGAATACTCACAAAGCAACTTTAATTCAAACCAAATTATTACAACCTCTGCAAATGGTTCTGACAATAATAACGGACAGTTTGCAACTTATAGCTACACTTCTGGCGGAACGGTAATGCCAGATTTCACAAAAGCGGCAAACGAATCGGTGAATGCCGTGGTGAGTATCACCAACTTGCAAGATGCTAGCCAGCGTTCTAGCCAACAAGGAATAAATCCTTTTGACTTGTTTAATGATCCTTTCTTTGATCAATTCTTTGGTCCAAGAAATAAAAATCAAAGACAACCACAAAGACAAAATCAATCAGACAATGAGCCAATTCCAGTAGGTGCTGGTTCTGGTGTAATTATTTCGTCTGACGGGTACATCGTAACCAATAACCATGTGGTGAAAGATGCTGCAAAATTGGAAGTAACATTAAATAATAAGCAATCTTATGTAGCTAAATTAATCGGAACAGACCCGAATACAGATTTGGCTTTATTAAAAATTGATGAAGATAATCTTCCTTTCTTATCTTTCTTTAACTCAGACGATTTGCAAGTAGGAGAATGGGTACTTGCTGTAGGAAACCCATTTGGTCTTACCTCTACCGTGACTGCAGGTATCGTGAGTGCAAAAGGGCGTGGAATTGGAATTTTAAGTAAAAATAGCGACCACCCAATCGAATCATTTATCCAAACAGATGCGGTGATTAACCGAGGAAACTCAGGTGGAGCACTTATCAACACCAATGGGCATTTGGTAGGAATCAACACAGCGATTTTCTCTGAAACTGGTTCGTATGCAGGATACGGATTTGCTATTCCATCGAACTTGGTGAAAAAAGTAATCAACGATATTAAAAACTATGGAATGGTTCAGCGTGGATATGTGGGAATCCAAGGATTTGACCTTTCAGATGAAATGCGCGTAAAAGCTTATAACAAAGATAAAGGTACTAAATTAAGATCTGGAAGAGGTATCTATGTAACTGATGTTACACCAGATGGAGGTGCGCAGCAAGCAGGTATCAAAGTAGGAGATATCATCGTAAAAGTAGACGGACAGCCGATCAACACCTTCTCTACTCTATCTTTTGCCGTAGGTAGAAAAAGCCCAGGCGACAAAGTGAGCGTAGAGGTATTGAGAGATGGTAGCAACAAAACTTTTGATGTTATACTAAGAGATTTAAAAGGAAACGCAAAAATCCGTTCAAAACAAGATTTAAGCGTGTCTGAAAAATTAGGCGCAAGCTTTAAACCATTGACCGATAAACAAAAAATACAATATGGCATCAATAGCGGAGTGCTGGTAGAAAGCCTTCAGCCAAATAGCCAATTTGCAAAAATCGGAATCAACGAGGGATACATTATACTAAAAATCAATGGAAAAGAAGTAAACAGCGAAAAAGACATCAACAAAATTTTGAAAAACTTCAAAGGAAATGTTTCTGTAAATTTTGTCGATCGATATGGTAGAATTTATACGCAAGGTTTTTCAATGTAATCTTGATTTAATAATTTTTAAAGTTAGAAAAGGAAAGCACTCAATCACGGATTGAGTGCTTTTTTTGTATTAATTCAGAAAATCAACACGCTACGGAAAATAAAAAATTTTATATTTGCACACATTTATAAATAAAACAGACCTGATTATCTGAAGGATTTATCTATGAAAAAAATATATTTTTTAGGTATTTTTTGGTTTATTTCGTCTTGGCTTTCTGCCCAAGTGAAATACCAAGCGGTAACGCCTTACACAGTGTTTAATATAGGCTACACCTACCAGAATGCTAGCTTTTTAAATGCTGGTGTAGATGAATATTTGGTAATGCCAAACAATTACATCATCGATCTTGGAGCGAGTGTGGACATGGGGATTTTGAGTAAAAAATTTACTGCAATTCCCAAAGTGAGTGTGGGCTACTTATTTAATGCCAAAAATAGTGTGATAGATCCGTATTCAAGCAATTTTAATTCTGCTTTTTATGTTGTAAGGGCTAATGTAACTCCTTGGAGCATAGAGCCAGAAGCAGGAATTACGGTTCTGAGTCTTTTGGAGCTTACGGCGGGTTATGGTTTTGAGTTCCGTGAGCATAAAGAGGCTTCGCTTGATGGATTAAAAATTGGTTTCAATGTAAAATTACCATTGTTGCTATTTTTTCATGATTAAATTTTTCAAAAGTTAAATGAGAGCGGAATGTGCCTAAAATGGGCATTTAAAATAAGAAATATGTCATATTAAGCATTTTAACGCAAATTAAAATTGTGAAGAAACTTAACAAATGTTATATTTGCGAGTTATTAAAAGAAAAATTAAAAGTAATTTAAAGAATAATGCAAGGAAAAGGATTAGTTATCTCGTTTGCGATTGCTCTTGCGGTGTTGAGTGTGTACTACCTAAGTTTTACTTGGTACACTAGAAGCATCGAGGAAAAAGCAAACCGAGAGGTGGTTTACAAAATGGATTCGATTGAAAAGAAAAATCCGAATCTAACGGTTGCTGAACAAGAATCTTACGAAAATGAATTTACTCGTAAGGCGCTAGATCAGTTAAGCAAGGATACTTTAAATTTAGGTTTCGTAAAATATACTTACGAAACTGCCAAAGACAAAGAGATTGCTTTGGGACTAGATTTAAAGGGTGGAATGAACGTGATTTTACAAGTTTCTGTAAAAGATTTATTGGAAGACTTGTCTGATCATTCTACCAATCCGCAGTTTAAAGAAGTGCTTGAACAAACTGATTTGGCACAAAGAGGTAGCAACAGAGATTATTTAGATGATTTCTTCATTCAGTACAATGATTTGAAGAAAAAAGATCCATCGCTTCGATTGGCTTCATCTGGGTGGTTTGGTACTCGTAAAAACAGCGAGAAGATTGGTATCAACACTACGGATGCTGAAGCTGAAAAAATAATCAGAGAATATGTAGAAGCAAAAGTAAGTACCGCTTATCAAGTAATCCGTGCTCGTATCGACCAGTTTGGTGTAACTCAGCCAGTTGTTCAACAAATTGGAGAAAAATCAAGTGGTAGAATCTTGGTGGAACTTCCAGGGATTAAGGATACAGATCGTGTGAAAAAATTATTGCAATCTACTGCAAAATTGGAGTTCTGGGAGGCGGTTCGCCTAGATGAGAGCATTCACAACTATTTTGTAAGCTTAAGCCAAAAAATAGAGGCAGCTCAAATCGAGAAAGGAAAAGATTCGCTACAATCTGTAAGAAATTCATTGATTTCTAAATTAGCTCCTGCAACAGGAAGCAACGCTATCTATTATGTAAGAGTTCAGGATACTGCTATTGTGAATAATGCACTTAAAAACCCAATTGCAAAAACTATTTTGCCTGCAAACATGAGATATTTTAAATTCTTATGGGGGAATAAGGCTTCTGAAACAGCAACTAATGAATACATCTTGCCGCTATACGCCATCCGTGGAAATGCTAAAAATTTACCATTGCTTGATGGTGGTGTGGTTACAGATGCTAGAGCTGAAAGACAGACTCAAACAATTAGACACAATGTCGTGGTTTCTATGCAAATGAACTCAAAAGGTTCGCAAGAATGGTATGAAATCACTAAAAAATTCAAAGGACAACCAATTGCTGTTGTGTTAGATAACTTAGTTTATACAGCTCCAAATATTAATGAACCTATCTCGGGAGGGCGTTCTCAAATCACTGGAGACTTTACCATGAATGAGGCTAAAGATTTAGCAAGTGTTTTGGCAGCAGGTTCTTTACCAGCTTCAGCTAAAATTATCCAAGTAGATGTTGTAGGACCTTCGTTAGGTAAAGAATCTATCCACAATGGTATTGTGTCTTTTGCGATTGCACTATTGGTAGTATTCATCTACATGATTTTCTTCTACAACGGTGCTGGATTTATCTCAGTCATTGGTCTATTAGCCAACATCTTATTCTTGATGGGTATTCTAGTGTCGTTTGGAGCGGTGCTTACACTCCCAGGTATTGCAGGTATTGTGCTTACTATGGGTATGGCGGTAGATGCCAATGTGATTATCTATGAAAGGGTAAAAGAAGAATTGAGCAAAGGCAAAGGCATTAAACAAGCTTTAGGTGATGCTTACACTTGGAAAGGTGCTTACTCTGCAATCATCGATGCGAATTTAACTACATTGATTACTGCAATTGTTTTATTCTTCTTCGGAGACGGACCTATCAAAGGTTTTGCTGTAACCTTAATCATTGGTGTATTTACTACTTTATTCACTTCAGTGTTATTGTGTAAATACTTCATCTACAGACGAGTGGATAACGGAAAATCAATCACATTTGGTAACAAGATGACAATCAACTTCTTGAAAAATGTAAATATTGATTTCTTCAAATTCAAAAAAGCTGCTTTCATTTTATCATCTATCTTAATTCTTGTAAGTATTGTTTCGCTTGCTACAAGAGGATTGAACTTAGGTATTGAGTTCCAAAATGGTAGAGAATATAAAGTGAGATTTGACAAGCAAGTGAAGGCTAACGAAATCGCTGCAGATTTAGCAAAAGTATTTATTGATGAAAATGGAACCAAATACTCTCCTAATGTTGTAACCATTGGTAATGCAAACCAAGTAAAAGTTACCACAAAATATAAGAGTAATGATGATAGCCAAGCAGTAGATGTGGAAGTTGAGAAAAAATTATACGAAGGCTTGAAACAACATTTCCCTAACCTATCATTTGACCGATTTGTGAATGTAGGTGCAGGAAAAGATGGAGCTCTAGGTGTTGTAGAGTATAGAAAAGTAGGACCATCTATTGCAGATGACATCACTTACAACGCATTCTACTCTGTAGCCATTGCATTAAGCTTGGTATTCCTTTACTTATTACTCACATTCCGCAAGTGGCAATTCAGTGCAGGTGCCGTATTAGCAACCTTGCACGATACCATCATCGTATTAGGATTATTCTCAATCTTCTATGGTGTTTTACCATTCTCTCTAGAGGTAGATGTTGCATTCATCGCTGCAATTCTTACTGTAATTGGATACTCTCTGAACGATACTGTAATTGTATTTGACAGGGTGAGAGAATTTATGGGAGATTTCAAAAACATGCCAGTAAAAGATGTAATCAACAAAGCAGTAAATACTACTTTGACTCGTACATTGAATACATCACTTACAACATTGTTCGTAATCTTAGTAATCTTTATGTTCGGAGGAGAATCAATCAGAAGCTTTATGTTTGCACTACTCATAGGTGTGGGTGTAGGTACATACTCTTCTGTATTTGTAGCAAGTTTCTTGCTTTATCAATTCTCTAGCAAAAGAAAAGTAGAGAACAAAAAATAAGTTTAAATACTGAATTTTTAAAAGCCACTCAATTGAGTGGCTTTTTTTATGGAATAATTAAAAACTTTTCACACACCCATTCTTAACATAGAAAAGTTAATTTTAAATAATTCTGAATTAAATTATTGTTCATTATATAAATAACTCCTAAATTTAGAACAGTAATTCAAAATTTTTCGAGTATGAGAAAATTAATAATTAAAGTGATTTTCTGTTCCGCAGCTATTGTTGGGAGTATCCCATATACATACGCCCAACAAACGGTTATAAATCACGTTGTAAAGGTTTCAACTCCTATGCCTGATTTACTACAATCTTTGGCAGAAAAGTCCGGTAAAAAGATAGATTTTAAGGCAAGTGATTTAGATGATATTTTAGTATCCCCGCACGACTTTAAAAATCTCACCTTAAAAGAAGCTCTTGAATATCTTTCTTCAAACTATCCTATTGAGGTAGATTACGAAAAGGGAAAAATTGAAATCTTAAGAGACTACTCAAGAGATCAATTACTTGGGTTAAACAATAAAATCGACTTAAAATCTGTCGTAGTCACAGCTTTAGGCATTAAAAGAGAAGAAAAGTCATTAGGCTACGCTCTACAAGAAATCAAAGGAGATGATTTAGTAGCATCAAAAGAAAAAAATATTACAAATGCTCTAAGTGGGAAAGTAGCAGGGCTTCAAGTTGTAAAAGGAAGTAATGGTCCTGCAGGCTCTTCCAAAATCGTATTAAGAGGAAATAATTCATTGACAGGAGACAATCAACCACTTATTGTCGTAGATGGTATTCCTATGGATAACTTTACTGGAGCTACAAATAATGACTTTTACAACCCATCTACAGATATGGGAAATGGATTGGGAGATCTAAACCCAAATGACATCGAAAGCATGTCTGTACTGAAAGGACCCGCTGCTGCTGCTTTATATGGTTCTAGAGCAGGAAATGGTGTAATATTAATCACCACTAAAACTGGAAAAAAACGTAAGGGATTGGGCATTACATACAATTCATCTATTGGTTTTGAAACCATATTTATGTCTCCTGATATTCAAAGTTCTTTTGGACAAGGTACAAATGGTATTTACAATGCACTGAATGGAAGTAGCTGGGGGCCAAAAATTGAAGGGCAAACTGTTGAGAATTGGGATGGACAACAGGTTCCTTTAAAATATTATAACAACCTAGACAATTTTATGAAAGTTGGTTATGAAACACAGCAATCTCTATCTTTTCAACAACAAATCAGCGAAGGAACATCTCTATATTCATCAATCACTTATGTGAATAACAGAAGTAATATACCTGGTGCTGAACTTAGAAGAATTAATTTCGTAACAAGAGCTCTTACAAAATATGGAGAAAGCAAAAAATTATCAACAGACTTCAAAATACAATATATTAATTCAAGAGTTAGAAATAGACCTTTGAGTGGTAGTCGTATCAAAAATAGCTTTAGAACATTGGTTGCTATGCCTGTAACTGTTGATGTAAGAGATTTTGAAAATGCAGTAAATAAGTATGGAAATCATTTCTGGTACAATCCTTCCGCTGGACTAAACCCATACTGGGCTTACAAATATGATATAAACAAAGATTCTAGAGATCGCTTCTTGCTTCATGGTGCCATAAAATATGATTTTACAGACTGGCTATTTGCTGAATTAAAGGTAGGTTCTGACTTGTACACCACCAATAATGAATCAAAAACCTACGGAAAAGGAATTTTAACTCCAAATGGATTTTATTCAACTGGCAAAGGGACTTTTAACGAAACAAACGGAAGTTTTTTAATCAGTGCTACTAAAGATAATTTATTTGGAAAATTTGGAATGGCAGCAACATTTGGTGGGAATCTAATGAATCGCAAAAGATCTTATATTGGTGTAAACGCTGGAGAACTAGAAGTTCCCAACCTATTCTCTGTGTACAATAGTAAAGGAAACCCCACTCCAGAAGAAAGTATTAGTCAACACAAAATCAACTCATTGTACGGAACTTATCAAATTAGTTACGACAAATTCTTATTCTTAGACTTTACAGGTAGAAATGATTGGAGCTCAGCTTTAAGTAAAAAAAATAGATCTTTCTTCTACCCGTCAATCAGCACATCTATTGTTTTTTCAGAAATGATAGAGAAAATTAGAGATGAAAAAATCTCATGGCTAAATTATGGTAAAATTCGAGCATCATATGCTTCTGTAGGTAACGATATGGGTCCTTATCAATTATATAACACTTATACAATAAACAAAGATCCTAATGGAAATGTAATCGCAGGTACTAATAAAGTTTTATACAATGAAAATGTAAAAAATGAATTGATTAAATCTTGGGAATTAGGCTTTGAGGCTAAAATGTTTAAAAATAGAATTGGTTTAGATTTCTCATTATATAAGTCAAATGCGACCAATCAAATTCTAAACTTGCCTAAAGACCCTACAAGTGGATATGTAAGTGAAAAGGTAAATGCAGGAGACATTGAAAATAAAGGTTTTGAACTTATGCTTAATGCAGATATTATTAGAGCAGAATCATTTAACTGGAATTTGAATGTAAATCTTTCTAGAAACATCAACACCATTATAGAACTTACAGAAGATGTATCTCAATATCAATTAGGTGGTTTTGAAAATGTAAAAATATTAGCTGCAACTGGCGAAAAGTACGGAGTTATTTATGGATCTAAATATGCCAGAGTTGAAGATGTAAACAGCCCATTCTATGGAGAAATTATCGTTGATAAAGAAGGCGTGCCAAACGCAGCTAACGGATCTTTCTATTTAGGTAGCCAGCAACCTAATGCCCTACTAGGCATTACCAACAGTTTTAAGTATAAAAATTGGAATTTTAGCTTTTTGATTGATGGTAGATTTGGAGGTAAAATATTTTCAGGAACCAATTATGGATTAAAACAAAATGGTAATTCTGCACTCACCGTCGTTGATGGAAAAAGAGAAGATATCATTTTCAATGGAGTTGTAAGCGATGGAAATGGAAACTATACTAAAAATACAAAAGCCATTTCGCCTCAATTATTCTGGACTCAATTAAGTGGTAAATCAAACCCTAATTTGGGTATTACAGAAGATAACTTATACGATGCCACAAACATTAGAATTAGAAATATTCAAATCGGATATAAACTACCGAGTAAACTAACTGACGCAATAGGAATTCAATCAGGAAAGATAGGATTTTCAGTAAATAATGTTTTGATGTTAAAAAGCCATTTAAATGGAATAGATCCAGAATCTGTTTATGCTACAGGTACAAATGCTACAGGTTTTGAATATTTCTCTCCTCCAACGTCAAGATCATATTTCATAAACTTTTCCCTTAGTTTCTAAAATTTTTAAATTTAAAAAAAATGAAAAATTCAAATATTTATAAAATTGCTGCCTTATCCATATTTACTACTTTTATCTCTTGTAAGGACTTTGAGGAAATAAATATAGATCCTCTAGCAGCAAATATAGACCAAGTTCAAACCGAGTACTTTATCAATAATTCAATCATCGGAACTCAACAAAATCCACACATAGCAGAAAGAGTTTTTATCCTCTATTGGAAAGCAGCTGGTAGAATGGATAGAATTAACACATTACCAATTGGAGTTTCTAATGATGACTGGACTAGAGATTATTATGACTATCTAGCTGGCTGGCAAACTAATGTAAACACTGCAATAAAAGTTGCAGAAAACTTGGAAAAACAAGGAAAAGCAGAAGATTATGTGAAAAATTTAAAGCAAGTTGCTCGAATTTGGAGAGTATACCTACTTAGTGAAGGTGTTGACAATTTTGGTCCATATCCAATCAGCAAATTTGATGGAAGCAATCCTGAATTTTCCAGTGTCGAAGAAGTTTATAAATTTATGCTAAAAGAGCTAAAAGAAGCATCTGAGACTATGATTGATAATGTAAATGTAGAAGATCGCGTAGCAAAATTAGACCCTGCTTATAGATATGATTTTGACAAATGGAAACGATATGCAAACTCTATGAGAATGCGACTTTCTATGAGAATTTCAGAAGTATCTCCTGACATTGCCAAACAAAACTTTGAAGACGCTGCTAAAAGCAATAAATTTATTGAATCTTTAAGCCAAAATTTCCAAGTAGAAGAAAAACCAGGCTGGAGTGATCTAACTGGAGTAATGAGTCGTGAATGGAATAATCAATATTTATCATCTACAGCAAATAACCTATATATAGGACTAGGGGGGATAAAATCTTCGGAACTACTTAGTAATTACTCACAAGATTTAAAAAACTATATAAAGCCTGAAAACTATTTAGGAGTAAAATACGATAAACATTTTGCAACTAAAACAAATGATCCATCCGCAGGATTTTGGTTTGATGGCTTACACTACAGCATGGATCCAAGAGCGTACAAAGCTTATCCAATTCCTGGAAATTTTGAAGACCCTCAGTTCAATTACTATCCTTCTTGGTCTAAAAAGAATGTTACCGAAACTAAACGAACTTTAATCAATGTAGAAGATAAAAAAGTTCTAAAAGAAATTAATGCAAAATATACATGGAATACTTATAGTTTAGGAGATTGGGGAGAAAAAGCCGCTATAAACAATCTATTTGGATGGCCTGGAACTTTACCAAGATTGGTAACTAAATTTAGAGATAGCTCGGCTAAAAGAATTTTCTTTGCCTCTTGGGAAACATATTTCCTTATTGCTGAAGCTTCTTTGAAAGGATGGAGTGTTCCTATCGAGGGTAAAACTGCATATGAAAAAGGAATTAAAGAAAGTTTTGAATACTGGGGCACCTTGCCTTATTATGACAAATACATTGCCTCTGATTCATATAATAAAAATGGAACATCTGTTAAGTGGGAGCACACAACAGAACCTTCACCTATAAATATGGATTACATGGATGGTTACTCCAATCAAAGTAAAACAGTCATTTATGAATATCCAAAAAATAAACTATATAAAAACGGAACCATAAAAAATGATCAATTGACTAAAATCATCACACAAAAATTCATTGCTCAACTTCCATGGTTACCACTAGAAACTTGGAGCGACCACAGAAGATTAGGATTACCTTTCTTTGATAATCCAGCTATAGAACAACCTCTCCCTGGTATTCCTACCTTGAACGATAATAATTATAAAGAAAGTAAGATTGAGTTTTTTCCACAAAGGCTTCCATATCCATCTAACCTGAAAAACAATGTTCCGAAAAGTTATCGACAAGCAGTTGAATTACTTGGAGGAGAAGATAATGTACATACTCCATTATGGTGGGCTAAGAAAAAATAATACTTCCCATTATCCTTTTTAACCTCTGTAATTTGATTACAGAGGTTTTTTACTTAAATCTCTTATCTATTAAAATCACAGGCAAAATATACCAAGAGATCAAACATAAAAGAAGAATAAGATTACACACTAGCTTTGCCCATTGTTTCTTATGTTTTAAGAAAATAGCCTCAATAAATAAAATTAAAAAAAATACAATATTTATTATTGGCAAAATAATTAAGAACAGAAACACTCCTCCCTCATTAAAAAATGCAATACTCAGCCCAAAAACTAAGCTATAAACAAGGATTAAAATGAGTAACCGCAACAAAAAATGCTTAACAACAGTAAAGCACTAACTAATATTTTTCTTTTTTCTGGCTCCATTCAACTAAAATATATTTTAAACATTTTTGAATACAAAAAAGCCTTATCCACAAAGATAAGGCTTTTTCTAAATTTTCGTTTTTCTATTATTTGTCTAAAACTTCCATATCAAAGAACAAAGTAGCATTTGGCGGAACGACTCCACCTGCTCCTTGCGATCCATAGCCCAATTGTGGCGGAATGATTAAAAATACTTTACTTCCACGATTGAACATGGTAAGAGCTTCCATCCAACCTTGGATTAAACCAGTTAATCCAACATCGATATTTAAAGGCTGATTTCTATCGTAAGATGAATCTAATTTTCTACCATCGGCAAGACGCAATGTGTAGTGAACATCGATATTGTCTCCTTTTTTAGGTTTTTCGCCTGTGCCTTCTTCAAGCACTACATATTTTAATCCGCTTGGAGTAGATTCAGCTTTTGCGCTTAAATCTTTTATTCTTTGTACTTCTTTTTTCATTTCTTCTTCTCTTTTTCTTTTGGCTTCTTCTAGTTTAGCTTGGTGATCGGCTTTAGCTTTTTCAAATGCTTTATTGGCATCATATTTTTTGTAGGCGTCTCCTTTACGCACGATTTCTACCTTGTTGATTTTGATATCTTCTTTCGGCTTGTCTTGTGCGTTTTTCTCTACATTGGCAATGGTATCAATTACATCTAAACCTTTTACCACTTGCCCAAAAATAGTGTGTCTGCCATCTAACCAAGGTGTAGGCACCTCAGTGATAAAGAACTGGCTACCATTGGTATTAGGACCTGCATTTGCCATAGAAAGCACCCCTTTTTTATCATGTTTTAAGTCATTGTCTACTTCATCTTCGAAATCGTATCCAGGACCTCCCACACCAGTACCTTGTGGGTCTCCCCCTTGAATCATAAAATCTTTGATCACTCGGTGAAAAATCAACCCGTCGTAATACGGAACGCCTTTTTTCTTGGCTTTGTTTTCTTTTACGCCTTCTGCCAAACCGATAAAGTTTGCCACCGTCATAGGCGCTTCTTGCTCGTATAATTTAATTAGCATGTCGCCCTTAGAGGTTTCCATGTTGGCATATAAGCCATCGTCTAAATTTTTAAATTCTTCTTTACTCATAAATTTTGGAATTGAGGTACACCTTGTGAGGAATAAGCCCGCAAGGCATACTATTAAAATTGTTTTTAAATTTCTCACTTATTTTTATTTTCAATTAATTCTATTTCTATAACTAAAGGCTCATTGGCTCCAATTTTATTGCCATCTCCGTTGGCACCATACGCCAAAGACGAAGGCAAAAGCAGGGTAGCCTTTTCGCCCGCGTTCATTCTTTTCAAGGCATATTCTATGCCAATTAGCATTTCTGCCTTGCCCATTACTTGCTTTTTTTTGCCAATTTCCGAAGCAGAATACAGCACACTATCCTGCAAATCTTTTATGACATAGGTATAAACAATTGTATCGTTGTCTTGAGTATTTTTTTCGCCCAACTGCGTTTTCGTCATTTTAAAACCTGATTGCGTATTCACAAATTCCTGGGAGGGATGCGCTTGCATGTAGGCATCAAAATATTGATTTTCTAAGTTTTTTAAATCACGATTAAATTGCTTAGAATATTCCATAAATCCGCCTTTTTTGTATTGAGACGGATATTGTGGCGGGTTGTGCGTGCAAGCCCCCAAGGCGATTAGGCTAAGCCAAAGTATTTTTGAGTTTTTCAGCATAATTAGGCAACAAATCTATGAATTTTTTTACAGTTTCTTCTAGGCTAAGCTCCGAACGCCCTCCTGCTGCGTTGATATGACCGCCCCCGCTAAAATGCGTGCGTGCCAATTCGCTTACATCAAAATCTTCTTTAGACCTAAATGAAATTTTGACAAAATCCTTTTGTGTGTCTTCTGCCATAAAGACAGAAAATACATAGCCTTTTAAATTTAAACCATAATTTACAAAAGCATCGGTATCCCCTTTCTGGAATCCATTGCTGAGCAATTCCTCTCGGCTTAAAGTGAAAAGTGCCGTTTTGTACTCGGGAAACAATTGCATATTGTCTAAAAATCGACTGAGCAATTTGAAACGGGCTTCGGTGGCGGTGTCAAAAATTTCGTCTTGAATTTTATACGGCAAGGCTCCTTTGCGCACCAATTGTGCCGCAACTTCCAAGGTAGAAGCCTTGACCGACGGAAATCTGAAATTTCCCGTATCGGTGAGCAATCCTGTGTATAAGCAAGTAGCGATGTCCTCGTCAATGAATTCCGTCCAATTCATTTGCTCGGCCAAATGATATATCATTTGGCAAGTGGCTGGCATCTCGGTATCCGAGTACACAAAATCAAAATCATCTGGTTGCTGGTGGTGATCGATTAAAATCTTTAATTCTCTAGATTTTTCTACCGCCGTGCCCAGTTCATCGATTCTGTCGAGCGAATTAAAATCTAGCAAAAATATAATTTCGGCATTTTTTATTTTAATCTCAGCACCTTGTGGATTGAATTCTGAATTGAAAACCGTCTTGGAATAAGGCATGAATTTCAAAAACTTAGGAAAATCATTTGGGCTCACGACTTCTGCCTTGTGTCCCATTTTGATTAAAATTTGAGCCAAGGCTACCGTGGATCCAATGGCATCGCCATCGGGATTCTTGTGCGGAATCACTACGATTTTTTTAGGCGTTTGGAGTATTTTTTTAAGTTCTTGTATCTGAGATTCTGTAAACATGTTATTTTTTAATTTTTGACTTTCATTTTGCCATTTCTAAATCGCTCACTTGCCGTTTGATAATAGCTTATCGTGAGATTTAAAAGACTATCTACGGGCTTTTTCAATTCTATGAGATTGGTATTTTTGGCGTCCCAAAGATATTGATTGTATTTTTTTCTGTCGTTTAATTCGGTAAAAATATTATTTTTTAACAATCCGAGCGTTCTGTAATTTCCGATTAATGCTCGCTCATCTTCTTTATTAAATTCAAAAACATTTTCGCCATAAAACTGGGAATCATAGCCCCAGCCTAAATATCCAAAAAGTGTAGGCATCAAATCTATTTGAGAACAAAGTCTGTCTTCTTTTTTCTCCAGTCCTGCATTGTAGATAAAAGCCGGAATGTGGTGTTTCTCGACATTGATTTCCCACTTGCCTGCACTACTCGCGCAGTGATCTGCCACGATAACAAAAATCGTGTTTTTGAACCATTTTTCTTTTTGTGCTTGTTTTATGAATTTTTCCAAGGCATAATCGGTGTACCGCACCACGCTCTCACGCTCTCCTTGTGGCATATCTACCGCTCCTTCTGGAAAAGAATAGGGCTTATGATTGGAAGTGGTCATAATAAATTGAAAAAATGGCTTATTCTGGGCATAAGATTTTTGTGCATATTTAAGCGATTGCTTGTAAATATCCTCATCGGCAATGCCCCACGCGTTTTCAAAAGTCACCTCATTATCTTCGATTTCATAGCGTTTGGTATCCAAGAAATCAGGTAGAGGATTTCCTCTATCTCGATCCACGATTTCAAAACCTTGTCCGCCAAAAAATGTATTCATATTATCGAAATAACCATCGCCTCCATAAATGAATTTTAAATCATAATTTTTCTTCTTTAAAACCGTAGCGATAGAGAAAAGGCTATCGTTGTTCAATCTTCTCACTATGCTATTGCCTGGTGTAGGCGGCACGCACAAGGTTAAAGCCTCCATACCACGCACCGTGCGTGTGCCTGTTGCATACAAATTGGTAAAAAAGATACTTTTGCTAGACAAAGAATCCAAAAACAGTGTAAGCTTTTCTTTATTCCCAAAAACACCCAAGAAATCTGCACTTAAACTTTCAATAGTAACAAGAATAATGTTTGGCGTTTTCAGCGTGTCGCTAGTGGCTGGAACAATTCTTTCAATATTATCAAATTCGGAATTTGTGTATTTTTCTCCTTTTTGTAATAAGTTTTGTTTCAAAATAGAATATGCCTCTTTATCATCAAGTTGCATGTAAAACTTACTGTAATCTAGCTCATTAGCTCTATATGCTGCAAAAATAGAATATACGCCATTTTTGCTTAATTCGCTCTTATAAGTATTTTGGCTCCATTCGGCATCGGTATTTTTTACTGAAAAAATGTAAATGGCAGCGACCAGAAAATATCCTACCACCACCCATAAACGGCTTAAAAATTTAGTTTTTTGATTAAATGTATTGTATAAACTTTTAGTCTTATAATAAATGAAAAATAAAACCAAAATAAATAACACTAGCCCTCCTACTAAAAACGGAATCGGATAAGATTGATTGATGTTTTCTACAACTTCGTAAGTATAAATTAAGTAATCTACTGCAATGAAATTAAATCTTACATTAAACTCATCCCAAAAAGGAAATTCTGCGGCAATGGCAAATAGACTTATGAAAAGCATAATGCCCGTGATGAAGAAAGTGAGCACACGATCTACTATGCTGCCGATGAATCTTGAAGGGAAAAACAACAGATAAACTAAATAAAATAAACTAAAAAATACGACTGCACCAATGTCAAAAAATAGCCCGTATCCAAATATTTTCAATAGATTAATGATTGAAAAATCTATACTATTGAAACTTAAAATATAGAAAATTAAACGAGTTAAGAAACAAAGTAGCAAAAAAGTGATTTGAAATGCCCATAAAAGGCTAAATCTGGATTTCAGTATATTTTTCATAAAGCGCATATATAAGGGTAATAAATTAATACTCCGATTACTAAACTGATAAGTACCGCAAAACCTGATGCTCCCGCCGAAACATCTTTTATGAAACCTATCTTCTGATGAAAATCTGGATGCACAAAATCACATAGTTTTTCTATCGCGGTGTTTAAACTTTCTGCCGTTAAAATCAAGGCTAAACAAAAAAGCTGAATTGCCCACTCTATGCGACTAATCCCGAAATAAAAACCTAGAAATATGAGCGGGGTAAATAGTATGATTTGTGAAATAATGGCATGCTCTGTCGAAATCAATTTCCACATGCCTATGAATACATATTTTACGCTTTTTATGCGTCCTCCTACAAATTTTTTCATTTTTTATATTTTTTATATACCCACTCTACAAGAAAACAAAATAAGATAATTCCTGCCGAAACATAGATTCCTAGTTTATTTTCTTGCCATTGTTGATTGACTAAAATTACAAATGCAATAGCACTTAATATTGTTCCCAAAAGTGGAATGATTCTGACTGAATTTGTGCTTTTATAGCACTTTAAATTAACTAAATTTACTACGCCAAAAATAAGAATAAAACCAAGGCTTCCCGCCGTAGATATGCTTTCTAAATCGAGCGTGTTTACTAAAACAAAGGTAGAAACTGCCGTGATCATAAGCCCTATGGGTTGCCCCCATAGTTGCCCCAGAAAATGATGCGGAAGCTCTTTATCCTCTGCAATTTCATAATTTACTTGGCTACCACCATATAATGAGGCATTTATCGCAGAAAAAGTGGAAATTAATGCCGCAATGGTGATTATGGTAAACCCAACTTTACCTAGCATAGGTTTTGCAGCCTCGGCAAGCACATAATCCTGCGCCCTCGCAATATCCGAAAAAGGCAAAGAACCCACCGTAACATAAGCAATTACGATATATAAAAGAATTACAAAAATCACCGAGATGTAGTAAGCTCGTGATACATTTTTTTCTGGATTTACTAAATCTGGCACTGCATTGGCTATGAGCTCAAATCCTTCATATGCCACAAAAATCACCATTCCGCCCGCAAAAAGCTTTACGGGAGATTCCCAATGCGAAATGGAAAGCTGCGAAATGTACTGACTCTCCATCAAGCCATAGCCCCCGATGGCTACGAAGGCTAATAGTATTATTAATTTGATAATCACAGCGTAGGACTCTATTTTCCCTACGACTGCAATGCTGTAATAATTGATAATGGTGGCAAATAAAATAATGAAACTTGCAAATAAGTGAAAATCAAGTTTTTTATCGCCCATGATTTCCCACAAGTTTGGGGCATATGAACCAAATGCCGATGCATAGAGCGATAGCATAATGATGTAGCTTAACCACAATAAATTATTTATCGCCCCGCTAAAAACCGTTACACCAAATCCTTGATTTACAAACTTTACCGTTCCTCCACGATCAGGATAAGTTTGCGAAAGCTTGGCATAGCTATATGATGTAATCAAAGCTAAAATCCCCGCAAACAAAAATGCTACGGGGGTACCTCCTTTTGCCAAAGAAACGGCTAATCCAAGCACGGCAAAAATACCGCCACCCACCATTCCTCCAATTCCGATGGAAATTGCCTCTTTTAGACCTATTTTTTTTTGCATTCTTTAGTCTAAAATTTCATCGATTTTTTCGGTAGGGCGAGCCACAACGGCTCTGTCTCCATTGATTACGATAGGGCGTTCGAGCAATTTTGGATTTTCTACAATGGCAGAAATAATCTGCTCATCTGTTAAATCTTTTCCTTTGTAGTTTTCTTTCCAAATATCTTCGTTGGTTCGTACCAAATCTATGGGCTTTAATCCTGTTTTAGCTAAAATATCTTTAATTTGATTTTCGGATATTTTTTCGTCTAAATATTTATAGATTTCAAATTTTTGGTTTTTATCTTCTAAATACTGTAATGCCGCACGACTTTTGCTACATCTGGGATTGTGAAACACTTTGATCATCTTGAACAATTAAATTTTTAACTTTAAATGTTCAAATTAAATAAATTTATCTTTGTTTCGCAAAATATTCTTTCCAAATTTGTTTCCCCAATGATAGACTTGAAATTTCTGTTACTTCAATTGTTGGCTCTCCTGTGCTTCCGTCTGTATAAATTTTATCGCCTTTATAAGTTACTTTAGTCTTTTTAAGCCCTATCAGTCTTCCATCTTCTGTTGTATTTGATTTTGTATCATTGCTATTGGTATAATATAGCGCATCCACAAATCCTTTTTCATCGAAATGAGCTCCCCAAACGACAATTGCATGCCCCCCGCCGGCGATTTGAATACCTATAGACATGACATCTCCTCGGCTGAGTGCTTGATCACAAAACTTGGTAAAACGATAAGCATCAACGTTAAAATCTCCATTGGCTATGTTTTTATTTTTAAAAACTTCTTCGAAAAATCCTCCGCCTGGGATTTTCACGCTAGAGTCTGATAAAAACCAATTAAACGCAGGCTGAACACGGTTTCCGCGCGATGGCCAATGTTTTTTCAAATATTTGTAAATCTCACTATTGTATGTATCTTTATACTCTCTTGGCATTCCAGATTTTTCTAAGGTTTTACCTTTTAATCTGTAATATTCCTCAATATTTTCTTTGTTTTGATCCATCCACCAATGCAAAACATTTGCTGTGGTAGCTGCCCAACAAAGCGGATCGTTTGCTTGGTCTGTATCATACCATTTTTTGGTTTTATCCCAAACTACTGTTTTATTTTCTGAATATCTAATCGGCACCCAATCGTTTGCTTGGGGAATATCTACCCCTTCTGCAAAAACATCTTGATTTTTATATTTTTTGCTTGGTTCGTTAAGTAAAGATTTATCTATTACCTGCCAAGCGACGTACAAAGTTACATCATGCGAGGGCATTTTAAACTCTCTTCCGTGTTTAATCCATGCACCTTCTTCGGGAGAATCGTTGTAGCCTCCTCTGGCTTCATAATTAAATCTTTTGAAATGATCTCTCGGGTCGGGTAATGATACTACTTCTCCTGGTTTGGCAAATATATCGTTTATAGCTCCCGTTCCGCCTGCTGCATTAAAAGATAATCGGTAGGTGCCTTCGGGATTGGTTCCATTGTCGGTGTTTGGTGTTGTAGGAGTTTCTGTTGTGGGATTTTCGCCTGAGTCGTCTCCTGCATTATCTCCTGTTTCATCACTAGTGGTGCTAGGGATTTCATCTTTTCCTTTCTCTTTTACTACTTCTTTTTTCTTTATCTCTGGCGTGCTGTTTTCATCATCGCTACACGAATAGACTAAAAAAAGCATAACTGAAAGGCTTAAAAGAAATTTTATCTTTTTCATTTTTTTCTGGAAATTTATTTGACTGCAAAGTTAGATTATCTTTGGATAATAAACACACTCCATCAAGTACTTTTTATTTTTAGCAATGTAAAATTCAAAAAAAAAAAACAGAAAGCTTTTTTACGGCTTTCTGTTCTTCTATCCTAAGTTATTTTAAAATCTCGCGTCCTATCACCAGTTTCTGAATCTCTGTGGTTCCCTCTCCTATGGTACACAATTTTGAATCTCTAAAGAATTTTTCCACAGGAAAATCTTTGGAATAACCATAGCCCCCAAAAATTTGTACCGCATCGGTGGCGATTTCCACACAAGATTCCGAAGCATACCATTTAGCCATAGCACCTTCTTTGGTCATTTTTAGATTTTTCTGCTTCATTTCGCAAGCTTTCAAAATCATTAATTCAGAAGCGTGAATTTTAGTTGCCATTTCTGCCAATCTAAAATTAATGGCTTGGAAATTAGCAATTGGCTGACCGAATTGTTTTCTTTCCTTAGCATATTGCAACGCTGCTTTATAAGCCCCTTTTGCAATACCCAAAGCCAAGGCTGCAATCGAGATTCTCCCGCCATCTAAAATGGCTAAAGCCTGTCTGAACCCGTCGCCCACATTGCCTAAACGATGCGAATCTGGCACGCGTACATTATCAAAAATCAATTCGGCTGTTTCCGAAGCACGCATACCTAATTTATTCTCTTTTTTACCAGAAGTAAAGCCTGGCATTCCTTTTTCTAGCACAAAAGCGGTTGAATTCCCCGAAGTTCCCACCTCGCCCGTGCGCGTCATAATCACAGCAATATCGCCAGAAATCGCGTGTGTAATGAAGTTTTTCGCTCCATTAATCACCCATTCATCGCCATCTTTCACGGCAGTGGTACTCATCCCGCCCGCATCAGAGCCCGTATTGTGCTCGGTAAGTCCCCAAGCTCCTAGAGCTTGTCCAGATGCCAATTTCGGAATCCATTTTTGTTTTTGTTCCTCGTTCCCAAAAGTCAAAATATGATTGGTACAGAGCGAGTTGTGAGCCGCCACCGACAATCCAATGGAAGGATCTACTTGCGAAATCTCGTCGATAATGTCCACATACTCCTCATAACTCAAGCCCGAACCGCCTAATTCTTCTGGCACAAATACGCCCATACAGCCCATTTCGCCCAATTCTTTAAACAATTCTACAGGAAAATGTTGTGCCTCGTCCCACTCCATCACATGGGGTTTAATTCTTTGTTCGGCAAAACTTCTAATGGCTTCTACAATGATATTTTGTTCTTCTGTTCTTTCTCTCATTTTCTCAAAATTTTCAATCAAATTTTAATATATATTGATTTTTTAGCTGGGTTAAAAGTTCGATATTATCAATCTTCAATTTTTCTAAATCTGCGACTGATTTAAACTTCCCCATAAAACCCCGAAATTTAAGAATATTTTTAGCATCTGCCTCACTAAATCCTATTTTTAACCAATCTTTTAAAGTCATTTCATTGGGATACAAAATCATATTTTGCTGCTTTTTCTGAGGTGCAGACTTCGTTTTGGGCAGAGTAATAAAATCTTTTATTTGATTAAATTTAAAATCATTAATAACATAGCAATCCTTAATTTGTTGTAAATTCTCAAATTCACCACCCAAAATTTTATCTCTGTATTTAATTATAGCTTGGGCTTGTTTTTCTGAAAAGCCCAGCTGTTCCCAGCCTTTTTGGTCTAAAGTATTAGGATTAAAATTCGATATTTTAATGGATTTTTTATCACTAAAAGTTTTCGGCGATGGTGGCGTAGATTTCGTTGCCACTTCGCGGAGTTCAATATACGGTAGAAGCTCTTTAAATTTCGCCTCGCTCACGACAAAGCAATTCGCAAATTCTTCCGCGGATTGGAAGTTTCCGCCCAGAGAAAAACGATATTTTACAATGATTTCTGCTTGCTTTTTAGAAAAGCCTAAACGCTGAAACCCCTCGGCATCCAAAGCATTGGGATTAAATTTTTCTAACTGAATTTCGGTAGTTTTTTCATCTAAACTTTCGGTTTGTGCTAAATAACTTTTCACCTCATCGGGAAGCTCGGCGGGCTTGCTTTCTGCTGAAAAATTAGGCATAAATTCTAAACCTAAAAGCCCCACAACGACCAAAAAACACAACAACAAAAATGCAACTCGCTGACTACGATTGACTGAAAAATGCTGAAAAAAATCCCTCAAAATGTGTTTTTTAATTATAAATCAAAAACTGATTTTCTTTTTTTGATGAAGCCGTCTTTTACCCAAAGGAAAAACGCCATGATTAAATAAAAAACAAAGGTAATTCCTAATGTGGCAAAAGATAAATAAATGAAAAGCAAACGCAATTTGGCGGCACGCATTCCGAGCTTGTCCGAAATACGAGAAATTACCTCAAATCCGTGAGCTTCCATTTTGATTCTTAAATCGTCTAGCATGATTTTAAAACTTGATTTCCAATGTTACAAGATAAACATTTTTTGTGATTGCAAAAACTTTTTTTCAATTCTAGCAAAGCTTGGCTATCTTGTGCATTTTCAATTTCAATTCCTAAATTTCTAAAATTCAACAAAATAGAGTTTTCTTCGGCTGGAATTTCGGCATAAGCCTCTAAAAATTTTTCCACATCAAAATCGGCTTGATTTTTCTCAAATAAAAACAAAATCGGATACCAAACATTGATTAAGATTAAATGAATCAACGATTTGGATATTTTTTTAGTCGTTTTTCGTTTGCTTTCTACGCCTATTTTATAATGATTATCCCAATATTCGCTCGTGGAAAATCGCTCAAAAATGGTGTAAAATTCTTTTAAATTCCGTGCCGATTGTAGCAAAGAAAACATTTGGTGCGTTTCGCGATAAATCCCTGCTAATTGTGCAATTCTCAGCGTAGGAAAGCTCGGCGGGCGCAATCGCAAAAACTTAAATAAATGATTGGAAACGGGCGACAATTGATGTTTATGCCGAATAAAATCATAGGATTTTTTCAACGCAATGCTATAATCATCTTGTGGCTCTTCCAGAAATCCCGCTTGCCCTAAAAGCAATGCCTCGGCTTCTCCATGATTGGCACGCAACACTTGGAAAGGAAAAGATTTAGCCAAAAGCCGCATAGGCTCGGCATTGATTTTCAATCCAAAAATATAGCTTAATTCTTCAAACAAAAGGGCTTCCCAATCGCCTTTTAAATATTGCAATCGCTGATTGAGCTGCTCGGATTTTTGTTGCAATCGATCGATGAATAATCGCTCGGTAAAGGTTTTTAGATAAAAGTCATCTAGATCTCCCATGAATTTTTCGCAAGGAATGAAATCAAAATTTTCTTGCAAATTTTGATATTTCCCGATGATGGCATTTGGCAAATATTTCTTTAGTTCTAAAGTAGAAAATTTGCCCAATGATTCTTGGTAATCGTCTTCAAAAACGATGTGCAAAATGATATTTTGGTAGTTTTTGTCTTGCTGATGATTATGCAAAATCCAGTCAGACGATTTTACATGAATTTCCACATTGCCAGCCCATAAAATACCATTGATTTTCAATTTGGCATTGATGAAATCGGGACCTGCGTGCTCGTTTCTCTCTCCTGGCGAAATCACCTCGATGCTCTCGCCTTGGGTAGAAAGCAAAGGCGTTCCTTTACTCCACAGTTTAAATTTCCAAATGTAGTAAAGAAACGCCTCGTTTATTATCATAGAACAAATTTTGTCTTATATCGCCTCCTCGCCTTTCATTTTTTCGGCGTTTTCTGCTAATTTAAGTGCATCGATCATCTCTTGAATGTCGCCATTCATAAAGTTATCGAGATTATAAATCGATTTATTGATTCGGTGATCGGTCACACGCCCTTGCGGATAGTTATAAGTACGGATTTTTGCCGAACGGTCTCCCGAAGACACCAACGAACGACGCTGTGCGGTACGCTCGCTCATAATTTTTTCAAACTCGATTTCGTATAATTTGGTGCGGAGCATTTGCAAGGCTTTTTCTCTGTTGGCGTGTTGCGAACGAGATTCTTGACACTGAATCATGATTCCCGTAGGCTTGTGCGTTAATTGCACCTTGGTCTCTACCTTGTTTACATTCTGTCCTCCCGCTCCACTTGAACGCGCTGTTTGGTATTCCAAATCTGCTGGGTTGATTTCCACATCCACTTCTTCTGCCTCTGGCAATACAGCCACTGTAATCGCCGAAGTGTGCACACGCCCTTGCGACTCCGTTTCTGGCACACGCTGCACACGGTGCACCCCACTTTCAAATTTCATTGTTCCGTACACAGAATCACCGCTCACCTCGAGCACCAATTCTTTGTATCCTTTGATTCCTCCTTCGGTTGCGTTTAAAACCTCAAAATTCCAATTTTTACTTTTGAAATACATAGAATACATACGGAAAATATCTTCTACGAAAATCGCCGCTTCGTCCCCACCAGTTCCTGCACGCAATTCCACAATCACGTTTTTGTCATCTTCGGGATCTTTCGGAATTAAAAGATATTTCACTCTTTCCTCGATTTCTGGAATCGCTGCCAGTGCACTGTCTTTTTCCTCCTTGGCAAGCTCTACCATATCTCTATCCTCGGCAGATTCGATGATTTGGTTTGCCTCCTCGAGCAAGTTTAATTGTGCCTCGTACTCTTCTTTTACCTCAACAATTTCTTTTAAATCTGAGTATTCTTTATTGAGCTTGGCATAACGCTGATGATCGTTGATGACATCGGGCTGAATGATTAAATCAGCGATTTCATCAAAGCGTTGTTGTATTCCTTGTAGTTTTTCTATTAAGTTTGACATGGTTCAAATTCTTTGAAAGTGGGTGCAAAATTAAGGATTTTATTTCAATTTTTATTTAGCTATATTTTTGGGCTAAATTATCCATTAATTTTTCAAGAAAATTGGTCAATGGTCGCTTTACCATCATCTCAATCATCGGATTGAATTTTCCATTAAAATCAATAAAAACCTGAGTTTGTGAATCGCCCAACGCCTCGGTTACAATTTTCATTTCATAATTAAAGTTGGCATTCGGTGATTCAAATAAAATGTAATTGGGTTCGTTGATTTCTTTTAATTTAAGCCCTACCTTTGGCATTCCATTCAACTGAAAGTCAAAACCTTTAGCATCATCATACAGAAAGAAATTGGTATTTTCTGGCATTAAGCTTTCGTAATTTTCTGGCTGTGCTAATGTTTGGTGAATTTGTGCCTGTGGCTGATTTATAACAATTTTTTTACTTTCAAATTTCATTTTTTAATTAATTTTATATCTTTAAAATGTAAAACTACAAAAATGTACAGAGTTTTTATTAATAATGTAGAAGTTTCTTTTGCTGAAAATCCAAGTAAAAAGGCTAATTGCCTAAATATCGTGGTGAAAAACACCAAGGTTTTTGAACACATTTACAACCTTTGTATGCTCGAGGAAAACGAGGGCGAAATGGGTTCTTTTTGTATTGTTTCAAAAAAGCCTAAAAATACTTTTGAGGAGTTTAAAGCAAGTTTTGAGAACATCAAAGCGGCAGGCGGTATTGTTCAAAATAAAAAAGGGGAAATTTTGATGATTTATCGCCTCAATACTTGGGATTTACCCAAAGGAAAAATCGAAAAAGATGAGAAAAAACAAGCGGCCGCACTGCGCGAAGTGGAAGAAGAATGTGGCATTACAGATTTAAATATTACTAAAAAATTGCCGAAGACTTATCACATGTACGAGCTTAAAGGCAAGCCCGTTTTGAAAACAACTTACTGGTATGAAATGCTCTACAAAGGCGATGAATTGCCTACGCCACAAACGGAAGAAGATATTTCTGAAGCACAATGGTGCGACCGATCTTTTGTGCTAGATGTGCTGAAAAATAAATCAAGTTACAAAAATATCGAAATCTTGCTAGAAGATTATTTAGAGTTATAAAAAAACAATGACGCCGAGCGAAATTTCGCTCGGCGTCAATTTTTATAAAATTATGAACATTACATTCTTTGTGGCACTTTGATTCCAAGTAAATTGAGTGATTTTTTGATTTTCACGGCTACTTGCTCGGCTAGGTGCAAACGAACTTGTTTTTGCAAATCGGTATCGGCGTTGAGAATGCTGTGATTTTGATAGAACGAATTAAATTGTTTTACCAAATCATACACATAGTTTGCAATCAAAGCGGGGCTCAGTTCTTGAGCGGCTTTTTGCACTGTTTCGTTGTATTCGTTAATGGCTTTAAGCAAATCTTTTTCTATCGTGCTGAATTTATATTCGCTCATATCTACCGATTGTGGCTGCTCTCTGCGCAACACCGACTGGATACGCACATAAGCGTATTGAATAAATGGCCCTGTGTTCCCGTTGAAATCGATGCTCTCTTTGGGATTGAACAAGATTCGTTTTTTAGGGTCCACTTTTAGGATATAATATTTCAACGCGCCCAGCCCGATGATTTCGTATAATTCTTCTTTTTCCTCTTCGCTGAGCCCATCTAATTTTCCTGCTTCGGCAGCAATGTCTTTGGCGGTTTGTTTCATCTCATCCATCAAATCGTCTGCGTCTACCACGGTTCCCTCACGAGATTTCATTTTCCCGTCTGGCAAGTCAACCATTCCATATGATAAATGATGTAATTGGTCTGCCCAATCAAAGCCTAATTTCTTTAATATTAAAAATAAAACTTTAAAGTGATAATCTTGCTCATTCCCCACGACATAGGTCAAACCATCGATATTGTAATTTTTGAAACGCTCTACGGCTGTTCCTAAATCTTGCGTGATGTAAACCGAAGTTCCGTCGGCACGCAATACTAATTTTTCGTCTAGTCCTTCGCTGGTTAAATCAATCCAAACTGAGCCGTCTTCTTTCTTGAAGAAAACACCTTTTTCTAAACCTTGATTCACCAAATCTTTACCGAGCAAATAAGTTTCGCTCTCGTGCTGCACTTCGTCGAAGTTTACACCAAGACGCTCATAGGTTTCATCAAATCCTTTGTACACCCAATCGTTCATCGTAGCCCAAAGCGTACGCACTTCTGGGTCGTTGGCTTCCCATTTTCTGAGCATTTCTTGTGCTTCTAAAAAGATAGGAGCTTTCTTTTTCGCCTCTTCCTCGCTCACGCCTTGCTCCACCAAATCTTTGATTTCTGCACGATAGGCTTGATCAAAAGCTACATAGTATTTCCCCACCAAATGGTCGCCTTTGATATTGGCGCTTTTCGGTGTTTCGCCGTTGCCAAATTTCTGCCACGCCAACATGGATTTACAAATATGGATTCCACGATCGTTCACGATTTGTGTTTTGATGACTTCGTTGCCCGCCGCTTTTAAAATCTCGGCTACCGAGTAGCCCAATAAATTGTTACGGATATGCCCCAAGTGCAATGGCTTGTTGGTGTTAGGCGAAGAGTATTCTACCATCAATTTTTGTTGAATGGCTGGGGCTTTTTCGCCCTCCGTTAATTGCTGTAAGTATTCTGCAAAAAACTTTTCTGAAAGTACAAGATTCAAAAATCCTTTCACAACATTGTAGCCCGAAAAAAGATTTTTTTCCATCAAAGCCTCTCCTATCATTTCGCCCGCTTGCTCTGGTTTGGTTTTAAGCAAACGCACCAATGGGAAAACGACTAAAGTGTAATCTCCCTCAAACTCTTTTCTCGTAACTTGAATTTCCACACTCTCTGGCGAAAGCTGAAATTTCTCCTTTAGCGTGTCTAAAATTATCTCGGCAATATGTTGTTTTATGTTCATTTAATTTAAAAATTTATATTTTTAATTTTCCTTGAATAAAAATTACACAAAAATCAGATTTTTCCTCATAAAAAATATGAATTTAAACGATTTTTGGGTTTTAGTTCAAAGTTTCAAAAATACGATAAATTATAGTTTTTGCAAAACATATCCGCTCCCGTTTTCTTTCTCCCCCTATTCAAATTAACTTTACATTGTCTTGATAATTTGTGTTCTCATTTTACACATTATATTTTGGCTCTACGCTTTTTAATCGCTTTTTTAGTTTTTCGTAATAGGGAAACAGTCATCATAACCCGTAGTGCATTATAAAAAAGGTTGTCCATGAGCCTCGGGTTAACATAATTTTATTTAATAAACTCTTCTAATGTTTTAATTTCAAATTCTATTTTACTATTTTTTGTTATTTCTTCTAATTTTGACTGCCAGCTTTTTAACAACTCAGGGGAAATATTTTCCTTTGGCATATAAATAAATATGAATTTAAGTATTAGTTTAATTGTTCAATATTTTCTAACTTTTTCCTCTCATTTATAATCAGTTCACCTTCCAAATAATTTGCCATTTCTAAAAGAATTTTAGCAACTTCTTTTTTCATTTTCTTTTCTATATCAATTTTAATACTGCCATTCTCTAAATATCTAACGACTAAATCATGTTGATTTTCCACAATTTTATTTGTACTATATACAGTTGTCTTGTTTAAATTGTAAAGGACGCGTTCTTTTGCCCAATCTGGTACTTTTGTTATGTTTTCTAACACATGTTTTCCTTCTTCTGTATTTTCATACCACACAAAATAATCTTTATTAAATTCGATAAATTCGATCCATTTCAGATAGTCTATTTTTTCAATTGAATTTGATTTCAAATCTGATTTCATTCCTACAATTTTTATATTGTCATTTCTTCCTATTTTCATAATTTCTATTTTACGAAATCTTCTATGGTGTATTTACATTTGAAGCTCTGCAATAACTTTTTCATCTATTATTTTTGTGCCATCTACTAAAAGTAAAGCGTCGAGATAGTTTGCCATTTCTAAAAATAATTTCAAATCAGAAATTGTAACTTTCTTTTCAAAAGAAATTGTAATTCTTTTTAGTTCTTTATGAAAGATAACCCCAATATTATATATGCTTTTTGAGTCATTCCAGTCTCGATAACAGCTTGTATAATCAAATAAAGAAAGAAAACTCTCTTTAAAATCATCTGGAATTGTATCAATTTTAGATAAAATTTCTTGTCCATCTTCTGTGTTTTCAAACCATGTGAATAAATCAGACGCATTGACATAATCTCTCCATTTATTATAATCTAAATCTTTTAAATTATTTTCATCAAATATACCGAATTTATCACTCGCAATATATAATTCTCTAACTTCTCCTATATTAAGTATCATAATTTTATTTAATAAACTCTTCTAATGTTTTAATTTCAAATTCTATTTTACTATTTTTTGTGGTGATACATATACTGCACCATTCCATCGGCAAGACCTATTTTTGGCACATGCATCTTTTTAGCTTTGGCAAATTTCATTACCGAAGTATAGATTTCCAACGCTGGAACGATAACATCTGCACGGTCGGGTTTCATGTTGTAAATAGACAAACGATCTTCGAAATCCAAAGCACTTAAAATCTTTCTTTGTTGGTTCAGATAAGTAAAGCTGAGTGCTTTCTTTTTACCCGAATATTTAAAAATATGGTTGATGTTCCCCCCCGAACCAATCATCTCGATATTGCCTAAATCTTTACAATTTTCAATTACCCAAGGTTTCACTTCTTTTACCAAATAGGAAGCATCTACCTTGCCATTGAGCCAGCGCACCGTTCCCACATCAAACGAACGGGTATTGAGCACTTTTCCGTGCGCCAAAACGGTGAGCTCGGTACTACCACCTCCTACATCTATGTATAGATAGGAATTCTTATCGTTTACATATTCTTTTAGCTCGGTTTCAAAAATGATTTGCCCTTCTTTTTGTCCGTCGATAATTTCTAAATCCACGCCTGCTTTTTCGCGGATTTTCTTTACGATTTTTTTACCGTTTTTCACCTCTCGCATGGCAGATGTAGCAAAGGCTGAATAGCCTTGCACTTGGTGCACATCCATCAAGAGTTTGTAGGCAGTCATGGCTTGGATCAGTCTTTTTTCGTTTTCCTCAGAAATTTCGCCTCGCACAAAGGCATCTTCTCCCAAACGAATCGGCACACGCACCAAGCTGGTTTTGTTGAATGTTACACGACCTTCCTCATTATATATGGAACACACCAAAAGTCTTACAGCATTTGAACCTATGTCTATGGCGGCAAGTTTAGTTATTTTCATTATACAATTTTTTATAATATTCGTAAATGCTAATTTGCGAACGATTTTCTGGCAAATCGTTGCTTTGATAAATTTCGTCTTGTGTATTATTTTGGATTCTACCTTTTACATTGTCATTAAAACTTAAATCAAAGGTATCCATTACTTCTTTCTTCAATTCAGGGTCATAGATAGGGCAGCCTACCTCCACACGGTGATCGATGTTACGCGTCATCATATCGGCAGATGAAATGTAAACTTGATCATCTCCCCCGTTTTTAAACCAATAAATACGCGGGTGCTCCAAGAATTTATCTACCACGCTGATGGCTCTTATGTTTTCGCTCATGCCTGGAATGCCAGGAATCAAACAACAAATGCCACGAATTACCAAACGCACTTCTACCCCTGCTTGGCTGGCTTGATACAGCTTATCTATCATCTTTTTATCTGAAAGGCTATTGGCTTTGATATTGATTTGCGCGGGTTTTCCTTGCTTTTTATTTTCAATTTCTTGATTGATGTAGCGTGTGAGCTTTCGGCGCATTTCGTGTGGCGAAACGATTAAGTGCTTATACGGCTTAACTTTATAATTAAATTCAAAGAAATCAAACACTTGCGATACTTCCTCTGTAATTTCTTTGCGAGAAGTAAGCAGCGTAAAATCGGTATAGATTCTCGCAGTTTTCTCGTGGAAGTTCCCCGTACTCACAAATGCAATTTTCTTTTCCACCCCCTCTCGCTCATAAGTTACCAAACCTAACTTTGAGTGAACTTTTAAATCTGCCACACCAAAGATTACTTTCACGCCCTCGTCTTGCAAAGTTTTAGACCAGTGCACATTATTTGCCTCGTCAAATCTTGCACGAAGCTCCAGCACGGCAGTTACTTTTTTACCATTTTTGGCGGCATTCACCAGTGCACTCATAATTTGCGATTCGCTAGCCACACGATACACCGTCATTTTAATCGATTTCACATGCGGGTCTATCGCTGCCTCGCGCAAAAATTTCAACAAAACTGAATAATCGGCATACGGGGCATACAACATGTGGTCTTGCTTTTCAATCTCGCTGATGTAGCTTTTTACATGCTGTAATGCAGGTGGTACAAGTGGTTTTATCTTTTTAAATTCTAGATCGGTTCTGCCCAAATTCGGGAATTTAATGAAATCTCGCTTATTGTGGTATTTGCTACCTGGCGAAATGGTATCATAAGAATCGATATGTAATATCTTTTTTAAATAATCTAAAGTATCTGGTGCCATATCTCTATCATACACCAAACGCACAGGCTCACCACTACGGCGACGCTCCACACTGCGCGAAATCCTATCCATGAAACTTTTTTGCACATCTTGATCCAAATCCATTTCGGCATCTTTGGAGGATTTAAAAGAATGTGCCTCGATATGGTCGTAATCAAAAATATTGAAAATCTCATTTAAGTTATATCGAATCACATCTTCAAGCATCATGATATAGTGGCGATTCTCGTCCATCTTGGGCAATACCACAAAGCGTGAGAAGAGATGTGTAGGCACTTCAATAATCGCGTAGGTATTGACTGGCTGTGGCTCATTTTCGGGTTTAATGCCCTTCCAAGCCTTAGAATTTTGTCTTAAACGGCGAGTCTCGGATTTAATTTCAGGATTTTTCACCATTTTCACTGCCAAGTAGTTTGCCCCCTCTCGCAATTCTGGAATTTTGGTACTATCTGGCGGGTATAGATACACCGCAATGGTATGGCTTAATTTATCTTGAAAATAATCGCGAATATAGTCGGCATATTTCCCCGAAACCTCGGTGTCATCGATAAAGAAAATATCCTCTTTCTCTAATTCTCGGATAATCTCATCATAAGTATCATCATAGGTTTGCTGTTGCAAGGAAACGCTTTCTTTGATGTCGTTTAATAAAGTTTTAAGCGACTGACCTTTAATTATATTGGAATAAATCTTTTGGTCTATCTCCAAAGCACGCACCACCGTAGCGTATCGCACTTTGTAAAACTCGTCTAAATTATTTGAATAAATACCTAAAAATCTTAGTCGTTCTAATAACGGAACGCTTTTATCTCTGGCCTCTTGCAATACTCTTGCATTGAATTTCAGCCAGCTAATCTCGCGGTTTATGTACTTGTAATTACTCATATATAGGTTCAGAATTTTTCTTTTTTCATCATTAAATTAAACCTCAAAAATCAAGATTTAATTCAAATGATAAAGTTACAAAAAATTGATAAGATTTCGTGCATAAAATTAATTTTTACACAAAATTTACACCTAAAGGGTTTTACCTGCGTGAGTGGCATCTACAAAATTTTTATTTTTTGTATTTTAGCCGAAATTTTATTTTAATCCAAAATGAAAAAAACACTTTTAATCGCTTGTATGGGCTTATCGCTAAGTGCCTGTAAATTTTTAAAAACCTCGAAAGAACCTGAAACTACAACTGTGGAAAATCCCGCTGAAGTGAAAAATCTTTATCAATTCACCGTGAAAGATATCGACGGAAATGATTTTAATTTCTCGGACTTAAAGGGCAAAAAAATCATGATTGTGAACACCGCCTCGGAATGTGGTTTCACACCGCAATATGCTGATTTAGAAGAATTATACCAAAAATATAAAAATCACAATTTCACTATTGTAGTTTTCCCTTCCAACAACTTCAAAGGGCAAGAACCTGGTAGCAATGCCGATATCAAAAAATTCTGCACAGGCAACTACAATGTTACTTTCCCGATGATGAGCAAAATCGATATAGTGGGCGAAAATCAAGCTCCGATTTATCAATTTTTGACTCAAAAAAGCGAAAACGGCGTAATCGATGCACCCGTGGAATGGAATTTCCAAAAATTCTTGATTAATGAAGATGGCACAGTGGCACGCGTTTACTACTCTCGCACAAAACCTACCGATGCCGAGATTATGGAATGGATTGAAGAATAAAATCTTCTTTTCAAACAAATATAAAAAAAAACGATTTTTTTAATTTTATTTAAATGAATATTATAAAGAAACTTCTTTTTTCTACTCGTGCCATGGCAGTGATGCTTTTGATTTATGCGGTGGCTATGGCAGTAGCAACTTTTATAGAGAATGATTATGGCACACCCGCCGCCAAGCAGCTTGTGTATTACAGCGTTTGGTTCAGTGTATTGCAGGTGCTTTTAATCATCAATTTTATAGCCAACATCTTCCGATATCGCTTGTGGCACAGGGGCAAATGGAGTGTTTTGCTATTCCATGTGGCGTTTGTGGTAATGTTCATCGGGGCGGCTTACACGCACCTATTCTCGGTAGAGGGCATGATGAACATCCGCGAGGGAGAAACTTCAAACCACATTATTTCTAATAAAACTTATGTGAAATTAGATATTTTTGATGGCGACCAACATTTGGCTTACGAAACGCCCTACACCATGACTTTCTTAAATAGCAAAAAGGTGGGCTTTCCTTTGCATAGAAACTTTAGCCAAAGATATTTGTTTAAAGACCGAGACATTTCGGTGAGATCTTTAGACTACATTCCGCATGCCAAAGATACCGTGATTGCAGGTAAAGGAAAATTAAGCCTAGAAATCGTAACCGTGGGACAAGGCGGACGCAAAACCAACTATATACAAGAGGGCGAAATCAAGGAAATCGGTGGGGCAATTTTCACTTTCAATAATCCTATCGAAGGGACTATCCAAATCTCTGGAAACGAAAATGCACTCACAATTAATTCGCCACTTGAGGGGCAGAGCATGAGCATGCAAGGACAGCAAATGGGAGCTGTAACAGATTCTGCCACCTTTGCCCAGAGTTTACAAAAAATCGAAGTGAACACGCCACAAAATGCAAGATTGCGCGCCATGTACCAAATCGGCCCTGTGAATTTTGTGTTGGCTAAACCTGCCTACCGCGGAACGCTAGAATTTATTGCAGGTGATAAAAATAAAGACCAAGAAAACAGCAACGTGGTAGTGCTTGAGTATAAAGATGGGAATGTAAAAGACACCCTCATCTTGCGCGGCGGCGAAGGCTATACCAACTTGAGCGCACGCAAACAAATCAACGGGCTTATGATTTCTGCAGGCTATGGCTCCAAAATCATCAACACGCCATTTGCCATTAAATTAAAAGATTTTCAAATGGAAACTTATCCTGGCTCTCAAAATCCTTCATCGTTTGCAAGCGAAATCGCTGTAATCGACAACGGAAAAGAGAAAGATTATAGAATTTATATGAACAATGTGTTGGATTATGGCGGGTATCGCTTCTTCCAATCAGGCTACGACCCAGACCAATTGGGGACTCGCCTATCGGTAAACCAAGACCGCCCAGGGACAATCATTACTTACATCGGATATTTTATGCTGTATCTAGGAATGTTCTTAACACTTTTCTGGAAAGGTTCACGATTTACAAATCTTGCTAAAATGCTTAAAAATTTAAGTCATAAAAAATACCTATTTTTAGGATTTTTAAGCGTTCTTTCGCTTCAAAACTTAAAAGCACAAGATGCCGAAAGCCACATCAGAACGCTTGACAGCATCGCTAATTCTGCCGAGGCTGAACAACACCACGAACACGATGGGCACAATCACGGCAGCGATGAATTTGCCATGAAGGCCGATAACATCACCACAATCGAAAAAGGCGAAGACATTGTAAAACAAATTCATTTTTCGCCAGAACATCTTGATAAATTTGAACACCTTTTAATCCAAGACGATCGCGGGCGCATTAAACCCGTGAGCACTCATGCTCTTGAGTTGTTGAGAAAAGTATATAAATCAGACAAGTTTTATGGCTTGCCTGCCACCGCTTGGTTTATTTCTGTTCAGCAGAATCCTAGCTTGTGGGCAAAGGCTCCAATCATTAAAGTAGGCAAAGACATCGGTCCTGAATTATATAAAAAATTAAAGGTAGATGAAACGAACCATACTTCTCTTATGAATATGGTGAACCTAGGCACAGGCGAATTTTATTTGGCTAAAGCCTACGGCGAATCTTTTAGAAAAAAACCTTCTGAAAAGACCAAACAAGACAACGAAATCATTAATGTTACCGAGCGTTTCACGATTTTGGATAACTTGGCTAAAGGCTATTATTTAAAAATGATTCCTGTGCAGAACGACATCAACGAAACTTGGACGAGCTGGATTAAACAAGGCGAAACCATGGACATCGATACCACAGCACTTGCTTTCTTTAATAAATACTTTAACGCCGTGAACCAAGCACAGAAAAACAACGACTGGGCACAAGCAAATAGCGTGGTAGACGAGATTGGTGCTTATCAACAAAAATGGGGCAAAAACATCGTTCCACCACAAACTAAAGTGAATATTGAGGTTTTTTACAATCATTTTGAACCATTCTTTCATGTAATGAAAGTTTACGGAGTATTGGGCATTATCTTTTTGATTTTAGGATTTATGAATTTATTTTCAAACAAAAAAATCCTTAGAAAACTCATTTTTTATACCCTCATTGCCACTTGGGCAGTATTTATGGTTCACGCCTTTGGGCTTGGCTTGAGGTGGTATATTTCGGGACATGCCCCATGGACCAATGGTTACGAAGCCATTGTATTCATCTCATGGATTGGTGTTTTGGCAGGGCTTATTCTCTACCGAAATAGCAACGCATTTTTACCCGCAGCAGGGTGTTTCGTTGCGGTAATCATGATGGGCTTTGCGCACGGTTCAGCTTTGCTAGACCCGCAAATCACGCCACTGGTTCCTGTGCTTAAATCATATTGGCTCATTATACATGTTGCCATCATTGCAGCAAGTTACGGTTTCTTTGGGCTCGGAATGGTATTAGCAATTTTCTCTTTGGTTTTATATTGCTTAAAACCTTCAAAAATTATAACCAAAAACATCAAAGAACTCACTATCGTAAACGAAATGTCGCTTACCATCGGTATTTTCCTACTCACGGTGGGAACTTTCCTTGGCGGAATGTGGGCAAACGAAAGCTGGGGACGCTACTGGAGCTGGGACCCGAAAGAGACTTGGGCGTTTATTTCTATCATTGTGTATGCCTTTGTATTACACATGCGATTGGTGCCTGGACTTAGAGGAAATTTTGCGTTTAATATTGCATCTCTGTGGGCGGTGGCTTCTCCGATTATGACTTATTTTGGGGTAAACTACTACCTCAGCGGATTGCACACCTACGCCGCGGGAGATAAAATCCCAATCCCTACTTGGGTACCAATAAGTGTAGCCATTGCATTGGTATTAAGTTTAGTTTCTTACTATTTCTATCGTAAAAACCATAAAAAATTGGTTTCTCAATAGATTTATAGAATCAATGAAAAAAGCGCGAAAATCGGATTTTCGCGTTTTTTTTTGGTTTAATCTTTTAAACTCTGCCCATAGATTTCCCATTTAATTTAGGAGACATCTGTGGCGTTGTTTAATTGTAAACAACCAGCAAAAATTTCACCTCTTAATCACATTGCATAAACTCTCCACGAGCTGTCACCCTGAACTCGTTTCAGGGTCTAGCACGAAGAGATTCCGAATCAAGTTCAGAATGACAGATATGAATAAAAATCTGTAAATTCCGTTTTTTCAGATTCCGAATCAAGTTCGGAATGACATCACCACGCACCACTTTCTGAAACGCGTGTCACCCTGAACTCGTTTCAGGGTCTAGCACGAAGAGATTCTAAATTAAATTCAGAATGACAGATATGAATAAAAATCTATAAATTCCGTTTTTTCTGAGATTCCGAATCAAGTTCGGAATGACAAAATAATATTTCACCTATTAAAAATCAGTATTTTATTGTTTTCTTTATCTTGCTTGCCCTTTGAAATTAGCCTATCTTTGTTAGGATTGGAATTTTGAAAATTCTGATTTCATTCATTTTTTAATTTTAATCAAAAAAATAGCTGATATATGAAGAAACTTATTTTTGCACTTTGTTTTATACAGAGCCTCTTGCTTTCGGCTCAAACCGAAACGCCTCCCATGGGCTTTATGACATGGAACTACTTTGGTGTGGATTTCAACGAAAATGACATTAAATCTCTTGCCGATGACTTGGTAAGTACTGGGCTCAGAGATTTGGGCTACGATTACATCTTTATAGACGATGGCTGGCAGGGCGGACGAGATAACAGAAACAACATTATTCCCGATCCGCAGAAATTCCCCTCTGGCATCAAAGCACTTGCCGATTATGTGCATTCAAAAGGCTTAAAAATAGGAATTTATTCCGATGCGGCTCCCCTCACTTGCGCGGGCTATACTGCGAGTTTAAATTTTGAAGAGCAAGATGCCAAAACCTTTGCCGATTGGGGAATTGATTATCTAAAATATGACTATTGTGGTGCTCCAGCTGACAGCGTAACGGCAAAAAAACGCTACAAAAAAATGAGCGATGCACTCAAGAAAACCAACAGAAATATAGTTTTCAGCATTTGCGAATGGGGCGATCGCAAGCCATGGCACTGGGCTAAAAACGCAGGCGGAACCCTTTGGCGCACATCGGCAGACATTCGCGATAAATGGAAAGCCACCGAGCCCTACACCACGCCCGAAGAATTGCACCGCTGGGGGGCAGGAATTTTAGATATTTTAAACATCAACGCTCCGCTTGATGAGTTTGCGGGCAACGGCTACTGGAACGACCCCGATATGCTCGTGGCTGGGCTTTATGGCAAAAAAGGTGCACCGTCTACGGAGCTAAACGGACATGGCTGTACCGACACAGAATACCAATCACAAATGAGCCTATGGAGTTTGATGGCTTCGCCTCTGATGATTTCTCTGGACTTAAAAAGCATGACGCCTAAAACCAAGGAAATATTAATGAATCCCGATGTTATCGCCATCGACCAAGATGCACTTGGCAAACAAGCTAAAAGAGTGATTTTTACCGAAAAATTACAAGTTTTTGTAAAGTCCTTGGCTAATGGAGATGTTGCGATAGGCGTGCTTAATACCGAAGATAAAAAGGCAAAAGTAAACCTTGATTTAACTAAAATCGGGGTAAAATCTTATCGCCAAGCCAAAGATTTATGGTCTAAAAAATCTTTTAAAATTCGTGGAAATAGCATTTCGCTCAATATCCAACCTCATGAAACTATTTTGCTTCGTTTGAGCAAATAAATTTTATTTTTTCAAGGCTAAACCTAGCGTTTAGCCTTGAAAAAATCTTTGATAATAAGGCTACATTTTTCAGCTAAAACACCGAACTTTTCTTGCGTTTTAGGATGTAAACTTAAGCCCGCTTGTCGGTAGCCTCGGTGCAAGTCTTCTGCCCCAACTACCACCCGATCAATCTGCGACCAGTACAAAGCACCTGCACACATTACACAGGGCTCTAGCGTTACATACAACGTACAATCTTTTAAATATTTTCCTCCTAAATATGCCGCCGCCGAAGTAATGGCTTGCATCTCGGCATGTGCCGTAACATCGGTAAGGCGTTCGGTCAGATTATGCGCACGAGCAATGATTTTATCCTTGCACACGATGACTGCTCCCACGGGAATTTCATCGGCTTCGTAAGCTTTTTGTGCTTCGATATAGGCTTGCTGCATAAAATATTCATCGGTAAAAATTTCCATTTTAGTTTATTTTCTTAATTAAAACAATTTCAGTCAAGACAACTGCAATTATAATTTTAAAAAAATCATTTATAAAAATAGGAAAAACATTATATATAATTAAAAAATACACGAAAACATTTATTGAAATTAAGCATAAATGTATTAGTATTTTATTAGTTTCACTATAATTATTTTCAAATACTATTTTTGTGATATTTCCCGAATAAAGATAAGAAAATCCATTCAGTACAAATAGAATAATAGAGTCATCAGTGTCTCAATTGTTCCTAAAATTGTACTAGCTTTTGGATATACTAAGGGGTAAATTCTTAAAAATTCAAATAAAGAAATTATTAAAAAACAAAATAATATTTGAACACCTACAATCAAAAAAAATTTTTTTAATCGGATTTTCATTTTAAAAATGCCTAGGGAAAGCTTTTTGAGGTTCTTGTTTTAGTAAATTAATCTTGATTTGGCTTTCCAAAAATCCATAGCCATAATTAGCAAATTGTAAAATCACTACTACCACGCTGAGAACGCCCACGCGCAAACAACGGTTTTGCACCGAAGATTCAATCAAAATCCATAAAAAATAGATTCCGTAGAGGTATAATAAATAAGGAAAACCTAAAAATAGTAGTGCTAAAGCCAATAAAAATCCTAAATCAAAAAAGGTAGGAAACCAAAAACTTGCCTTGGTATAAGCTGGGTGCAATCGGTTTAAAATTGGGCGTGCCCGACCAAAACCACGCACTTGCCGTGCAAAACTCTCCAAGGTGTTTCGGCGTTTGTGCTCTACTTTTAAATCGGAAAAGCCTTCGGACTGAAAGCCAAGTTCCCACAATCGCATTGTTAAATCTGGGTCTTCGCCTATACGCATGGGGATAAATCCTCCGCTAGCTTCAAACGCCGCACGCGAAAGCCCCATATTGAAACTCCTAGGCTGAAACTTACCTACGCTATTTCTGCCACTACGCAATCCACCTGTGGTGGCTGTGGAGGTCATGCTATAATTAATTGCCTTTTGCAATATAGAAAAATCTTTGCCCGCCGTATCGGCTCCGCCATAGAAATCCACCCAACGGGTAGAGAGTTTTTGATATAATTTTTCAAAATAATCGTTCGGCACAATCGTATCGGAATCAAAAAACACGAAATAATTTCCCGTGGCTCGTTTCATTCCATAATTTCGGCTAAGCCCTGGTCCTGAATTGGGCTTAAAAAAATAAGTGATTTTTAAATCTTTTTTTGCCAACGATATCACGGGTTGCAAATCGACCGAAGAACCATCGTCCACCACTACCACCTCAAAATCTTTGAAAGTTTGGCGTGCAAGACTTTGTAGCAATTCGCTCAATTCCTCGGCACGATTGTACACGGCAATAATTACCGAAAATTTAATTTCCTTCATCTTCTTTTGCCTTGTCGTAAATCTCGTATTTCACAAATTCGGTTTCGATTTTTCCGTTATAGAGCTTAATTTTCTCGGTGTACCACAAGCCTGTGTCCTTGGCTGATTCTAAATCTGATGTGATGAACCATGCAAAAGTGTTTGGATAATTATTTTTAAGCGTGTCGCCTATTCTCCTGTAAAAATCTTCGGTTTTCACCTCCAATCTTTCGCCATATGGCGGGTTAAATACAATTAAAAGTGGGAAATGCTCTTTTTTAGTTTGGAAGAAATTCACCTGTTTCACTGTAATGAAATCTTGCAAATCCGCCGCTTGAATGTTTTTCTCAGCAACTTTTGTCATCAACATATTGATGTCGTATCCTATGATTTCGCCATGAAATTCCTGAATTCTATCGATTCTAGTTTGTTTGATTTTTTGAAATAAATCAGCATCAAAATCTTGCCAATTTTCAAACGAAAAATGCGGACGATGCAATTGTGGCGGGATATTCATCGCAATCATAGCCGCCTCTATCAGCAAAGTTCCCGATCCGCACATGGGATCCAGAAAATTTCCTTTTCCGTCCCAACCTGCCATTTTAAGCAAGCCCGCCGCCATTACTTCGTTCATTGGTGCAGCCCCCGTTTCTTGGCGATAGCCTCGCTTGAACAATGCTTCTCCACTACTATCGAGCGAAAGCGTAACCGTGGTGTGACTAATGTGCAAATTGATGACAATATCTGGCGTGTTTTTCTCCACACTCGGACGCTTTCCCGTTAAATCTCTAAATCTATCTACAATGGCATCTTTCACTTTAAGTGCCGCAAATTGAGAATGCTTAAAGTTAGGGGAATTTACCGTAAAATCTATTCTAAAAGTTTGGTTTTCATGAAAAATTTTCTCCCATGCAAAGTCCTTTACCGCACGATAAAGTTCGTTCTCATTTTTAGCCTTGAAACGCTCGATGGGTTTAAGGATACGCACCGCCGTTCTTAAGCTATAATTGGCTTTGTACATAAAGCCATTATCGCCTTCAAACTCCACCAATCGGTTTTTAATTTTGACATTGGCACCGCCCAACTCTCTAATTTCTTTAGCTAAAATCTTCTCAAACCCATAAAAGGTTTTCGCTTGCATTTTAAAATTTTCCATACAATAATTTAATGTTGCAAAGATAGGAATTTGTTTGAATGTTTTTGGCTAAAAACTTAATTGCACCAAAACGGGCAAGTGATCGGAAAACCACAACCCACTAGCTCGCTTATCGGCAATGTGGCGGTGTTTTAAAATTTTGAGATTTTGGGCAAAAATATAGTCGATTCGGGTTTCTAGCAGAGCGTCCAATTTCCAAGCATTGAATGTGCCTTTGGGACCATAATGCGGTGTATTGCTGTGCAAAAATGTGTCTGAATAGTGTTTTTGTAGATATAAAATAGGGGCTTCGTTGGAATCTAAATTAAAATCACCCGTGAGGATAAAAGCTTGCCCTTTGGGAACCATGGCTTTGATTTTGGATTGAATTAATTTGGCTGACTCCAAACGAGCTTTTTCGCCCTGATGATCAAAATGCACATTGAACACCCAAAGCTTTTTACCATTTTTGATATTCTGAAGTTCGGCAAAAGTACAAATACGCTCAAGGGCTGCATCCCAGCCTATCGAAACTTTTTCGGGCGTTTGTGATAACCAAAATGTGCCAAATTTTAATTTTTTCCAGATTTTTTTATTGTAAAAAATGGGGGCATATTCTCCTTTAGTTTTACCATCTTCTCGCCCCACGCCCACAAAATCATAATTCGGTAACATTTTTTGAATGTCTAAAAGTTGAGTATGCAATACTTCCTGAAAACTAAAAATAGATGGCTGGTAATAATTGAGTAAAGTAGAGAAATCATCTTTTCGGTGGTTCCAGTAGTTTTCTTTGTCATTGGGATTGGCATAACGGATATTGTAGCTCATTACTTCAAAAGTTTGAGCATTTAATAAAATTCCAAAGAAAAATGCCAAGAATAATAATTTTGTTTTCATGATTGATTTTTGAATTTAATTCTCTCGAGTGAAGATACAAAAAAAGCCTCGATTTAAAGAAATCAAGGCTTTTAATTTTATAAAGGAAGGATAAATTATCCTCCGAAGTCGTCGAAACGAACATTCTCTCTTGGTACACCAAAGTCTTCGCACATTTTTACAACGGCTTTGTTCATCATTGGTGGTCCACAGAAATAGTATTCGATATCTTCTGGTGCTTCGTGATCTTTCAAATAATTGTCGATCAAGGCTTGGTGAACGAATCCTACGAAACCATCTCCTTCCACATCATTGATGTCTTTTTTCTCTTTCCAATTGTCTTCTGGAAGTGGCTCAGACAATACAATGTAGAATTTGAAGTTAGGGAATTTTTCTTCCAATGCTCTAAAGTAGTGAATGTAGAATAATTCTCTCTTAGAACGCCCTCCGTACCAGTAAGATACTTTACGATTTGTTTTAAGCGTGTGGAATAATTGATATAAGTGAGAACGCATAGGTGCCATACCTGCACCACCACCGATATAAATCATTTCTGAATCAGAATCTTCGTTGATGAAGAACTCACCGTAAGGTCCTGAAATCACACATGGATCGCCTGGTTTAAGTGAGAAGATGTAAGAAGATGCTACCCCTGGATTTACATCCATCCATCCACCTTTGGCTCTATCAAATGGTGGTGTTGCGATACGCACATTCAGCATAATTTCTCTACCTTCTGCAGGGTAAGAAGCCATTGAGTAAGCTCTTTCTACTTGCTCATCGTTCTTCATTACAAGTGGCCAAAGTTTAAATTTGTCCCACTCTTCTTTAAATTTCATTGGCTCTCCTGGGTGATCTTGTGGGTGAGCTGTGATGTCGATATCCTCGTATTTTACTACGCATTTAGGCACTTCAATTTGAATATATCCTCCTGCTTTGTAGTTCATATCCTCTGGAATCTCAACAACAAATTCTTTAATAAATGAAGCCACATTGTAGTTACGCACCACTTTAGCATTAAATTTCTTGATACCAAATACTTCTTCTGGTACGCGGATTTTCATGTCTTGCTTTACTTTTACTTGACAAGCTAAACGAGCTCCGTTTAATAATTCTTTTCTTGTAAAGTGAGGCGTTTCGGTAGGTAATGCTTCTCCACCACCTTGGTCTACATGACACTCACATTGTAAACATGAACCACCTCCACCACAAGCTGATGGTAAAAATATACCAGCATTACCAAGTGTAGTTAACAAAGATCCTCCTGAAGGGACTTCAATAGTTTCGTCGTTATTAATCGTGATTTTTACGGGGCCAGATGGCGCTAATTTTTCTTTAGTAAACAATAATATACTTACAAGTATTAAAATCAATACTAAGAAAGCGACAACGGCTGCCAATATTGTTGTAATCATTGGTTGTTCTCTTTAGGGTTAGTATTCTCTACAGTTGCAGTGTTTGCAGGTGTAGCTTCTTTTTGCTCATCTTGTGAAATCACTTCTTCTGTCGCTTGGTCTGCTTGAGCAGCAGCTTCTTTCTCTTCGTTTCCAGTAAGCATACCACCAAAGCTCATAAATCCAATTGCCATAAGACCTGTTGTGATAAATGTAATTCCTAAACCTCTCAATGGAGCAGGCACATGCGAATATCTGATTTTTTCTCTAATTGCAGCAATGGCTACAATAGCTAAAAACCAACCTATACCTGAACTAATTCCATAGTTTAATGCTAAACCAATCGTAGGAATTTCTCTTGATTGCATAAATAATGAACCTCCTAAAATCGCACAGTTTACCGCGATAAGTGGCAAGAAAATCCCTAATGAGTTGTATAAAGCTGGTGCAAATTTCTCTACAATAATCTCTACCAACTGTACCATGGTTGCAATGGTAGCGATGAATAAGATAAATGACAAGAAACTCAAATTCACATCAGCGAACTCTGGTCCTAGCCATTGCAAGGCTCCATCTTGCAAGATGTATTGATCTAGCAACCAGTTTACAGGAACTGTAATCGCCATTACGAAGATTACGGCAGCTCCCAAACCTACGGCTGTAGATACTTTTTTAGAAACGGCAAGGTACGAGCACATTCCTAAGAAAGTCGCGAACACCATGTTGTCCACGAAAATTGATTTGAAAAATAATTCTATATGTTCTAACATAATTTCTAATTTTTAGGATTAATGTGCGTCCTCGATTAATTTTTTGTTTTTACTTCTTTGAATCCAAATGATGATTCCCAAGGTAATTAACGCCATTGGAGAAAGGAGCATAAATCCGTTGTTCTCATAGCCTATGCTATAAAGACCTGTTTTCTGGATTGGGTCTCCCAATACTTGGAATCCTAATAAAGTTCCAGAGCCTAAAAGCTCTCTGATCGCTCCTACAATCACCAAAATCAAACCATATCCTGCTGCGTTTCCGATACCATCTAGGAACGATGCCCAAGGACCATTTCCTAAAGCAAATGCCTCAAAGCGTCCCATGATGATACAGTTTGTAATAATCAAACCTACGAATACTGAAAGCTGCTTACTTAATTCATAAGAGAATGCTTTTAGCACTTGGTCTACAATAATTACCAACGCCGCAACTACAATCAATTGTACGATAATTCTAATTTTACTTGGAATTATGTTTCGCATAAGCGAAATCACTACGTTCCCCATTGCTAGCACGAACATTACAGAAAGTGCCATAACTATGGCAGCTTTTAATTGTGCTGTAATTGCCAATGCAGAACAAATACCTAATACCTGAACGGTGATTGGGTTATTGTCATTCAATGGGCTAATAATTAATTCTTTATTCTTTTTTGAAAGTGCCATAATTAATTTTGTTTTGCTAGTTCTAATAAATAAGGTGAATACATCTCTAGCGTGCTATACAACATAGCGGTAACACCGTTTCCTGTAATGGTAGCACCTGCAATAGCATCTACTTTGTGGTCTTCTTTTCTTTCGTTAAGTGGATCCATATTCCCTTTTTGGATAGTAATTCCTTTCAACTCATGATTATCATCGTAGATGTGCTCTCCGTGGAAATCATCCATAAAGAATCTTTCCTTGATATTTGCCCCAAGACCTGGAGTTTCCCCAGCGTGGTCAAAGTAAATACCTTGCACTGTTAAATCTTGTTTCAATGCGATATATCCCCAAATTGCATCCCAAAGACCTTTTCCTCTCATAGGCAAAATGTAGAATTTTTGTCCTTCTTTTTCTCCGATGAATAAAGGTAATTTAATTTCGTTTTTGTTTTTCTTAGCTAATTCTTTTTTAAGATCAATTAGATAAGCTTTTGGATCTTCAATAAATTTACCGTTTTGGATAACATATTGTTTCACGATATATTTATTAAACTCTTGTTCTACTTTATCGGTTGGAATAAAATTAACTGAACCTGCTCCACTGTATGGATTTTCGTCGTTGTTTTCTCCCATTGCATAAAGTATGTTTTGCTCTTTTTCCAAAGTTTGGTTAGCTTTAATTCTACCTTTTAAAGATGAAGCTACAAAGGCCAAAAGAGCACCCACCACAACCACCATTACGATGGCAAATATTATAGTATAAGCGTTACTGTCTGTTCTCTTTGCCATGATTATGCAGTTTTAAGTTTTAAACGTTTTTTTCTTTTGCTGATGTTTCCTTGGATCACATAGTAATCAATGGTAGGAGCAAATACATTCATAAGTAAGATGGCAAGCATCACACCTTCTGGGTAAGCAGGGTTGAAACATCTAATCATGATGGCTAAGAAACCTACTAAGAAACCATAAATGTATTTTCCTTTTTCAGTTTGGGCAGCGGTCACAGGGTCTGTCGCCATGAATACTGCTCCAAAAGCAAAACCTCCAATGATTAATTGTTGCCACCAAGGGAAGCTCATCAATCCATAGAATTGACTATATTCTGAAATCCATCCTGCGTCTACCACTCCATTGAAGATAAGTCCCATAACGGCACCTCCTACAAAGGTAGAAAGAATGATTTTCCAGCTTCCGATTCCTGAATAGATTAAGTAAAGAGCTCCTAATAAAATAAGGAATGTTGAAGTTTCTCCCACAGAACCTGGAATGAAACCAAAGAACATATCTGATACGCTATAACCTGCTGGTGTGTTTTGCGCTAAATGCCCTAAAATTGTTTCGCCTGAAATAGCATCTACTTGAGCACCACCTGCGATTTCTTTCATACGATCTACCGCTCCAGCTACCCAAACTTTATCACCACTCATCCAAGTAGGATAAGCAAAGAATAAGAACGCTCTAATGGTAAGCGCTGGGTTCAAGATATTCATACCAGTACCTCCAAATACCTCTTTACCAATCACAACACCGAATGCTACAGCTACTGCAAGCATCCAAAGTGGAATATCAATCGGAACGATAAGTGGAACTAAAATACCTGTTACAAGATAACCTTCTTCTACTTCATGTTTCTTGATTGCAGCAAAAAGGAACTCAATTCCTAAACCTACTACATAAGACACGATCAATAGTGGAATGATTTTCTTGATTCCAATCCAAATATAATCCCAAGCTAAACCATCGCTGAATGATTGTAAAAAGCTTGGAGCCACGCCGTTGGTTTTAGCCCAATCAGCATCGTGCAAAAAGTGCTGATACCCTGCGTTCCAAATAGCGAAAAGCAAACATGGAATCAAAGCGATGATTACAGTATTCATCACCCTTTTAAGGTCAGCCGCATCGTGAATTTGCGATCCTTTTGACGCAGAAACTTCATCTGGGGTGTATAGGAAGGTATGAAACGCTCCAAACACAGTACCCATGCTAGTTCCAGCGTACTTTTGTTTTAATTTATGTAAATTCTGTTTTAAAGCCATTTTTTATATTTTAATTAGCCAACTTCTTTATTCATTACATCTAAACCTTCTCTTATGATTTGCTGATGTGGGATTTTAGAAACACAGATAAACTCTGTAAGCGCAAAATCCTCTGGAGCTACTTCATAAATTCCTAGAGCTTCCATCTCGTCTAAATCTTTATAAAGACATGATTTAAGCAATTGCATAGGGTAAATATCTAGCGGAAATACTTTTTCGTACTCACCTGTAAGCACAAAAGCTCTCTGCTCCCCGTTAGTATTTGTAGATAAGTTATACTTTTTATTAGGAGACAAGAAAGAGAACATATTTGCTCTAAGAACGCTAAACTTATTAGCTCTAGGCAATGCCCAGCCAAAGAAGTCATAATCATTTCCTTCTTCCAAAATCACCACTTGGTTGGTGTAAGCTCCTACATAATCTTGTGCAGTAGCCTTTTCGCCAGAAATAGGATTTCCTTTGATGATTCTGTTATTATCTCCTTTGATGGTAACTTGTGCCAAAACATCTTCTAATTTAGCACCCGCTTTGGCTCTTACATATTTAGGATTTTCCACCTGTCCACCATTTACGGCGATTAATTTAGTTAGGTTTAATTTTCCTGTTAAAAGGAAATCTCCTATCGTTACTAAATCTTCAGGTTTCACCACCCAAATTCTTTCACCTTTATTGATTGGGTCTACTTTTGCGATTTGTGTAGAAACATTCCCCACTGGGTGTGGTCCATAAGCCTTGTGCAATTCCACCCCGTTCAATTTAGAGAACGCAGAAGCGCCACTATCTTTCCCAATGGTTAAATGAATTTTTCCCGAAGTTAATTTTCCGAGTGCATCGATAGCTGCTTGCAATTCTCTCTCCTTACCTTCCACTAGGTAATCGGCATCTGGTGCCAAGGGTGCTGAGTTGTACCCCGAGATAAAAATTGCTTTTGGCGTTTCTTCTGGATTTGCAATCACATCATAGGGACGCTGTTTTACAAATGGCCAACAACCACCTTCTAGCAATCGTTGTTTTACTTCCTCTGCGGTAGCCTTGCTCAAATCTAGCGGAGTAAATTCTAAGCTAGTATTTGCCCCATCTGGTTCAACTACAATAGCTAAAATTTTTCTTTTTTCGCCTCTTCTCACTTCTTTTACTGTACCACTCACGGGCGATGGGAACAAAATTTTATCATCCATTTTGGAATGAAAAACTGCTTCTCCAGCCTTCACTTGATCGCCCTCTCGCTTGATCAAACGAGGGATAATCCCGTGAAAATCATCAGGTACAATGGCATACTCTTTCGATTCGGCTGCTTCCGATACAATCTTGTCGGCTTCGCCCACAAGTTTAATATCTAAACCTTTACTAATGCGTATGTCTTTGGACATAAAATAAATTTTTCTTTTTTAAACAGCCACAAAAATATAAATTTGCATAGCAAACTGCAAGATTTTTACTATACTTAATTTTTTAAATAAGATTAAAACATCTTATTTTTATTAATTCTAAATAATATTTTTTTTACGCCCGTTATGAGAATTTTAATGATAATCATTTGTCTTTTAGTTCAAAACGCCACAGCTTGGGCGCAACTAAAGACAATTCAACTCTTTAATCCCCAAACAAATGACCACACTCCCGTGGTGAAAATAGGAGAAAATCTGATTTTTTCTTTCGATGATTTAAACCAAAATTATCAAAACTACGATTATAAAATTGTTCGCTACAACCGAAATTGGGAACCAAGTGCTGCCTTTGTTTCTGAATTTTTGGAAGGAGCGCAACGCAATCGTTTTAGAAACTACAAAAGCTCCTTCAACACGCGAGTGAATTATATGCACTACGAAGTCAAATTTCCAAATGCCGATTTCAGTTTTAAACTGTCTGGAAATTACGGCATTCAACTGCTGAAATCTGGCAGCAATGAGGTGTTGGCAGAAAAGCGTTTCTATGTAGTGCAACCGCTTGCAGATGTGGGCGTTTCGATAGAGCGAATCAACAATAACAAAGCTAAAAACCAGCGTATGGCAGTGGTGGTAAATAGCCCTTCGCTAGACTTTTTTAAGTCTAATGACTACGACTTATTTATCATGCAAAACAACAATCCCAAAGCGAGCAAAACATTGGGCAATCCCACTTTTACGCAATCGCACCAATTAATCTATAAATCTTTTGACACTAATTTTGCAGGCGGTGCTGAGTTCGAATTTTTTGACACCAAAAATATAGACATCGCGGGCATGACGACTCAAAATATTTTAAGAGATCGTGTATATAATGTATTCTTGTACCGAGTTTCCTATCCCGAGCATCGGGTTTACGAAGATCAGCCAGATCTAGATGGCGATTATTATATTAGAAACATGGCAACAACGCCACAAAATTCAGCTTTTGAGGCAGATTATGCCGAAATCCATTTTTTTCTCGAAGATTTTGAACCCAAAGGGCAAGAAAATGTGTGCGTGGTAGGAGCCTTTAACGATTTTTCTTGCACAGATGATTCGGTATTGCACTTTAATTCTGAATTTGATGTTTGGGAAACCAAGATTTTGCTTAAACAGGGCTATTACAATTATAGTTTTGCTACCCGAAACGAAGACCAACAAATGGACTACGCTAGCGTTACGGGGTCTTTCTGGGAAACTGAAAATAAATACAGTGCCCTGCTCTACATCAAACCCTGGGGGCAACGCTACGATTTGCTTGTGGGCTATGGCGAGGGATATTCCAAGCCTCCTTATAAATAGGACTTAGTATAACCGAGCTAAATAATCAAAATGAGAGCCATCTGCAATTTTTTCGCATTGTAGTTTGGCTTTTTTTGCGGCTTGTTGCAACTTATCATAAGACAGATACAACCAGTCTAATTCCTCGGTTTCTCCGTTATAGTTTATAGTGAATTCCACTTCGCCATAGTACTTTTCGGCTTGCGGAACTACAAATTCTCCCTCTTCGTTTTCAAACAGATAAATTAAGTCTGAAGAATCCACCAAGATTTGCCCCTCTGGGGCTAAAAGCGTTTTTAAATGTTTTAAAAAAGGCAGCAAATTCGATAATTTCCCACAAATTCCCGTGCCGTTCATCAGCAACAAAATCGTGTCGTATTTTCCTTGGCACAACATCACATCTTGCACGCGGGCATGTGCAATTCCGCGCGCTTGGCACACCGAAATGGCTTCGGGCGAAACATCTATTGCCTCTACACGCTCCACACTCGGCACATTTTGCAAATACATGGCATGCGCCCCTGCTCCACAGCCCACATCTAGCACTTTGCCATAAGCCAACTCCAGAGCGGCTTGTTCCAGCGGAGGCATTTCTTCGATTTCTCTAAAGAAATAATCTACTGGAAACTCCTCTGCATCAATCAGATTGGTCCGAGTAAACACCTTGGTTTTTAAATCATTTTCAAAATAATCTTTCATGGCTATGCCTAATAAATGCTGCATGTTTCAATCAAGTTTAGGGCGACAAAGATACAAAGCTTTTAGTTTAATGCCTCTTTGGGGCAAATTATCTAGCCAAGAATGTTTACTTTTGCATAGTGTAAGAGCCTTAGCCTTAAAATTATATCCAAATGAATATTTTAAACCTACAAGATAAGCACCCTGCCGATATTGCCGAGCAATTGGCTTCGCTAGATCCTAAAAGTAGAGATGTTTCTTTCCTGTTTCTTTCTAGCGAAAAGAAATCGGAAGTTTTCCCCTACTTTGATACCGAGTTGCAACAGGAAATCATAAAATCGCTGGGCGACAAAGACATTGCCGAGGTGATGAACAATCTAGAGCCCGATGACAGAACGGCTATTTTTGAAAGCTTTCCAGATGATTTAATCAAGCATTTAGTCAATCTTCTGGATAATAGCGAAAAGGAGACTGCCTTAAACCTAATTGGCTACCCCAAGGATTCGATCGCTAGGCTTATGACACCACAGTATGTGCAAGCACGCCCCAACTGGACGGTGGGCGAAACATTGCAACACATTAAAAAACATGGCAAAAACGCAGAAACGCTAAGTTTTATCTATATCGTAAATAAAAAAAATGAGCTGATAGACGACCTAAAAATAGGGCAACTCCTGATGGCTGAAAACGACATGCCTCTTAAAAACCTGATGGACAATAATTTTGTGAGCATTCCTGCCATGACTTCCATCGAAGATGCTTTTGCTTCTTTTGAAAAATACGACCGCTCGGCACTCCCCATTATTACCGATGCTGGGGTGCTGGTGGGCATTGTAACTTTTGACGATATTCTAGACAAAATCAAGGAACGAGACACCGAGGATATTCAAAAATTTGGGGGTGTTGAGGGGCTTGAGCTTTCCTACACCCAGACCTCGCTTTTGGAACTCGTGCGCAAACGCGCGGGCTGGCTCATCATTCTATTTTTAAGTGAAATGCTCACGGCATCTGCCATGGGCTATTTTGACGACGAAATCGAAAAAGCCGTGGTACTTGCGCTTTTTGTGCCACTCATTATTTCTAGCGGGGGGAACTCTGGCTCGCAAGCGGCATCGCTCATCATTCGAGCCATGGCATTGCAGGAACTTAAACTCAAAGACTGGTGGTATGTGATGAAGAAAGAAATCCTCTCGGGTTTAATGCTTGGATTTATCCTCGCCATTATAGGCTTTGCCCGTATTTTTATCTGGCAAAAAACAGGGATTTACGACTATGGCACTTATTGGCTATGGGTGGCTATTTCTGTGTCTGTATCGCTACTATTTATTGTGCTATGGGGCACCCTTTCGGGCTCGCTTATACCCTTTATATTAAGACGCGTGGGGCTCGATCCCGCCACTGCATCGGCTCCATTTGTCGCAACCTTGGTCGATGTTACAGGGCTTATCATCTATTTCAGTGTTTCGGCATTGTTCTTAAGCGGAAAGTTGTTGTAGCATTACGAAAAAAGCTTTTTCTTTTTGCTTAGAAAAAGCCTTTTCTCCTTTGCTCTAATCGGTGTTTTTTTCAAAAGATATTTTTAAACGCATTTTTCCTCAACAAGAGTGCTTTCACTCGCCGACTAATCCGCACCCAAACTCCGACTAGTCCGTGTTTTTGCTCGAACTAGTCCGTTCTATCGCACCGACTAGTCTGTGCTACACACCAAACGGGTTCAGCCTTGCGCCCCCACTGGTTCGCACTAAAAATGCAATTACTTCCCTTGTCAATAAACACTAAATCCTATAAACTACAAAACGATTGCAACTCAAAAGCTACACTCGTTTTTGGATATATATTAAACATATACCTTGATTAAGTTACTTGCCAAACTGCGCCTTGGCGTCTCTTAGCTCTACTTTGGCTAAGGCATCTTTTAAAGTTTGCCCAGGCGTAAAGCGGATATTTACTCGTTTCACTTTATTAGGCGTAGCGTCCTCCTCTTTAGCCGCCCCCTCAGAATTGAGCGTAAGATGAAACGAACCCCAATCGCCTAATTGCACCGTTTGCCCATTGAGCAAAGCGCGAATGAGCACCTTTTCAAACTGAGCCAGTGCCATCTCCGCCTCTTTGGGATTGAGCGTAGTCTCCTCCGAAATCTGAACAGCTACCTCTTTTTCCTTTAACATGCCTACACTGCGTAGGGCTAAATACCACTTAGCAGGCTCACTCGGCTTGCTTGGGTTTTTCTTCTGAATTTTGTTATAAAATACTGGCATAATACTTTACTTTTTTTTAATTCTTATTGTTTCATATTTATGATTCATATTCCTATTTGTAATTCATATTTATAATTTTTCTTTTTGTAGGGTTAATTCCTCACCTTTCCCATAAGGGAATAAAAAAGCCTGCAAAGTCTTTCTATAAGCGCCTTTGCAGGCTTCTTCTTTCTTTGTTCTTTTGGCTTGACCCAAAACGAACCAAAGTCCGCGACAGCGGAGTATGTGAGTCAAGAGCAAGAGAAATGGGCTACTGCGTACCGTAGGACTCCGCGGGCTTGCCTCCCTTTCTCCCTAGGCTTATCCCTCGGACGCGCTCCGCTCCGCCTACTGCCCATGCACTTGCTCGGTAAGGCTTCGCTTTGCTTGAGCGTGAGTTGGGTGAGTGAAGGCAGGTTTAGGGAGAGCCTCCATAGCGAACTTGAAAGCGACAGCTTTCAAATAGCGGAGGCGAACCCCGTGCCGCTAGGCAAACCGCTGCCTTCGCTCTTGACTTTTTGCTTTCACATACTCTTGCTCCAAGTCTTTGCAAGACTTTGGGTCAAGCCAAAATGAACAAGAAAGAAAACACTCCACCCTATCAAGCCCCCCCCTCCCAGAGGGGAATTGAACGCTCGCTAATCTTGGCGACAGCGCAATGGTTGCCCCCATTTACGATAGCTGCTACTGCTACCACTGAAGTACAAGTAGCACGCGTGGGAACTATCGTACGGAGAAGAGGTCCAGTACCAGCCTTCAGGATCGCCTGGAAGTGGATACCACCTTCCAGCGCTCTTACCGCCCGCATAAGTGAGGTGCAACACATCAGACTGCCAAGCTTGTGCATTTTTGCTTGGAAGTAAATTATTATAAGCATCCCACTCCTCTTTTGTAGGCACATGATAACCCGCAGGACATGGATCATTGAAAGTCTGTAATTGGTAATCGCTGTACCAAGGCATGTCAGGGTGGGTCATAGAACCACTGGTAGGAGAAGTATAAGTGGTAAGCTCGTGCCCATCGGCTTTTCTACCCCACTGGAAGTGTGAACCATAAGCATTTTCATCTCTTAATGACTTAGCCCCCTGCACTGGGTTAAAGGCTGGGTGGTCTACATTGGCATAATTAGCCCCTAAATTATTGTTAAGCCATAGCTTGCCGTCTAAGCCTTTTACTGGCACATAGATAAATCTATGCTCGTACTTGCCATTGGTCATTACATTAAAGTTCTTATCTAGGATACCGCCTATTCCTTTTAATACGACATCGTAACGTGTACCATTCATATCAATAGGGAAGGTAGCAATGGTATATTGCTCGCCTGGCGCCAGCTGTTTTACTAAATACTCGCCGTCGCCATCTACACTTATCGTGGCGGTAAGCTTCCCCTGCACCCCAAAGTTGCCCGCAGGGATAGAGAGGCTTAAATTATTTATATCACCATTTTGCCCTGGTGCGGTTCTTATGTTGTTAATGTTTACAGCATTATATGAGCCTTTCCCATTGGTATATGGGATTTTTATCGTTACTTTTTCTGCTCCGTTGTTTATTTTCCCTGGAACAACGGTATTGGTAGGCTGGTAATACAAAGATACCGTGTAATTGTCTTTGTTCGCAACACTTGCAGAACCTAAACCTACTTGCGTTTGCAAGTCGGCAGTTAAGCCTAAATGATTAAAATTTGCTACCAAAGCTCCCTCTTGGGGCGTACCTGTAAGCGTATAACTCAACGTGGTTTTACCGCCTGCCTGCAAACTCACATTAGAGTTCTGCCCAGAAGAAACACTCACCCCTCCTTTATTGGAAATGCTCACGGCGCTAGAAAAATCTACATTGCTAATGGGAGAAAAACCATTGTTTTGCAACTCAAACTTTACTTTATTGGCACTATTCATCGCAATACCTGCGACATAAGTCCCCTCAAAGCCCGCTGGCACTATTGCCACATTTTGGGACTGTGCACTCGTCGCATTCGGAATACAATCCCAATGGGCTCGACCACCTTTCAACCCAAAATACATCTCTAAACATTTCTTGGTCGTGTTGTAGATCATAGTACCCTCTGCCACATTCTCAAACTTAGAACGCTCCTCCGTACTAAAATTCGGGAACGAAACCCCTTGCGCTTGCTTTTGGGTCTCTGCATCTTTCAATAATGCCTCGTTCCGAGAAATGTCTAAACTCGCTACAGGATTTGAGGTATTAATACCCACACGCCCCTCTGCATCTTGCTGCGCAAGGGCTACACCGCCCGACAGCAACATTCCTAGAAGATAAAAACTTCGTTTCATACTTTTTTACTTTTTTAAAATTAAACTTTATGATTTATTACTTTTTATTTTTCTTTATATCACACGGGATTTTGTATAGTGTTTCCTTTTTGCAGGGCTAAATCACCTATGTGAGAGGAGAATTAACTCCGCCCATGCACCTGCTCATTAACGCTTCGCTTTGTTTGAGCGGGTGAACCTTTGCGCACGCAGGGTGAGTGAAGGCAGGTTTAGGGAGAGCCTCCATAGCGAACTTGAAAGCGATAGCTTTCAAAAAGCGGAGGCGAACCCCGTGCCGTTAGGCAAACCGCTGCCTTCGCTCTTGACTTTTTCGTTTCACATACTCTTGCTCCAAGTCTTCGCAAGACTTTGGGTCAAGCCAAAATGAACAGAAAAACACCTCGCTCTATCAAGCACCCCTCTTAAAAAAAGGAGAATTAACTCCGCCCACGCACTTGCTCATTAACGCTTCGCTTTGTTTGAGCGGGTGAACCTTTGCGCACGCAGGGTGAGTGAAGGCAGGTTTAGGGAGAGCCTCCATAGCGAACTTGAAAGCGATAGCTTTCAAAAAGCGGAGGCGAACCCCGTGCCGTTAGGCAAACCGCTGCCTTCGCTCTTGATCTTTTGCTTCTTTTCTATCAAGAGAAAAGAAGAAGAAAGAAAACACTAACACTATACAAAATCCCAAAGAACTTCTCATTTATATTAACAGCTATAAAGCTGTGCTACTTTCAACAAAAAAGCCTTACCGTGGAGTTAGGGGATTTCCACAGCAAGGCCAAAACTTAAAAACGATTGTCGGCTATTCTCATAGCGAACATCACATAACAACTCTCCTAACTGTTTAGCTAGAAAAATTAAGTATGAAAAAAAACTTTCTACTAGGAAGCCCGTTCCATGAGAGTGTATGAAGAAAAGTATTTTACAGTGTAGGGCACTGCAAAAACATTTATTTTTAGATAAACATAAAGCCAATGCTCCTAAACGGAACTTTGGCTTTATTTTATAATATAGTATAGCTAGCCATAAGCTGGCACCACTATTTTTTATCTTTAAATCGAATGGAAAACTACTTGCAAAAGCAAATAGACAGGTTATATTAAGGTATAAGTTGTGTGTGTGTGTGTGCTTACACTTTTTCCTGTATTAAGCAAGGAAAAACCGTTAAACTTATCACAATTCATTATATATTGTACACACTGTTTCATAAGAGTGGGGCAAAGCTATAAAAAGTTTTAGGAACTGCAAGCCTTTAGCATGTTAAAATATTTTACCAAGCCGGCAATTTTTCGCTGCCAAAAGGCTAGCTAAAGCCTCTAAAGTAGCCTAAGCAACTAAGAATTTTATGCTTTTAAAAAAAAAGTAGTTTTAGTCCTCACAAATTTAGTACATTTGTCATCATGACAACAGTACTAACTGCAAAAGACTTTGTATCAGACCAAGAGGTAAAATGGTGCCCTGGTTGTGGCGACTATTCTATCTTAAAACAAATGCAATCGGTATTGCCAGGCTTGGGAATCCCGAAAGAGGATATTGTATTTATTTCAGGAATCGGGTGCTCTTCTCGCTTTCCTTACTATATGGATACTTATGGCATGCACAGCATTCACGGGCGTGCTACTGCCATCGCTACGGGAACTAAAATTGCCAACCCCAATCTGCATGTCTGGGTGATTACAGGCGATGGAGATAGCCTTTCTATCGGGGGAAATCACTTGATTCATGCTTTGAGGAGAAATGTGGATTATAACATTTTAATGTTTAATAATGAAATCTACGGGCTCACCAAAGGGCAATATTCGCCTACTTCCAAACAAGGTTTAAAAACTAAATCTTCGCCCATGGGCTCTATCGATTACCCGTTCAATCCACCCGTAGTGGCACTAGGTGCAGAGGGCTCTTTTGTGGCGCGAAGCATGGACAGAGACCCGCTACATCTACGCCAAATGATGGAGCGTGCGGCATCTCACAAAGGAACGACTTTCCTAGAGGTGTACCAAAACTGCCCTATCTTCAACGATGGCATTTTTGAAGAGTTTACCGATAAAAAACAAAGACCAGAAACCGCACTGTATGTGGAAGATGGCAAGCCACTCGTCTTCGGGAAAGAAAACGAAAAAGGAATCATTCTCGATGGTATCACACCAAGGTTTGTCAATTTTAAAGAAGAAGGTTTAAGCGAAAATGATTTGATGGTGCATGATGAAAAAGATTTAATCAAGGCTGAAATTTTGGCTAGATTTGATTTCATTGGCGGAGAAAATTTGCCACGCGTTTTTGGTATTTTCTATGCCAAAGAACGCCCTACTTACGAGGATTTACTACTAGACCAAATCCACCGTGCCGAGGAACATTCGCAAGAAACCTTAAATCAATTACTTTCTGGAGATAATTTCTGGGAAATTAAATAATTAAAAAAACTGTAAAATTTTAGCTATAAATAATAATGAAGAAAATTTATTTGCCGCTGTTTGCAGCACTTGCACTAAGTGCTTGTAAAACAGCTCAGACCAATCAACAATCAACGGAACCTAAAGAAGTTACAGAGCAATCTGTTCCGCTCACAAAATTAACGCCCGCTCAGGTGAAACACGAAGGTATCGACCTCGAAAACATGGACACTAGCCTGCGCCCACAAGATGATTTCTACAATTTTGTAAACGGAAAATGGATGCAAAAAGCCAAAGTCCCTGCCGACAGAGGACGTTGGGGAAGCTTTGACCAACTAAGAGAGAAAAACGACGAAGTTTCTTTAAAAATATTAAAAAACCTTTTAAATCAGCAATTTGCAGAAGGTAGCGACGAGAAAAAAGTGGCTGATTTATACCAAAGTATCATGGATACTGTTTCGAGAGATAAAGCAGGGTTAAGCCCTATTCAAGGGAATTTAGACCGAATTGATAAGGCTAAATCGCTGAAAGATATTACCAATTACCTCATCGCTGAAACGCCTTACTACGACAACGAGTTATTTGATTTTGGTGTAGGAGCTCACCCTAAAAATTCAAACCAAAATGCGGTGTATTTAGGCTCAGGAAATCTGGGCATGAACCGTGATTATTACCAGAAAAAAGACAAAGAATCTCAATCAAAATTAGAAGCCTACCGCGAATATTTGGTAGATTTATTTAAATACATGAAAGACCCAACACCAGAAAAATCTGCGACAGCGGTTCTAGATTTTGAAAAACAAATCGCAAGTAATTTGCTTGGTTTTGAGGATTTAAGAGATGCCGAAAAGCAATACAATCCTGTAAAAACTAAAGATTTAAGCAAATATGTGAAAAATGTAGATTTGCAAAAATTCTTAAAAGGACAAGGGGTAAATGTAGACGAAGTTTTGATTCCTGAGATTAAATACTATAAAAACTTCGATAAGCTTTACAACCAGAAAAATCTTTTTGCTATCAAAAAATATTTAAAAGCACATGTTGTAAACGGGGCGAGTTCGGCTCTAGGGACTGATTTGGATAAATTACGCTTTAATTTCTACAGCAAAAAGCTCAACGGAATCGAGAAAATGCGCGATAGAGACAAGCGTGCACTGGGTACCATCAACGATCATTTGGGCGAAGCATTCGGAAAATTATATGTAAAAGAAGTTTTTCCGCCAGAGGCAAAAGAACGCGCTTCTGAAATGATCGACTACCTTAAAAAATCATACAAAAAACACATTAACGAATCTAGCTGGATGACGCCTGCCACCAAACAAAAGGCACTTGAGAAACTGGCTAAATTCACCGTGAAAATTGGGTATCCAGATAAATGGAAGGACTACTCTGCCGTGGAAATCAAAAGTACCAAAGACGGCGGTAGCTACTACCAAAACTTGCAAAATCTAGCACACTGGAACTTCCAAAAAGACATTGCTAAAATCGGAAAACCCGTAGATAAAACCGAATGGCACATGTCTCCACAAACTGTGAACGCATACTATAACCCGTCTTACAACGAGATTGTGTTCCCAGCAGCGATTTTGCAACCACCTTTCTTCAACTTTAAAGCAGATGCTGGCGTAAACTTCGGAGGAATTGGTGCCGTAATCGGGCACGAAATCTCTCACGGATTTGATGACAGTGGGGCTAAATTCGACGGCGATGGAAACTTAAACAATTGGTGGACAAAAGAAGATGAAACTAAATTTAACCAATTAGGAAAAGCACTTGCAGCTCAATTCAATGCCTATGAGCCATTCCCAGGAATTAATGTAAATGGAGAAGCAACCCTTGGCGAAAATATTGCCGACCTAGGCGGTGTGAATGTTGCCTACGATGCACTACAACTGTATCTAAAAGATCACGGAAATCCTGGCAAGATTGATGGATTTACTCCAGAGCAAAGATTCTTTATCTCTTGGGGAACTATCTGGCGCACAAAAACCAAAGATGAATCTTTGAAAAATCAAATCAAAACCGATTTCCACGCACCAGGCATCTATCGTGCTACCGCTCCTCTAGAAAACATCAATGCGTTTTATGAGGCATTTGACATTCAGCCGAATGATAAAATGTATAAATCACCTGAAAAACGCATTGTAATATGGTAATTCCACTATTCTTAAGAAGATTGCTTTTTGGAAATAAAATTTTAAACACAGATACTATGGACGCACTTAAAAACCCAAATGCTACGCTAATTGATCTTAGAAATCAAGACGAGCTAGATGAGTTCGGCTCAATTGAACAAGCTAAACACATTCCTCTAATGGAGCTACCGAGCCAATTGGAAGAAGTGAAAAAGTTTAGCTTACCGATTGTTTTGTTCTGCAAAGCAGGCGGAAGAGCTGAAAAGGCTAAACAATTCCTTGAATCACAAGGCATCACCGAAGTCTACAATGCTGGTGGCTACGATGATGTAAAAGAAATTTTGGGGTAATATAAATCACACACATACAGAAAAGGCTTCCGATTTCGGAAGCCTTTTTAATATTAAAAAATCCATATCTTAACAACCCATCCATAATTTTTATCTTTATACCACTTTAATCTCAATGTTTCTTTTGATACATTATTCTGAAAAAGATAAGTATCTGATGTTGCCAAATATCTGATAAAATCATAATTGTTCTGCTTCGCTAATTCTATAAACTCATTTGTTAAATAATACTTTCCGTCTTTTCCTTGATAAAATGCTATATTAGAATCAGTATAATAATTCGTTATCTGTACCAATCCTTGCTTATCTTTAGAGGGATCTGATTCGTATACCCAATAATTTCTATTCAAAATATTTGTGTCTTCCTCTACTTCAAAATACAATTGATTCTTAATATAGCCATTTTGTTCATATTTAAATCTAGATTTTTCTTCAATCAATTTACCACCATTTTGCAACTCATAAGCCTTAACCTCCTCGAGTGTTGCCCCTTTCTTAAAAAATGGGAATGTTTTTAAAGTAGCCTGAGGAGCCAACTGTTTAGGGAAATAAGTAGCTGTGTAATGATTATGCCCCTTATCATTCATAAACTCAATTCGAACTTGTTTTTCTTCGTTTATAAAAACTTTTTTATCAATTTCATTCAAAGATAGTGTATTCTCAAACCCTTTAACTATTTTTTCAATAAAACCATTCTCTCGTAAATAGTTTTCAAAACTTTCTTGGTTTTCGTTTGATAAAGTTCCTCCTTTAGCGTAAATAGAAGATTTTACATATCTATTTAGGTTAACTAAATAAGACACCTCATCAAAAATATTATTCTTTAGTCTAAAATTTAAAAGTGTACCCGTACCTGTATCTGTTTCTCTTGCCAATTCAGAATTTCTATCTTCTTCATAAAGTTTCAATTCAGCAGTATTTAACCCAAATTCAAAACTTGGCAAAATATAATTATCTGATTCACTTTTTTGTTTTATGACCAACTTCCCTACTACATTTCCATTACTTATAAAAGAAATCTCGCCAGTTCTTGCCTCAGCACCATCATTTGCATTTACATGAAAAAAAACTTCACTATTCTCGTAATCAATCCTTATTCCAGAAATCCAGCTTACACTAGATAAGTATCTAAAATTATTTGTATTTGCTACAATCTGAACCGAGTAATCTCCTAAAGGTGATGCTACAATCAATTCCTCAGGGTTTGCCATAACTTTAACTGCCTCTCCTTCTTGAGTAATAGCAATGGTTTTCTTTATATCTTTGGCAACAACTTCAACATAACCACTTCTATCTCCTGCTTGATTGTTTTCATCAACTCTAATAATTAAAGAATTTTGAGAAAAGCTTGCGTGTATCCAACTATCAGAGACTAATATTTTCAAATCCTTAACATTTGTTTCAAGATTTAAAGTTTTCTCAATACCAGATTTAGGAACCAAAATATCTTTTTCTTTGATGAACAATTGCGGCACATCAACATTTTTATCATCATCTGAACAAGATGTTAAGCCCAAAGATGAGAGACTTAAAAAGAATAAAGCACCTCTAAAAAATAATTTCTTCATAAAAAGTTTATTTAAAATAATTAATCTAATTTTTGCGAGTGCAATATATAAAATTTCTATTTAATAGAAAATTTTTCAATTTAGAAGATTGATTTATAGAAATTTAAAGAAAAAAATCCACTCAACGTATTCTATTGAGTGGATTAGCAAATATTATGAAAACAAAAACATTTTACTTAGTTTCTAAGACCTTTAATGCATCTTGGTCATCATACTTCAAGATCTGTTGTTTCAGTAGTTCCCTCATCTGTTTCTGCACTTTTGCATAGGCTGGATTTCCATACACATTTCTCAACTCATGCGGATCTTTCTTTAAATCAAACAATTCCCAATTATTAAGTCTCTTATAGTATCTAATAAGTTTGTAACGATCGTTTCTTACCCCAAATTGCGGAGACACTGCGTGCTCACCGTTTTCGTAATAATGATAGTATAACTGGTCTTGTACTTTAGCTTTTGGATTTTCCAAAACAGGCACAAACGAAACACCTTGCATATCTGCTGGGATTTTTGCTCCTGCCAATTGCAACAAAGTAGGTGCGATATCGATGTTGGACATAAAGGCGTTGGTTTCAGTTTTGGGCTTAATTAATTTTGGATATTTAATCACAAAAGGCGTTCTAAATGATTCCTCGTACATCCATCGCTTATCGAACCAGCCGTGTTCTCCCATGTAAAAGCCTTGGTCTGAGGTGTAAATCACAATGGTATTATCAGATAAATTATGTTTATCTAAATAATCTAATGTTCTACCGATGTTGCGATCTAGCGAAATGGCAGTAGACAAATAGTCGTTCATATAGCGATTAAATTTCCATTCTGCTAAGTTTCTACCCTGTGGCTTATCTTTCTCAAATGCCGCACGGATTGGCTCATAATAGGCATCATACGCTGCACGCTGCTCAGGAGTCATACGCGTAAAGTTTCCGTCTTTGGTGTTTTTTGGCAACATTTTTAAATCATAGCCCAAACGCATATCTTTTAAGATAGACATTTCTTGCATCGCTGCCGCAGGACGAGATTTATAATCATCATAAAAAGTCTTAGGAATTTTAAATCTTACGCCATCAAAAGCCCCTAAATCTGGCAAATCTGGCATCCAAGTGCGGTGCGTATTTTTATGCCCGATAATCAAGCAGAACGGTTTGTCTTTGTCTCGATTATCTAGCCATTTTTCAGCTTCGTCTTCCACTACATTTGCCACATAGCCCTGCTCTCTCACTCTGCCCTGCGCAGTGATGAAGTCTGGATTAAAATAATGCCCTTGCCCTACTAAGACTTTATAAAAATCAAATCCCTTAGGATCATGACCTAAGTGATATTTCCCAATCCAAGCAGTTTGGTAACCTTCGTCTTGTAATATGTTTACAAATTGCTGCTGGCTACTATCGTAAGAAGAGGTTTCATTGTCTTTATAGCCATTTTTAGTACTAGTTTTCCCAGTCAGTAAGCAAGCTCGGCTAGGCCCGCAGATGGAATTATTTACATACGCACGCTTAAAGAGCATTCCCTCATTAGCAATGCGATCGATATTCGGCGTTTGGATGTACTTGTCCTTGTGATTGTATGCGCTAATGGTTTGATACGCATGATCATCGGACACGATGATAACGATGTTTGGTTTTTTACTTTGTGAGTAGCTTACACTCAAAATGAAAAAGTAAAAAATAATTAAATATTTCTTCATGATGTTAGAATTTTGGTACACTAAATTAAGAATATTAGCTTAAAAAATCATATAAATCCAAATAAAACTAAAAAAAATCATATATTTAACCTTCGAAAAATAGATGATGATATGAGCAGTAGTTATAATCCATTAAGCTTTGTATTGGTAAAACCAGCGGGTCCAGACTGCAACTTAGGTTGCACCTATTGTTTTTATCTTGAAAAAGCGGAACTCTATAAAAACACCAAAAAACACCGCATGAGCGATGAGGTTTTGGAAGAACTAATAAAACAAGGTATAGAACAATCTCATGATTATATCAATTTCACTTGGCAAGGAGGCGAACCCACGCTCATGGGGCTAGATTTCTTTAAAAAAGTAATTAAATTCCAACAGAAATACGCGCGCAACAAATCCGTAGCCAATGCTCTACAGACCAATGGCGTTTTGCTAAACGATGATTGGGCTAAATTCTTGGGACAATGGAGATTTTTAGTAGGTCTCTCTCTCGACGGCCCCGAGCATATTCACGACAAATACCGATTCACTGCTGGGGGCAAGCCTTCTTGGGACAAAGTGATGCGTGCCCACGAATTGCTCAAAAAATATAATGTAGATACCAATGCGATGTGCTGCGTTACCGATTATTCGGCAGATTATCCCGAAGAATTGTATAATTTCTACAAGAGCTTGGGGCTTACTTGGATGCAGTTTATCCCCGTGGTAGAAACTGACAAAGAAGACCCTACCAAAGCGGCGGATTTCTCGCTCACACCTGAAAAATATGGCAAATTCCTGAATAAAATTTTTGATTTATGGCTAGCTGATTTCGATCGTGGCGAACCGACTACGGTGATTAGAAATATAGAATCCGTATTCCATACCTATGTAGATATGCCTGCACCTGAATGTACTTTGCTCGAGCAATGTGGCGTCTACCCTACCGTGGAACACAACGGCGATGTGTATAGCTGCGACTTCTTTGTGGAAAACGAGTGGCGACTTGGCAATATTATGCAAAAAGATCGCTTGGTGGATATGATAAATTCTGCCCAGCAAAAGAAATTTGGGCGAATGAAAAAGGATTTACCTCCCAAATGCCATACCTGCGAGTGGTATAAACACTGCTATGGCGGCTGCACCAAAGACAGAATCAAAGATGCACGCGATAATGGAAATCCTCGTTTTTGCCAGTCCACGATTGATTACCTTAAACACATCGACCCCACGATGAAGCGTTTGGCTAAAGAATGGAAGCAAAATCAATTGGCTCAAAACCCTATTACTTACGATATTTACAACGCAGGATACGATTTTTAATACAATTTAAAAAGCCTTTAATTTTACGATTAAAGGCTTTTTTTAGCTCCAAAAGCTAAACCTCACCAAACCAATGTGTTAAAATTTTGTTTTTCATTTTAAATATATTTAATTTTAAATCGTTATAGTCCTTAAAACTAAATAATTATGAAAACAAAAATCTTATTTTTTAGCCTTTTTATAGGCTTATTTGTCTTAACAACCGCTTGCAACAACGATGACGACCCTAAACCACCCACCGAATTAATCGGTCAATGGAAATGTCTTGGTTTTGGCAATACCAATGGAGAGTTTAGAGCAATTGAACCCACAGAGCGTGCAGAAGTGATTTATATTCTTCATTTTAAAAATGATTTTACTCTCTCAAGCGCAACTTCGACAAACTCGATTTGGGGAAAATACAACACATACGATTCTCAAACTATCAAAATCCTTTTAGCATCAACTAATGTAGCTGAATTTGAAGATGGGGGTAAATATATAAAAAGCCTATATGACGCAGACCACTATTCATTTACAAAAAAAGGAAACTTACAACTTTTCTACTCAGACACAGAATACTTATTGTTTAACGAACTATATTAATAAGCAAATAAAATGAGAGCAAAAATTCCACCATAGGTTATTTTGTTTGATGGGTAGAAACGAATCCATCCACATAAGGTGCATCTGATTTAATTACGGCAAATGCTTGTCTGACGAGTTTGTTAGCAACAGCGATAAGAGCCACTTTGGAAGGCTTCCCGTTGGCTTTCAACCGTGCGTAGCATTCTTTACAGGTTGTGTTTCCACGTAAAGCAGACCACGAGGCGACATAAAGCAAAGAACGCAGGCTCGCATCCCCGTTTCGGTTAATCCCACCTTTGATGTGTACGGATGTTCCTGACTGCTGGTAAGTCGGGCATATCCCGATAAAACGGGAAACCTGCTTTGCATTGTTGAAATAGGAGAATCCTCCGGTAGCGACAATCAAGGCTGTAGCCAAAGTGATGCCAATCCCTTTGATGGATGTGAGTAGTTTAACCTGCCTGTCAAACTCAGACGAAGCCAAGTCTGCAAGTTCGGATTCCAAAGACTCAATTTGGCTTGCCAAAAAAGAAATGGTCTTATCCAACGCTTTCATCCCGTTCTTGTCTTGGAACGGAAGCATAACGAGGGAGCTTTTCAGGTTCTTGCTCGCCGTAAGCTGTTTCTTCAACTGCCTGATAATCGTTTTCTTCTGCTTCAGCAGCATGACGGCTTCAGAGGGCATCTTGTAAACGGGAGGATTCATTTTCTCCCCGTACATGGCAATCATACAGGCATCTTTGGGGTCGGTCTTGGTGACGGTCATCATCATGCGTGAGAAGTGCTTGATTTGTTTGGGATTTACCATACTGGAAGCTATTCCTTGCCTGTCAAGCAGATAAAGAAGCAGAAAGCCGTAATTGCCGGTGGCTTCCATCACACAATGATGTTCTGTTACGGAAAGCGAGCCGATGAACTTCCTGATACCTTTTACGGTATTAGGGTAAGTTTGGGTCTGATAACCCGATACTTTCGGAAAAGCAGCTACAAAGCTGTCCTTGCTGATGTCAATTCCAATGTAAGTCATAACGTCTTTAATTTGGTTGAATACATCCTGTAATCTATCGTCGCCAACACGGGATCATAAGTCCCAACGAACTATCCAGATTTCAGATGTAAAGGCATGGGGACTGAACGTTAAACCCGGTTTCTTGAACCACCCCTTAATCGGTCTTTGTCCATGCCTATATCAAAGTTATAAATTATCAAATTATTAACCAACGTACAAATGTACGACCCTTTAAAATTAAAATAATTTAGCACAAAGTGCGATTACTTGCCAATTTTTAAATTATGAACATTTATTTAACTAAAATTAAAGAACATAAACAAACAAACAAAAATTTAAAACGAAATTTATTTATAATAATCGCACTGAGATTCCTTTTATTTTCATCGCTAACTTTTTTGATTTTCAAATACGAATCTCTTAGCAAAATCTTATTTTTCACATTAGTAGGATTTTTTTTAATTGTTTTCATTTTTATTTTTAAAATTCATTCTAAGCTAAAAAATAAATTACTTTTAACTCAAAATTTAATTCAAATAAATCAAAAAGAATACGATTTTTTAACCGAAAATAAAAAACCATTTTCAAACGGCGCACAATGGATAGATCCTACGCACAATTACACTTTTGATTTAGACATTTTTGGCGAAAGTTCACTATTCCACTACCTGAATCGCTGTGCCTCTATTTTGGGAGAAAGAAATTTGGCTCAAAAATTAAGTTCAGGTTTGGGAGAAAATGAAATTACCGCCAACCAGAGTGCAATTCAAGAATTAAGCAAAAAAATTGATTTTAGGCAATTTCTATTGGCACATACTATGCAACTTGAAAATGAGGAAAAAAATTACCAGCAACTCCTTAATTGGGCAAATAAAAAATCTAAATTTAATTTTTTTTTCAATTTTATGCTGTATCTATCGCCAGCTCTTTTCATCATTTCAGTAGGGGCTTCAGTGTATGATTTAAGATTTTTATGGCTAAGTTTAATTGCATTTTCAATTAATTGTTTTATTCTTTTGTTTTTCTACAAACCTATTATGAACGAAATCGCGCAATTTGAGCGAATTTCGGCAATTATTCAAATTTACAGCCAAAGCCTATCAATCATAGAAAAAGAACATTTTAACGATAAAAAACTAAACGAACTTAAACAAAAAATTCAACAAAATACATTTTCTGCAAGCCAAGAATTTAAACAACTGGCACGGATTTTTTCTGATTTAGAAGGAATTTTCAACATTGCAGGAGCTTTGGTTTTCAATGGCTCAGTACTATACCACATTCATATCTTTAAACGGCTATTCGCTTGGAAAGAAAAAAATGTACAAAATATTGAATTCTGGACGGCAGTCATCGGCGAATTTGAAATGCTCAATAGCCTAGCAAATTTTGCATACAATAACCCCAGCTATTGCTTTCCACACATTAATCAAAATAATTCTATTTCGTTTGAAAATATGAGCCATCCGCTTATTAACACTCAAAATAGAATTGGGAACACGATTGATTTTAATCCGCAACATTTTGTAATTCTCACAGGAGCCAACATGTCTGGAAAAAGTACTTTTTTGCGCGCATTGGGCGTAAATTTAGTTTTAGCCAAAATCGGTTCGCCCATCTGTGCAAGGCACGCCAACATTCAGCCGATGAATATTTTGGTTTCTATGCGACAAACAGATTCGCTAAATGATGGGAAATCGCTTTTTTATGCTGAAATTTTAAGGCTAAAACAGATTATTTATAATTTAAAAACTGAAAAATCCTTTGTATTGCTTGATGAAATTTTGCGGGGGACAAATTCCGAAGACAAGCAACTCGGAACACAAAAAATTGTAGAAGAAATTTTAAATTTAAAAGCTTTTGGCTGTTTAGCAACACACGATTTAGTCATCACAGAAATGGCTAAAAAATATCCTACTCAACTTGCCAACAAATATTTTGAGACCCGAGTTATAAACAATCAACTAGCCTTTGATTACCGATTAAGAGAGGGAATCAGTAATAGTAAAAATGCACTTCATCTCATGGAATCCCTTGGGATTTTCTCTACCATGGAATGCAAATAATCGTTAAAAATTAGGTTTAAAGGGTGTAACTCGCTAAATTTGCACCGCAAAATAAAATTAAAGATTGGAGGATAAATTTGACGGGTTGCAACCTCATTAAAAAATGCTAATACGGATTTTTTCTATATTCACAGCTTCCCATTTTATTTATTGCTCCGGTGTAACAAAAAAAATTAAATTATGTCTTATTTTTTTACATCAGAGTCGGTGTCTGAAGGGCACCCAGATAAAGTAGCAGATCAAATTTCTGACGCTATTTTAGATCACTTTTTGGCATTTGATAGCCAAAGTAAAGTTGCTTGCGAAACTCTTGTAACCACAGGACAAGTAATCTTGGCGGGCGAGGTGAACTCAAAAGCCTATGTTGATTTACAAGAAATTACACGCAAAGTTATCGGTCGTATTGGGTACAACGACAGCCAAATGAATTTTACAGCAGATTCTTGTGGTGTGCTTTCTGCCATTCACGAGCAGTCGCCAGACATTAGACAAGGTGTAGTGCAATCTGAAAAAGAGAATCAAGGGGCTGGAGACCAAGGAATGATGTTTGGTTATGCGACCAACGAAACCGAAAACTTTATGCCTTTGGCACTCGATCTTTCGCACAGAATTTTGCTTGAATTGGCAGATATTCGCAAAAACGGAACCGAAATGCCTTACCTTCGTCCAGATGCCAAAGCACAAGTTACTTTGGAATACAGCGACGATAACAAGCCTACAAGCATCCACACGATTGTGGTTTCTACACAGCACGATGAGTTTGGCGATGAAAGAGCAATGCAAGAGCGCATCCGTAGAGATGTGATTCAAATTGTGATTCCGCGTGTGATTCAGAAATTGCCTACGCACATCAAGGAATTATTTACATCAGACATCACCTACCACATCAACCCAACGGGCAAATTCGTAATCGGTGGACCGCACGGAGATACAGGACTTACGGGGAGAAAAATCATCGTAGATACTTATGGTGGTAAAGGTGCCCATGGTGGAGGTGCTTTCAGTGGTAAAGACCCATCTAAGGTAGACCGTTCTGCGGCTTATGCTATGCGCCATTTGGCTAAAAACTTAGTAGCTGCAGGCGTGTGCGAAGAAGCTTTGGTACAAGTGTCTTACGCCATAGGTGTAGCAGGGCCTATGAGCCTTTGCATAGAAACTTATGGAACAAGCAAAGTAGATTTAAGCGATGCAGAAATTGCTCAAAAATTGCTTGAAAAATACGATTTCCGTCCTTATGCGATTGAAGAAAAATTCAAATTGCGTAATCCTATCTACGAAGAAACTGCGGCTTACGGGCACATGGGTCGTGAACCTCGCACCGTGAAAAAAGTTTTTGAAGGAAACGGACGCGATAAAGTAGAGTGCGAAGTAGAACTTTTCACTTGGGAAAAATTAGATATTGTAGATGAATTAAAAGCGCTATTTGAGCTTAAATAATTAATCTTTCTTTTATAAAAAAGGCTGAAATTCTAGAATTTCAGCCTTTTTTTGATTAATGAAGTTTTTTGTACTATTCTTGAGTGTTTAAATTTTTATCTACCAAGATAATTTTCTCTGCTTTAAAATTCGGTTTTCCTGCTTTTTTAGCTTTAAAAATAATTTGGCAAAGGTCTAAATCTCCATCAAGCACTGGCTTCTCACCCACATTCACAAAAGTAGGATAAAGCACTTTTTCTCCACTTGAGTGCAAACGATCGTTGGTCAAATTTTCCATGGATTGCAAGTTCAGTGGCTTGATTGAAACAAACTCATAAGACTCGCTGTTATACGGAATCGCTAGGCTCAGCGCATTGACAGATTTAAGCCCTTTACCTTTGATGGTTACAATCACATCCTCTCCCGCTTGGTAAGATTTCTTATCGGTTGAAAGGCTTAAATTTCCCTCCACTTTGTCCGATGTATTTGGGTTTACGCCATCTTCCAATTGTGTGGCAACATTGGAAATATCGTAGGCATCGATCCAGCCATTTTTATTGACATCACCACGGCTTACATAACCTTCAAAATCAGAATCTCCTTGTTTAAGCCCTGTATAGTTGATGTAAGATGTAAAGTCGTTTTGGTCGATTTTGCCATCGTTGTTAATGTCGCCTGGGATATAGCTTTCTGTACCAGGCACCTTGAACACATAAATTTCGCGTCCGCTTCCGTAGTTACCCACCGCTTCGGTTACAGCGATTTTCACGAAACGAGCCGTTGGATGTTTTTCAAAATTAAATACCTTTGGTGTATCACTTCTATCCCAGCTAAATGTTCCGCTTTCTGTCCAGTTCTTTTTATCTTCGCTGGTGTACACTTTTCCTTTTAAGAAGATACCATTTCCGCCATCTACTCTTGGCAAATAAGAGAATTTATCCAATTCGTTATATGATTTTAAATCAATCACAATATCAAACGGAACAGCTTGGGCTCTGTATTTTGTATGCATGGTAGAGCCTTCGTTTCTGTCGAATAAATTGCTTAGCTCAAAGCCTTCTTGCATAGGCACAGAAATTTCTCCTTGAATGCCCTCAATCGCAAATTGCAACGGATTGGCTTTGGTCGTTACCGCAAGTGTTTCCCAGTCTGATGCGCCCGATTTATTTACCGCTCTTAATTTTAGCTCATAAGGCGTTTCTGCGGTCAAGTTTTCAATCAACAATTCGTTATTTTTAATGGTAGAAAACTTAACATCGCCAAGCATGATTTCGTAGAAATCCGCGTTTGGTTCCGCTGTCCAAGTTGGGCGAAGGCTATACGGTTTTATATTCTCATCGGTCACTGCAAAATTTTGTGGTGCCTGCAATGCGCCTGTTTTCTTTAATAATGGATTTTCTATATTAAATTTAAATCCTTTTACTTCTAGCTCTACTCTGTTTTGAGCAACATCTGTTTTTTCCAAACGAACTAAAACTTGCGGATTTTTGATGATTTCCACTTTTTCAAACTCGCTACCTTTGGTCGCAAATTGATTAAAATTTGGTTTTTCGTTATAGAAATAAACATTGGTTTGCTCCATGAAATCTTTTAAAGAATGTACTTCTTTTAGCTTAATTCTTTTTCTACCAATGCGTGCTTTTAATCTTTTAGGCTTTTCGCTTACATTAATTCTAAATTCTGTAATTTTTTCTTTTACAAAACCTTTAAAATCACCACTTGTAGGCTCCACCACTACTTTAACTTTATCTCTATCTTGGTCTGAATTGATTATAGTTTTGGTTGATTTTCCTTTTAAATAAGCTTGTGTGAGCCCATCGTCGTCGTATGCAGTAAAGCTTGATTTTCCATGAGGATAAATGTCATAAATTCTTAAAGCTTTATCTATTTCAGATACATTGTTATTAGGATTTGCCATCGGAATGATTGCGCCTGCTTTCACAAAAACTGGCAGTTTCCAAATTGGTGCATCAAAATTATTGATGACTTGCCCACCTTGGTACACATCGCCAGAGAAATAATCGATCCAGAGACCTTGAGGCAAATAAATATTGTTTCTAACATCGTTTCCTTTGTCGTCTGATTGTGTTGCTTGATAAATCGGTGCTACAAGGAAGTTCTCGCCACACAAAAATTGATATTCAGTCGCTTTACCGAGCGTGTATGGATTGGGCTCGGCAAGAAGCATTGCACGCACAATTGGATCTCCATCTACTGCCTCATTTGCCACACTATAAATGTATGGCATTAATTCAGATTTTAATTTTAAATAATTTCTATTAATTGAAGTCGTAGGCTCTCCCAAAATGTGTGGATATTTAGGATTTGCACCCCAGCCATCCATGTTCAGCTGCATAGGTGTAAAGGTTTTCCATTGGAAATCACGAATATTCACAATTGGATTTTTACCTCCAAAGATTCCGTCCATATCCGATGAAATATTGGGCTGACCAGATAATCCACTACCTAAGTAGGTAGGTATATGGAATCGGATATATTCCCAGTTTCCGCCTGTTTGGTCTCCCGACCAAATTCCTGCATAGTGCTGTGTGCCAGCCCAGCCATCTAACGAAATAATGAAAGGACGAGCATCGTTTCCGTATTTAGGCATAATTTCGGCGACATCTTGCACGCCATTTAGCCCAAAAGAATATCCTGCTCCCACCCAAGCCACATCGGTCTTGAGCACTCGCACGCCTGCATCTTTCACTTCCTTGATAATGTCTCGCTGCAAGAGTGCCTCAATACCTTTTTTCGGGTGTAAATCAGACTGTGTCCAAAGCCCCACCTCTACGCCATGCTTATTGGCATACTCAGTAAATTGCTTTAAATTCTGAATATTCCCTTCCAGCGTATTGGTTTGCCCATATCCTGCACCATAACCATCGTTGGGCAAAATCCACCCCAGTGGCATATCGTAACGGCTGTAACGATCGACCACGGCACGCGCCGAAAATTGATAATTATTTTTTTCTCCGTTCAAGGATTCTTTGATGCCACCATTGTCCTTTTGGCTTTCTTTGTACTTTTTGCCATCTTCAAACAAAATTCCCTTAGGGTCTTCTTTCCAATAATCTCGGTTATAAGCATTTAAATGCCCTTGATAAAATCCAAATTTTGGTAACAAAACAGGATTTCCCGTTAATTGATAATAGTCGTTTAAAAGCCCCACTGGCGTTTCGCTCACCATGAAGAACACATCGGCATAGTTTGTATCGTGTTGCAATTTTACCACACCGCTGTTTCGGGTACCAAAATCGTATTTACCTTTTTTGAAAGTGTACCACATAAATCCGTAGCCCTCCGTAGACCAATAAAAAGGCTTAGGCGAAGCCACGCCGCCATCTGTCCAGCTGTTTTCGTTTACAATGTTGATGGCTCTGCCTTTATGCGAAAATCGTCCGTTTTGCACGCCGCCGCCATAGAAATACTCGTTTGGCCGTTCTTTTAAAGTAATAACTACACGATTTTTTTGAAATTCAACAGGCGAAGCTTCTTTTACCACCCATTGGTTATTTTTCTTATTTTTTATGCTAAATAATCCCGATTTTTTATCAAAAACCACAGCAATTACATCTGTATCTATAGTAATATTGCTGCCGCTTTCGTTTAAGGATAAATTTTGTACTTTTTTGCGGGCATTTGGGATTAAGATTTCTGCCTCTGGCTTGGCTTGTGGCTTTCGGAACGAATTGCCCGAAGGGTCTAGAAAATACCTAAAAATATTGTTTCCATAGAAATCTAAAAGAATCTTTTGCTGATTTTGCAAAATGATTTCTACTGTGGTAGCATTCAATTTTTTTGCACCCACAATGGGCGAGCTTTTTACTCCGAGTTCACTTGTGGAACTAGTTTGTTGCGCTTCGGTCATCGTGGGAGTTGCCACAAACCCAACTACCGAAAGGGCAAACAAGGCAATTTTGTTTGTTTTCATTTATAAAATTATTTATTAAAAAATCGATTAAAAATAAATTTCAGACTAATTTACAAAAAAATCATAATTAGCCACAATTTATCCATAAAAAAAGCCACCCATCAAATTGACGAATGGCTTTAATTCTTAAAATCAATAAACTACATTTTCTTAAATGCCTTATTTATTACACATTATAAATAGGCGCTGTTTTGTCCAAAACTTCTTTTAATTCTTTGGCTGCGTTGTAATACCGAATATTATCTATATCCTCTGGATCCTCTTCATAATATTCTTTCTGTTTCTCATAATAATCGTTCATAAAATCTTGATAATTACTATCATTGCAAAGCCTTAATATAACAGCCTTTTTCATTGGGGCAAATTGACCTAAAATATCCCATAATTCCTCCTCTGTTTTGTCTTTTATATATTCGTACAATACCGTTAAATCTTTCCATTTTTCAAAAAAGGGAAGGGCTTCAAACTTTAATATAGCGCTAATTTTTTCTTTAACCTCATTTATAGTTGTTTCATTTATCAAGCACCCCTTGTTATAAGATATATTTCTACTAAAATCATACATTATATTAAAAGAATTTCTTACTCCTTTAATTGTTTCCAATCCTTGTAACTTGTTTTTGAACAATATAGGCTGTATTATCTCTTCTAAAAAAATATAATGTAACCAATATTTTGTATTAAAAATTTTTATTTCATTATTTTTTTCCTCCAAAAACCAACTGAACCCAAAATATCTACCATGATCTTTTTTCAAAAAAATAATACTATCGTCTATACTTATATGGTCAAAATGGTTTAAGTATTTTTTCACACCATCTACAATATATCTATTACACTCAATTATTTCCATATTCTTAATCTTTAAAATTAATATCGTTCATTTTGAAAGGAGGTATTTTTATATTATCTCCATCGCTAATTATCTTATATACATCCTCTCGGTGGATTCGGACATTTGTATTACCCTGAAATTCTTTTGGCAATTTGGAGTCTATTGTCCTCACCTCAAATTCTATAAATTTTTTATTAGGATTGTCTCTAAAAACATTTATCAGCTCGCTTTTCTGGTTTGGTGTCCAAGGGGAAGTTTTACTTAACTTACTATCGCTTATAATCGCTCTAAAATAAGTTCTCCCTCTATTGTCTCTAACCTGTTTCAAAAATAATTCATCGGCAAGAAAAAAGCAATTTTGCAAAACAAAAAAAAGCCGTTCGAAAAAATCGAACGGCTTTAACTTTTGTCGGGGTGGCAGGATTCGAACCTGCGACCTCCTGGTCCCAAACCAGGCGCGATAACCGGGCTACGCTACACCCCGAACAAAAAACCTTAACAATAAAATAACCCTAAAAAAAACCACTTTAACAGTGGCCTCAATTGTGATCACGGCAGGATTCGAACCTGCGACCGATTGCTTAGAAGGCAATTGCTCTATCCAACTGAGCTACGTGACCGCTTTTTTTAAACTTGTCGGGGTGGCAGGATTCGAACCTGCGACCTCCTGGTCCCAAACCAGGCGCGATAACCGGGCTACGCTACACCCCGAGGCTGCGGAGAGACTGGGACTCGAACCCAGGCGACGGTTTCCCGCCGACAGATTAGCAATCTGCTCCGTTACCACTCCGGCACCTCTCCTTTCGCTTTACTAAATAACTTTAAGCCTTTAGTCTCAAAAGCGGTTGCAAATATATAACTCATTTTTTATTTTCCAAAAAATTATCGCTTTTTTTTGCAAATATTTTTCAGCAAAAACATTTAATCATTTAGTAATCAAAAAGAAACAAAATATCATTTTTTATCATCACTGGCAAATAAGTATATTTATCTTATCTTTGATTTAATTTCTAGATTTTTATTCTTTACTTCTTTTTATATTTAAAAACATCGTATATTTGTTTAACTTAATCAAAGAAAAAACACAATGAATAAAGAATTAATAGGTACAGGTGTAGCACTTGTAACTCCGTTTTTAGACAACGGCGAAGTGGATTATCAAGGATTGGAAAGTCTAGTAAATCACGCCATCGATGGCGGGGTGGAATACCTTGTTGTGATGGGGACTACGGCAGAGGCTGCTACTTTGACCAAGGAAGAAAAAACGGAAGCTATTGCCTGCATCAATAGAGCAAATAATGGTCGTGTGCCGATGGTGCTCGGTATTGGAGGAAACAATACAAGAGAAGTGATCAAACAGATAGAATCTACGGATTTAACTGATTACACAGCAATTTTATCGGTTTCGCCTTATTATAATAAGCCTACGCAAGAGGGAATTTACCAACATTTTAAAAGCATTGCGGAATCTACCGAAAAAGACATCATTTTATACAATGTCCCAGGAAGAACGGGCTCAAACATCGAGCCTGCAACTACGATTCGCTTAGCAAACGATTTTGAAAATGTGGTAGCCATTAAAGAGGCTTCGCCAAGCTATAGCCAGTCGGCAAGTTTACTTTTAAATAAGCCTAAAGACTTTTTGGTGCTTTCTGGCGATGATGAGTATGCTCTCCCGATGACTTTGGCAGGTGGCTCGGGCGTAATTTCGGTTATTGGGCAGGCGATGGGCGAATATACGCAAATGATTCGCCACGCACTTAATCGTGAAGTGGATCAAGCTTATGAAATTTTCTACAAACTTTTGCCACTTACGCGTGCTATTTACAAAGAAGGAAATCCTGCGGGAATCAAAGCTACTTTGGAACATTTGAACATCTGCGACAGAAACACCCGTTTGCCACTAATAAAAGCAAGCCAACAGCTTTCTGATGAAATTAAAAGTTATTTATAAACAAAATACTTTCAGAACAAAGAATCCTTGGTGAATTTTCGTCAAGGATTTTTTTTATTTAATAAAATTCAATACCTTTAGTGACTGATTGAGTATTAATCTTTCAGTATTTATATAGATTCTTCTAACAGAAATAGGATTATTTATCATGGATTACATCAAAATAAAAGGTTTTAAATCAATAAAAGACACATATATAGAAATAGCGCCTATTAATATATTAATAGGCGCAAACGGTAGTGGTAAAAGTAACTTCATATCATTTTTCGATTTTATACACGCAATCTATAATCTCAAATTAAATGAATACACTGCGTTAAAAGGTGGTGGAGACAAAATTCTTCATAAAGGAAAAAAAATAACAAATGAACTTTCATTTAAAATTGAATTCGATTCTGGTAACAATGGATATGAAGTTAATATGAAATTTGGTGATGATGGATTTGTCATAACAAGAGAAAATTTAATTTACAAACAAGATAATTGGATTATTTCTACATCTAGCAATGAAACAAAGTTGAAATACTCTACAATTTTTAGAGCTAAATATATCAAAAATTATTTAAACGGATTTAGAAGGTATCATTTTCATGACACAGGAAAAAACTCACCTTTTTCAAATTACAGTAATATTGAAAATGATTCATACTTTTTCTATACAGATGGTTCAAATATTGGAGCTTTTCTATATAAAATCTTAAATGAGGATAAAAGTACATATAAAAAAATTATTAAAAACATAAAATCTATTGCTCCATATTTTTCTGATTTCTATCTAGTTCCAAATAAAGAAAAAAACATAAGATTACAATGGAATGATATTTATAGTGATACTATATATGGTGCTAATGATTTTTCTGATGGTACTCTGAGGTATATAGCTCTTTCAATTTTATTTCTCCAACCCAATCTCCCCCACACAATTATTATTGATGAGCCTGAATTAGGATTACATCCCACAGCTATATCAAAATTATCAGGTATGATAAAAATAGCAGCGTCCAAAAATTGTCAGATAATCATTGCTACCCAATCTGCCGACTTAATTAAGTACTTTAATCCAGAAAATATCATAAAAGTAGATCAAGAAAACGGAGAAAGTAATTTCAAAAGACTGAGCAATGAAGAACTTAAGATTTGGCTTGAAAATTACACCTTAGATGATTTGTGGAAAAGAAATTTAATTCAAGGCGGACAAGTAAATTATTTTTAAAAAATGAAAAGAATTTTAATAATATGTGAGGGGCAGACAGAATTAGAGTTTTGTAATAAGATTATTTATAGATACTTAATAAAACATGATATTTTCGTATCATCGACAATTATTGGAAAATCTGGAGGTATTGTTGTTTGGGAGACTTTGAAAAATCAAATCGAAAAATTTTTATTTAACGATACTAATATTTACGTAACAACATTAATAGACTTTTACGGAATACATTCTAATCATAAATTTCCAAATTGGGAAAAAATAGAGATTATCAATAACAAGTTTGAATTTGTTAGACTCATCGAACAAGGAATGAAAGAAAATATTGATATAAAAATTCAAAATCGCTTTGTCCCATATATACAACTTCATGAATTTGAAGCTTTGTTATTTATTGATATTAAATACTTTGAGAATATCTTTACGGATGATGAGTTAATTGGGGAAAATGTAATTAAACATTTGATAGAAACAAATAATAACCCCGAAACGATTAACAATAAAAAAGAAACATCTCCTAGCCACCTACTATTAAATCATATTAAAGGCTATAACAAAGTAGTATATGGCAATATTTTAGCCGAAGAAATTGGGATAGAAAATATCACAAAAAAAGCTATTAGGTTCAATTCTTGGATAAATAAATTAATCAATATTTTTTCTGACAACGTACTATTCTAAAAGTCGTAATGGCTATTTTTTTATATTTTTGCAAGGAATGAATTTTTAGAATTAAATGAAGAATTATTGGAAAAAGAGCCTTTTTATACTTGGAGCTCTCAGCATTGTTTCATGTACTACAACTAAGCATGTAAAAGTGGTAAAAACCATTACCAAAACTGATACTATTTATGTAAATCCATTTAAAGATGTAGATGTAAATAATTATGTTGTCGCAAAACCAGAGGGCTACACCATCAACAACGACTACTACCCTGCCGTGAGTCAAGATTTTAGACAAAAATTTTTGATTTTACATTACACGGCACTTGACACGCCAAAATCACTTATGGTTTTGAGCGAAAGAAATGTGAGCGTGCACTATGTGGTAAACGACTATGATGACAACCAGATCAATGCACTTGTGAGCGAAAACAAACGCGCTTGGCATGCGGGCGTGAGCTACTGGGGCGGGCGTACTAATTTAAACGATTCTTCCATCGGGATAGAAATCGTAAACATGGGGAACACTTATGGAGAGTATCAGGATTTTCCAGATTACCAAATCAAAAAAGTAGGTGCCCTTGCCAAGGATATTGTGAGCCGTTACAACATCGATCCCACCCATGTTTTGGGACACGAAGATATTGCGCCACAGCGAAAACCAGATCCAGGACCTAAATTCCCTTGGAAAAGACTGTATGATGAGTATGGCGTGGGAGCTTGGTACGATGAACCTACCAAAATATTCTATATGAATCAATTTCCTGAGGCACAAAAAGATGACATGAATTTCATTGCAGATTTTCAGAAAGATTTAGCCACTTATGGCTATGAAATCTCACCTCTTGGCTACTGGGACGAAAAATCGAAAAAAGTGGTAAAAGCCTTTCAAAAACACTTTAGACCCACAAATTACGATGGAAACCTAGATGCAGAAACTTGGGCAATCTTAAAAGCTTTGCTTAAAAAATATAAATCTAAATAATTCATTTTTCTGGTATGAAAAAATTGCTCATTTGCAGTATTCTCATTTTAAGCTTAGCCTTAAAAGCTCAAAAAAACGCTCCATTGTATGTAAACGAAATTCAAATGCAGTGGGTAGACAGCTTGTCTCAACAAATGTCTCTAGACGAAAAAGTGGGACAGCTATTTATGGTTGCGGCTTACACCAACAAGGATTCGGTGCATGAAAAAGAAATCGAAAATTTGATTGCCAAAGAAAAAATAGGCGGATTGATTTTTATGCAAGATAATGCCGAAAAGCAAGTTGAGCTAGCCAATCATTACCAGAATTTATCCAAATATCCACTACTCATAGGCATGGACGCTGAGTGGGGGCTCGCCATGCGGCTTAAAAACACACATCGTTTCCCGTGGGCAATAACGCTCGGGGCGGTGCAAAACAACGATTTGGTATACCAAATGGGCAAAAAAATCGCCGAACATCTAGCCATGGTGGGAGCTCAGTTTAATTTTGCGCCAGACATTGATGTAAATGTAAATCCTAACAATCCAATCATTGGGAATCGCTCATTTGGCTCATCGCCTAAAAATGTGGCAGAAAAGGGATTTTATTACATGAAAGGCATGCAAGATCAGCGAATTTTGGCTTCTGCCAAGCACTTCCCTGGGCACGGCGACACCGACCAGGATTCGCACCAAACGCTACCCACCATCGCACACAGCAAAGCTCGCCTAGAAGCCATAGAATTGGCACCTTTCAAAGATTTGATACAGAAGGGAGTTACTGCCATTATGGTAGCACATTTGAATGTTCCTGCCTTTGAACAAGATCCTAAAAAACCTGCTTCGCTTTCAAAAAATATTGTAACTCATTTATTGAAAGAAAAAATGGGATTTCAGGGAATTATCATTACCGATGCGCTCAATATGAGTGGCGTGACCAAAAATTTCCCTGACGGAGAATCGGATTTTATCGCCTTTGAGGCTGGAAACGATATTTTGCTATTTTCTCAAGCAGTGGCAAAGGGCAAACAAAAAATTATAGACGCCATAAAATCTGGACAAATTTCTGAACAAAGATTAAATGAGAGTGTTCGCAAGATTTTAATGGCTAAATACTACTCGCATTTAAATCAAAGAAAACCTCTTTTTGCTGAAAATTTAATCCAAAAATTAAATGACAATGAAAGCAAAACACTTAATTATCAAATTTTTGAAAATGCCATGACGCTGCTCAAAAACGATAAAGCTCAATTACCTTTTTCTGCCAATGAGAAAATTGCTTGGCTCCCACTAGGAGAAGAAAATTACGAAATTTTAGCTCAAAATTTAGCACAATTAAACATTCAGCAAATTGGTAGAAATGAAAAAGATTTAAAGAAATTTGATAAAATCTTTATTTCTTTTCATGTTTCTAATGCCTCTGCATATGCTTCCTACAAAATCAGCGATGCAGACCGCAAATTGATTGAGGATTTAAGTCAAAAAAATAAGGTTTCGCTTGCCATTTTTGGTAGTCCTTATGCACTAAAAAATTTAGAAACACAAAATATCAAAAGCATCTTGGTCGCATACCAAAACCACCAAGATTGTCAGGAAATTGTGCCAGAAATCCTTTTCGGCAAGAAAAACACGCTGGGCAAATTGCCTGTAGATGTAAAAGATTTCCCTGTGGGTTCAGGGCTTAATTTATTAGAAATCAATATTGAATAAATTTGAGATGGAAGATTTTTTTATAGAACTTATTATACATTTTGTGTGGACAACCTTTCTTATCTGGTTTATAGGGTATTTGGTAGCCAGACTTTTAAAAATTAAAAGACCTATTATGTTTTCTATTGTGATTGCTATAATCGGTATTTTTTCAGTTCTTGGGTATTTTATACTAAATCTCAGATTCAGTCCATAAAAGATTTTAAATTTTTAAATTTGCCTAAAATTATTAAATCAATGAAAATAGGAATCGTCTGTTATCCCACCTATGGTGGGAGCGGAATCGTGGCAACAGAACTCGGTATGGAAATGGCTAAAAAAGGGCACCAAGTGCATTTTATAAGCTACAGCTTGCCAGCTCGTTTAGATGTCACTATTTCAAACATTACTTTTCATCAAGTACATATCAAGGAATACGAACTCTTCCATTACCAGCCTTATTCTCTTGCACTTAGCACACTTATTGTGGAAATCGCAGAGCGGCAAGGTTTGGATTTACTGCATGTGCATTATGCCATTCCGCATGCTTATGCGGCATACATTGCCAAGCAGATTTTAAAAGAAAGAGGGAAAGATTTGCCAATCATTACCACTTTGCATGGCACCGATATTACGCTTGTAGGGAAGCACCCATCGTATAAATCGGCAGTGGAGTTTAGCATCAATCAATCTGATGTGGTAACTACGGTTTCAGAAAGCTTAAAAAGAGATACTTACACGGTTTTTAATATTTCTAAACCGATTGAGGTGATTCCAAATTTTATAGACAATGAACTTTATAATGATTTGGGCGAATGTATCCGTAGCCACATTGCAGAACCAGATGAAAAGATTTTAATCCATGTATCGAATTTAAGAGCCGTAAAACGCGTAACCGATGTGGTGGAAGTGTTTTATCGTGTGCAGAAGGAAATCCCTTCCAAGCTCATTATTGTGGGCGAAGGTCCTGAATGGGACAATGCTCTACATTTAATCCAGAAATATAATTTGGACGACAAGGTGAAAAACTTTGGAAAAGTGAAAAACCTCAACCAAATTTTATGCACTTCGGATCTTTTTGTATTGCCTTCGGCACAAGAAAGTTTTGGATTGGCAGCACTTGAAGCCATGGCTGCGGGCGTGCCTGTTTTAAGCTCTGATGTGGGCGGAATCCCTGAGGTGAATATCGACCGAAAAACAGGCTATGTATGCAATATGGGTGATGTAGAGACCATGGCACAAAAGGCAATTGAACTTTTGAGCAATGATGAATTGCTTGCCGAAATGAAGGTTAATGCCAAAAAAAGGGCGCATGATTTTGATATCAAAAACATACTGCCCCTTTATGAAAATCTTTACCAAAGAGTACACGAGGAATTTTAAAATTCCTCGTTTTTTTTATCTTTTATTTAAGCTAAATTCTACTGGAATCCCGTGCTGGCAAGCTACTTTGATTTCCGTTTTCCCTGCATGGTGCTTCACCTCAACTTTCTCGTTTGGTTTAGCCAATTCAAAATTGCCATTCAGCACCACTCTTCTATGCGTTACGCCGCTTTCTCTACTCGTGGTGTAATTATAATCTCCTAAGTCCAAATCTGGGTTACAAACACTCATCAAAATTCCCGAATTTTGTGGCTGAACCATTACCATCGTTTGTTCTGAAATCTCTTTGATCAACTTAGCCTTATCATCTCTAAATTCTTTAAAAACCGCATACGCCTCTACCCCACTTGGCTTATCTTTTACAATGTGTGCCACCTCATCTTGACGCAAAATCTGATAATCTAATCTTCCTTTTCTAATTCTCTTTTCTTGTGATTCATCGGCATTCAAGAAAACAGTATAAGCATATTTTTGTGCTTTTGGAGCATTTCCATGATTTAACACCGCTGAATAAAATAAACCTTTTGCCATTTTTTTAGTTTTATCATTTGGCGAAGTTTGTTCTCTTAATTTAATCTTTAAATCTTGCCCTTTTGGCACATAATACAGCGTTCCCGTAAAATCTTTGAACATGTAGCCATTGCGATTTTTTTGATAAGAGTAAACTATATTTTGTTTAGCAGTTTGCTGGAACAAGGTCGTTTGTGTAGGATATTCCTTATTATCATTTGAAATATTTGAACCTAAACAAATTAACTGATTTCCAAAACAAAACACAGATTTATAAGCTTTGAACGAAGGCGTAAAATTCTTAACATCATATTCGCCCAATTTCATTGCAAACATGCCATATTTGCCTTCTGCCAAACGAGAACTGCCCGCAAAAGTACTAGGCTGAGTGAGCATATCGCTCCCCGCAAAAGGAGATTCCAAAATATCCCAAGGCAACTGAATACTTGTAACGCCTGGCGCACGATTCCAATCCCAGCCATCTTCTGCAAAACCGCTTGCACGCTCAGTAATCACTCCGTCTTTATTGGCTGTCCCGATGATTTGTACCAAACCATAACTCTGGTAACGCCCATAGCGATTGTCTCTAGCATAAAGCTCTGCTCCCCAAATGTTTTGCGTGAAACCTTTTAAGGAAACCATATAGTTTTGATAACGATAAATGCCCTGGCTTGCATAATTAAAGACATAAAATCCTTGAGGCGAATCAGATGGCTTAACACCCTCTTTTTCAAATAAATTAATGAATTTCTTATATTCTGAAGAAGGTGTAATTCCTTTGCTTAAACGGAGAAAATCGGCAGCCAATTCTTTGTCCAACTCTGGATTAGAAACCGCTGTGTAGGCAAACGCCAAAACGGCTCTCTTGCTCATTCCGCCATATACAGGATGGAAAGGATGTCGCCCAGCATCTGCCAAGCCCCAATCCCTTAAATTGGCATATCTCACCAAGGATTTTAGTGCAAATTTATATACATCATACGCAGGTTTATCTAGCACAAAATCGGTTTTTTCCACACAATTCAAATACTCCCCAATCCCAGCATACCCTGGCACAGAATAAGCGGGGTAATTACCACCATGATGAAATCCTGTTCCATCGATTTTGATACCCCCAATCGTGCCTGGCGTAAATTTCAAAGTGCTACTAATCCAGCGGCTTAGCGATTTTAAATTTCGGTATTTTTCCTCTGGCGTATCTGCCCACAGTGCAGCCGTCAATCTTGGCGTGAGAAGCGTGTTCCAAGAATCACAAAGCTCATCTCGTTTAGCCTCTACAAGGGCTCGCGTTTCTGCCAATCCGCTCCAGAAAACCAAGGCTTTGCGTGCTTCGTTCCATAAGTTTTCTTGTTTTAGCACCTCTTCCATTCGCCAAAGGGCACCAAACATTTCTTTGATATCATACCCATAATGGTGATTGGTTCCCATGCCGCTCTCGTAGGCAAATCCTTGATTTAGCATGTATTTCACTCCTTTGATGAAATCATTTTTAAACTTAGGATTTTTGGTATTGATATAGGCTCGAGAGTTTAAATCTAAATAATCATTGATTTCGATAAAGCTTACATCTTCGCCTTTGCGCACATTGTTTTTTTGCATTAGAGGGGCACCTTTTGTCCCGTCGGGCGAAATGTGTAAAATTTGGTCTAATTCCAAGAGTCTTGCACTTTCTTTTTCAGAAAGATTTTTCTCAGAATACATCTTTTTCACGCGTTTTTCTACTTGCGCAATTTGTGCTTTTTGCGCTGGCGAAATCTGAGCTGGAATGGCTAAATCATATGGCGTTTGCTCCCATTTGTGCAACAATCCCCAATGCCAAATATCTCGCTTGAGATGTCTATTATTTTCTGGGATTTGCGCATCGGGTGTGGCTTGGCGATCTACATAATTTTCAAAACTTACACGATCGATGAAAATATGGGAATTTGATACATTTTTAGGCGAAATCACATTCATTGCCACAATTGGCTTTTCGGTTGTTTTGCCACCATCGGGTGTCCACATATCTGAATACGAAATCCATGCAGCACGCCAACCCGTAAAATTTAGATTAAAATCAAATGTATATTGCACTTGACCTTGCGCATCTACAAAATTAAAAACCAAAGGTGTCTTTTGTGGTTTTTCGTTAAATACCCAAAGCTTAACACCTGCTCTTTTCTTGAAATTTTTGACGCTTTTGGCTATATCTGGGCTAGCGAAAACCAAAGTGGATTGTGGAGCTACCCACTGCCATAAGAGTGATTGTTTTCCGTCTTTGTAATATTTATCACTCAACGAAATCGTTGATTTTTTGCCAGAAATTTTCACCTCTTGTGGTAAGGTATTTCCTTCAAAACTTTGCGCTCCTGCTTGCCCAAAGATCAGTGCAGAAAATGCTAAAAAACTATATTTATTCATATTCTATTTTTTTCTATGCATAAGAAACAAAGATATAAATTTAATCAATGCACAGACTATGCTTTGTGTCATATTTACAAACAAAAAAGACAGCTTTTTCAAGCTGTCTTTCCTTTATTTAATGTTTAAATTATTCTACAATAACGCCTACTTCTGCGGCACCTAATCTCTGCTTACCGTCGAGTGTTTGCAATGCTTTTAATTTTAAAAATCTCGTTTTTAAGGCATTTTTAAACACAATGTTCTGCGTAATTGGATTGTTTTCAATATTATCAAACTCGCCTTGGGCTACTGGTGTCCAGTTTTTGCCATCGGTGCTTGTTTCAACTTCGTATTTTTTAACAATGCCGAGCACACCGCTACCCGTAGGTGGAGTGTAAATCAGCTCTTTCACATTCTGTAGATTACCCAAATCGAGCACAATTCCTGGGACTTCTGCCACAGGACTTGCCCACCAGCTTTGTTCATTATCATCTACCATGCGTTGCATTCTGTCTTGCTCTTTTGGACTAATGATTTTGAAATCTTTTTTTGCAAAAGAGAATCTTCGATTGATGATATCACTTGATTTTTTGGTTTTAGCATCTACCGATTTAGCCAAAACAATTCCTTGTTTTAATTGAAATGGTGATTGATATAATTTAGCATTTTTATCAAAATCGGAATTTGATATATTTTGATTTTCTGGCAATACTAAATAATAAATATCCACGCCTAAATCATCGGCAGAGAGCGTAACTTCGCCATTTCTATTGCGATCAATGTGAGGCGTTGTCAATAAAGTTGGAGCATTGTACAATTGAACGGTGGAAATCACGGGTGTTGCTAGCGAACTCTCGATATTGAAACGCAAAGCAGTTGCCGTAACGGGTCTAAAACGCAAAATTCTCTTATATCCAATGGTGGTTCCTTCTCCTATCTTTTGCCACTTTCCATCAATCTGGGCTTCTATGCTGAAGGCTTCAACTCTTTGTCCTAAGCGTATATTTTCTTGGGCTAAAAATCGGTTGAAGGTCTGTGGCTCTTTAAATTTAAAGATAACAAATCCCGTTTTCTTATTATCGTCAAGTGCCCAATAGGTGTCCAAATCATCATCTAATAGATTTTTGGGCGAAAAAGCTTTGTTGTTATTTCTAATGTTTGAAACCTCAATTTTCACCGATTTTAAAACTGGATGAGCAAAATCTTCTTTTAATTTTTCGCCTAAACGCATTAATTGCTTTTCATCGTTTTCGTGGATAAGCCCGCGTGTATCAATCGGAATATTGAGCAATAAATTGGCATTTCTACCTACTGATTTGTAATAAATGTCTAAAAGATGGGGCAAAGTCTTCACTTGATTGTCTTGGTTTTTATGATAATACCAGCCTGGTCTTGTGGAAACATCTGCTTCGGCAGGCGACCAATCTTTTCCTCCTTTTATCCCATTGACTAGGAATCTTCTATTGTCTTTCCCAGGAATAATGCTATCTCTATCAAGCGTACTCCAATTGGTTACGGCTGCAATTCCTTTTTCGTTTCCTACCCATCTTGCATCTACGGCATCTCCCCAAATAATAGCTTTAGGCTGATGTTTACGCACGATTTCGGTTACCTTGTCCCACTCATAATAAGTTTTACTATCGATTTTACGAGTTTCGCGTGCGCCACCATAGTAGCCATCTCCGCCATTGGCTCCATCGAACCAAACTTCGTAAATATTTCCATAATTCGTCATCAATTCCTTTAATTGATTATGAAAATATTCCACATATTCTGCGGTGGCATATCCTGGGTGATTTCTATCCCAAGGCGATAGATATACTCCGAATTTCAGTCCATATTTTTTGCACGCATCGGCTACTTCTTTCACGATATCTCCTTTTCCATTTTTGTACGGAGAGTTTTTGATTGAATGCTCGGTGTATGCCGATGGCCAAAGGCAGAATCCATCGTGGTGCTTGGCCGTGAGAATAATCCCCTTCATGCCAGCATCTTTCACAATGCGAGCCCACTGTTCTGCGTCAAATTCTGTGGGGTTAAACTTTTTAGGATCTTCATCGCCATAGCCCCATTCGCGATCGGTAAAGGTATTCATGTTGAAATGTGCAAAAGCATAATATTCCAACTGATTCCATTTTACTTGCAAATCGGTAGGCGTAGCACCATACGGTGCAGGTGCACCTGCAATTTGATTAATTTTATTAGGCGTGGCACATGCTAAAAACAAAGCACTTGCCACACCTAAAATCATGTTTTTTTTGTTCATTTTTTAGCCTTAAAACTAAATTTTTACTTTAACCACTAGTTTTCTCACAGTTCCTTCCCCTATCACTGGAGCATGCGCATCTTCTGGATAAAAAATCACAAAATCATTAGGCTGCAATTCAAAATATGAAGTGGCAGCATCGTTGTACAATCCACAATCTTTTTCTTCTAAATAAGCTTGTTTTTCGTCGGTGCACTCGTCTAAATCTTTCCAACCGATGATTTCTTTCCCTTCCAAAACGATTTGGATATCAATATACTTCTTGTGATATTCCAAAACTTGCTCTTCTTTTTTCTTCAAAGTTGAATTGGAGTTTGCGATGAATAAATTGTCATCGTCTAAATAAATTTTGCCCAATTCGGCATTTAATAAATCATGAGATTTAATGTAATCAAAGGCTTTTTTAAAAGCTGGGTGCAGATTCTCGTATCTGCTGCTGTTTTTTAAGTTAGATAAAATCATAATTAAATATTTATTTTTTAAGTTTTCTGGTTTTCCAAGTAAGACCTGTAAAGTCTTTGTTATTTTTAGTAAAAAGGCTAAAGAATAGTGCCAATCCAATGCTTGCAACCAATCCAATTAAGCCATATAATAGGAATGAAATTGGGGTATGATCTTTCACAAGATAAAGAATGAACACACCGCAAATAACGCCCAATAGTGCCGATTTTCCGTTTACGCGTGGGAAGAAAATTCCAAGGATAAACAAGGCTCCCAATCCGCTAGTGAGCAATCCCAAAAATGTATTGAACTGATCCCAAAGCGAAGCAATATTCCATGTAGCTAAAACGAGTGCCATTGCCATTCCCAATAATCCGATCAATATGCCCGAAAACTGCGCGGCTTTCATTTGTTTTTTAAGCTCAATGTTTGGGAAAATGATTTTGTAAAAATCATTGACAAGCACTGCCGATGCCGAGTTGATATTAGATGAAAGTGTGCTCATCGCTGCGGCAAAAATGGCTGCGATTAATAAACCTGCAAAGCCGATTGGCATTTCGGAAACGATAAATTGCGGAAATACCGAATCTACATTTGGATTTGTGATTGAAAAATCCGCTGGATTTGATTTATAAAAGGCAAAAAGACCTGTTCCTAAAAGGAAGAAAAGTACACTCACAGGCACGCTGATGATACCATTTAGCCAAATACTTTTAGCGGTAGATTTCTCATCTTTTGTCGTCATATAACGCTGTACCACCGATTGATCGCTGGTATAAGAAATCATCGTATTGGCAAATCCGCCCAAAAGCACTACCCAAAATACGGGCTCTGAGAAATTAAAATCAAAATCAAAGGTTTTCATTTTGTGGTATTCTATCGTGGTTTCCCAGAATCCTGATAGCCCCCCTTCTACGCCCATTAGCATAAAAACTAAAGCGGCAAAAGCTCCTACAATGAGTATAAATCCTTGAATCACATCGCCCCAAACCACTGCTTCCATTCCACCACTGGTAGAATAAATAATGGTTACAATACTCATGATCAAAATGGAATAATACACGCTGAACCCCGTAACGGCATTTAAGGCTAAAGAGGGCAAGAATAACACAATGGCAATTCGGCTGACCATAAAAAATAGGAATAAAGTCGCCGCTACCCAACGCGTTAATCGATTGAATCTGGCTTCTAGATATTGGTATGCCGTGTCAAAATTAAAGCGTAAAAAGAAGGGCAAAAAGTATTTTATAATAAATGGTGCCGCCAAAATAATCGACATATTGAACATAAACATACGCCAATCCGAGGCATAGGTTTTGGCAGGTATGGAAATAAATGTAATTGCACTTAATGTGGTGGCAAAAATACTAATCCCCGCTGCCCACCAAGGAATCCTTCCACTGGCTTTGAAATAGTCATCGGTATTATTATTGTTTTTCATAAAGAAAAATCCGAGCAATAACATTCCCCCGAAATATAAAATCAGTACCGCATAATTTATCCAACCAAAATTGCTTTTATCCTGAAATTCGTAATGCATAATGTAAGGCGATCGAACGCCTGCACGCTCCTCGCCCCCCATAACATAAAGCGATTGCTTATCTGAGACTGTGCCAGTTACTGCGGTAGGATTTTTCAAATCTTGCTTCATCGCAAACCAAGCATCGGTTATGGTATTATACACCAAAACTTTATTATTAAATCCTTTATGATTTTGCCACAAAGAATCTCTGAGTGCCGTATTTTCCTGCTGAATGGCTTTTTCTACTTGATGAAATGTGTCGCCATGATCACCGCCCACAATCACAATGCTTGATGCTCCCACAGCTCCTGCCGATGCCACTGCTAGAGGAAAATCTTTTTGTTCAATCTGGATATTTTGTTTTTTAACCCATTGATTTTTATTATAATTATAGACCTCAGCATAAAAAGTTGTAAGCTCTCCTTTCGGCTGATTTCTTCCGCCCAAGGCAAACAAAGAAATGCCACTTCCGTCTTGCTGTGCTACCAGAGCTGCCCCAGAAACTGGCAATGGATAATCTGATAATTTACTCCAATCGGAGTTTTTTAAATATAAATCCAATTGCAAAAATTGCTGAGAGGAACTGCCATTTTCCAACTGCCCACCCAAAACATAAATTTTGCCTTTTAACTCACAAGCCGCCGCCGCTCTCACAGGAACAGGCAACGAAGGAAAATCTTTGATTTGAATATTTCCGCTGTCGTATTTAATTAAATATACCTTATCGGTGTATCCATTATTCGTTTGCCCGCCTATGATGAGTAATCCTTCGGGCAAACTCACATAAGCGGGTTCTGCCACGGCTTCGGGTAAATTGTCTCCTTGATATACTAGCTCAAACTTTTGGTTTTTATTTTGTTTAAAAACAAAAACCTCTTTAGATAAATATTTTTTTCCGTTTTGCCATGGCTTACCCTCTGGAAACGACGAACCGCCTGCCACGATAAAATAATCGCCTACTTTTCCAAAGGCACTTCCTGCCAAGCCCTCGTCAAAATATTTATTTTTTAATTCACTAAAATTATAAACTTCTGCTGTCTCAATTTTATTTTGAGCCACAAGCCCAAAAATCATAAACAGAGAAAAACACAGTGCTAAAATGTACCTCAAATGCCTCATGTAAAAAACGTGTTTTTAATCTGTTTTTAAAATTTCATCGCAAAGCAGACTTCCGTAAATCATCATGCGCGGAATGTGAAATGGCCCTTTGAACAAATTTCCTTTGGCGGGCTGTGCTACGCTACCATCTCGGTGCAAATAGCCATACCATTCGCCATGTTTTTCATCTGGAAAATGCTTGTATGTCCACTCGGAAATTAATTGATGTTTTTCTAAATATTTTTTGTCTTTGGTGGCTAAATAAGCGTAAAGATTTGCGATAATTGCCTCGGTTTGAGGCCACCAGAATTTCATATCTTGGGCATAATCTTGACATGGCAAATTCTTGCAATCTCTAAAATTAATGATTCCGCCATATTCTTTGTCCCAGCCCCAGTCCCAACTCCAGTCGAGAATTTTTAATCCTAAATCAGTCAGTTTTTTATCCCAATTTCGGTTTTTGGCTTCTTCGAGAATAAACCAAGCTGTTTCGATACAATGCCCTGGATTGATTAATCTTCCCGCATTGGTATCAATAAATTCGCCGTTTTCGCCCACTACCTCGAGCAAAGCCTTAAATTCTGGTTTTAAGAAATCTCGCTCCAAAATTTCGATAGAATCATCAATTTGCTGATTCAGTGCATCATCTTGAATCGCTAAACGAATACGAGATGCGGTATTAATGAGAATCATGATAATTGAGTGCCCTTTCATAGGCAAAGTATCGGTGTATTTAGGCTCGAGAATGCCAGGCGTGGTCAAGAATCTTTGCATTTCCTTAAACAAATGCAAAGCTTTTTCCGCATACTTTTTTTCGCCCGAAGCTATGGCGTATTCTGCAAAAGCGATTGCTGCAAATGATTCTGAGAATACATAACGGCGTTTTCTGAGCGGTCGCCCGTCCTCGGTTACTTCAAAAAACATTCTGCCATCGGTGTCAAAACAATGGTTTTCTAAAAATTCTACGCAAGTTTTTGAAGCGGCTAAATATTCAGGATTTGGCTCAATCTGGTTGTATGCCATCGCTGCGATAAATCCAAAACGCCCTTGAAACCAAACGGATTTTGTAGTATCCATCAAACTCCCATCTTGGTTAAGGCAAGTGTACAAGCCTCCGTGTTTGCGATCGATTCCGTTCTTTAACCAAAAGGGTAATATATCTTGTGTAAGTTGCTCTCTATAAGATTTTTGCCAATCCTTCAAATATTGTTTTACATTCATTTCTTAAAAAATTAATTGCGTAAAGATACATTTTTTTAATTTTTTATGAAATGATAAAATTCTTGTTTTTAAATCTATTTTTTAATTTTTTCGCCACATACTTTGCAATATCTTGCATCTTTATCATTATCATGATTTCCGCAACGATCACAGATCAATACAAATGAACGGTATTTATAACGATTGATTTCCGAGGTTACAATTCCCGTAGGAACTGCAATGATGCTATACCCGCAGAGCATCAAAACTACTGATAGGAATTGCCCCATCGGGGTAACTGGCGAAATGTCTCCATACCCCACCGTGGTAATGGTTACCACTGCCCAATAAATGCAGGTAGGGATATCGACAAAACCATTTTCTCCGCCTTCGATTACATACATCAATGCGCCCACAATTACGACTAGAATGACTATAAAAATCATAAAAATATAGATTTTTCTTGAATTTTTCTTGAGTGCATCCATAATGAAGGCTCCATCATACATGTAATCCATTAGATTGAAAATCCTAAAGACTCGCAAGATTCTGAGCAATCGGATAATCATAAAGAATTTGGTCATCGGGAAAATTAAGCTCAAGAAAAATGGTACAATCGAAACAAAATCTATGATTCCCATAAAGCTAAAAATATAGCTTAACTTATTACGAACCACCCAAATACGCATAATATATTCTATACTGAAGAGGATAGAGATTATCCACTCTACGGTGAAAAATAATTCATGGTATTTATCGTTTAGGCTATTGATGCTTTCTAAAACTACGGTGAGCGTGCTGATGATGATTAAAATCAAAAGCGTGATGTCGAATAGCTTACCGAGTGGCGTGTCTGAATAATATATGATTCTAAAGACATCCCACTTCCAACCTCTTTCTGGGATTAAATTATGTTCTCTTAATTGTTTTCTCCTTCTTCGTATCATCAATCAAATGGTTTTTCACAAAATAAGACAAAAATACTAAATGTACAAAGTACAATAATTTATTTAAAACTCGTTTTTTTTGTTTACGAAAAATGCAGAGAATCTAGTCCTCTGCATCTTACATTTAATTAAAAAAAGTATCAAAATGATTTTTTAGTCGTTGTCGTCGCCGTAATATTTTTCGCCGATTTTAATTCGCTCACGACCATTCTGAAGACGCCAGTGGTTGCTATCTCTAAGCGAGTATGCACAGCCACAATATTCTTGCATGTAGAATCTTTCTCGCTTGCTGATTTCGAGCATTCGGGCAGATCCTCCTTTTTTGCGCCAGTTGTGTGTCCAGTAAGTTATGCCTTCATATTTTTCGGCAGCACGCTCTCCACAATCATTGATTTGGGCAAAATTCTTCCATCTTGAAATCCCCAGAGAGCTTGTAATGGTATCGAAACCATTCTCATACGCATACAAAGCGGTACGCTCAAATCGCATGTCAAAGCACATGGTGCAACGAATGCCTCGCTCTGGTTCAAACTCCATTCCACGTGCACGCTCATACCAGTTGTCTACATCATAATCTGCATCAATAATTGGAATATTATGCTTTTCGGCATAGCGAATGTTTTCATCTTTTCTTAAATCGTATTCCTTCTTTGGGTGAATATTGGGGTTATAAAAAAAGATGGTAAAATCGATGCCAGAAGCCATGATTGCCTCCATCACTTCGCCTGAGCAAGGGGCACAACATGAGTGCAAAAGCAATTTTTTTCCGCCATTTGGCAATACCAATTTATCTCGTTTCACGGTAGTATCCATACAATTTATTTAAAGCTTGGGTGCCAAAGATACTACATTTAGATAGATTAACAAATTAGATTTTCTTTGCTTTTAATTATACCCAAAAAAAGAAAACAGCCTGAATGTATGCAAATTAATCTGGCATCCTAGCTTTATACCTAAGCTATGATTATACTCAAACTTGTTTAAATAACCTGTATTGTAAAATGTGGGGTCGTATTCCAGACCTAGATAAATTATTTCTGAAATTCTAAATTTAATAGGAATACTCAATCCAAAGGAAGTGTACTCAATCTTCGAGTTGCGTTTATTATCATAAAACTCATCTCGTCCTCTAAAGGTAACATTCATTCCATAGCCTACATCAAATCGATTAAATCTGTGATTATTAGTCAGCTTCAGAACATCGGTATATGCATTCCCATAATGGGAAAAAAGAATATATCTTGGTAATTGTAGATGACTTTCGTAAATAAGATTTATATATTGATTAGGGGAATGATAATACCCTACTCCCAATCCGTATGCAAGCCTGAAATTATCGCCATCACCGTTTTCTATTTCTTTGTAAAAATTGGTGTACAATGGGCTATCAAAATTCAAGAAAACCTCATTTTTATGATTCCCTACTCCAAATTTTTTATAAGTAGAGCTTTTCTCATGAGTGTCTATAAAAATAGAAGCTGGATAGGAATATTGCTTATCATTTTTTAAATCAACTAGCAATCCTAGTCCTAAATTATAAAAGTTATTGACCAATGTCAAAGAATGAGTACTTGGCACCAAGTACTCATTCTCAACACTGTCTGTTATTATCTCAAACTTCAAATCTTTTTCACTTCTTTTGGCTAAAATTTCAAATCTATTATTTTCACTTTCAATTGTGTCTTGATTGTAAATCATCTTGGCAGGTTCGTTTACATATATGGTAACTCCCTTATTTTTACCATTGAACAAAGACGCACAAGAACTTAAACTCAAAACAAGTAGACAAAAACTTATATACTTCATAATCAAAAAAATTAAGTTTAGAGATAATTATTTTTTACAAATTAAACGCCCTCTTCTTCTTTGGGCTTTACAAACCAAGGTCTTGCCGATGGAGTAAACAGCAAGATAAGTGCAATTATCTGCAATAAGCATGAAATTGCATAGAAAAATAATAAAACTTTATCTATTCGCATCAAAATAGGCAATACAGAAAAAATAATAACAAATATTCCCAAAACACCTAATACCAAAATAACTATTCTTGCCCAATTTTTCCCCTTATACACCATATAGAGTAAAAATATATTCAATAAAAAACCTATGTATCCTCCAATTTTTCCGCCCTCTGTTGCGGCAGAATTTTGAGGAACGCCTTGTGCATACTGCTGTTGAATTTCTGCAACATATGCATCTAGACTTTTACTAAGAAACTGATGTGAAATAATCCCTAAGACGATAGATATCCCAAAAAGGATCAACGAAGTTTTCACATTCTGTGGCATTTTTGCGGTAAGATTTCCCATAGTAAATAATTTTTTGATTAAACTAAATTGTTCTCATTTTTTTAAATAAATATTTAAAACTTTTAGTGAAGGTACAAATTAATTTAATATGAAAATGATTTAATTAAAATTTTAACAGCATTATTTTTAAACAAAAAAATCGCAGATAGCAATATACCTGCGATTTCATTTTTTAACTTATTTAAAACTTAAAACAATTCAGTTAAGTGCTTGATATTGCTACTAATGGATTGTTCTATATCTCCAAATTTGCCTTCGGCAAGTTTTTTAAACATCGAAGTGGTAAATCCTTTCATCTGCTGCAATGTGATGTGTGGTGGCATTGCCAGCGAGTTTGGATTGGTGTAAATGTTTACCAATGCAGGACCATCATGCTCAAATGCTTCTTTAATGGCTGATTCCACTTCGCTTGTTTTGTGAACAGCAATTCCTTTCATGCCCATTAATTCCCCGATTTTATCGAATTCTGGATTCACCATATCGGTTTGCCAGTCTACATAACCTGCTACTTGCATTTCGAGTTTCACCATTCCCAAACTTCTGTTATTGAAAACGATAATTTTTATCGGCAATTTGTATTGCATTATGGTTGCCAAATCGCCTAAAAGCATAGATATTCCCCCATCACCACACATGGCAACCACTTGGCGATGTGGTGCTGCTCCTGCCGCCCCAATTGACATAGGCATTGCATTTGCCATAGAACCATGATTGAAGGAACCTGTTAAATATCTTCCTCTTTTACCTTTGATAAATCTAGCAGCCCAAACAGATGTCATTCCCGTATCTACGGTGAAAATCGCATCATCTTCGGCTAATTCATTGATGACATGTGCCACATATTCTGGTTGAATTTCGTCGGTTTTGGTAGAATCTTCTTTTACAAATCTTTCCAAAGCATCTTCGGACTCCTTGTACTCTTTTTGCATTTTTTTCAAGAACTCATCGCTGTCATTGCCTTTTAATTTTGGCAACAAGGCATTGATGGTATCTTTGATATCTCCTGCCAATCCAATGTCTACTTTAGCACGGCGACCAATTCTGCTTGGTTTTTCATCAATTTGAACGATTTTGATTTTCTGTGGCAAAAATTCTGCATAAGGGAAATCGGTTCCGAGCATAACTAAAACATCGGCATCGTTACAAGTTAAATACCCAGAACGGTGCCCTAGCAATCCATTCAACCCCGTAGCATAAGGATTATCCACTCGGTCAAAGAAAATTTTACCTCTAAACGAGTAAGCCATTGGTGCTTTTAGCTTTTCGGCTAGTGCCATGACTTCTGGCACTGCATGGCGACAACCATGCCCGCAATAAAGAGAGATTTTCTTGTTTTGGTTTAAAAGTTCTGCCAAAGTGTCCAATTGCGCATCGCTAGGGAGATAAACGCTTTCTGTTTTATAATTTTTCTGAGAAGTAATGATGTCATTTGCCTCTGCAGCAGCTACATCCCCTGGCAACCCAACTACGGCAACGCCCTTTTGCTCGATGGCTGCCTGAATAGCGTGTTGCATCATATGCGGGAATTGCGTAGGCGTATTAGCCACATACACATATTTGCTACAATCTTGGAACAAATAAAATGGATTGGTTTCTTGGAAATATTCTTGTCCAAATTTATTGGACGGGCAAGTACTTGCAATTGCAATTACAGGGTTTCCTGCACGGTTGGCATCATACAATCCATTGATTAAATGCACATGCCCAGGTCCCGAACTTCCCATACAGCACCCAATCCCGTTGAGCTCGGCATCCATCGAAGCGGCATAAGCTCCCGCTTCCTCGTGGCGCACATGCACCCACTCTAGTCTGCCATCGTTTCTGATGGCATCGTTTACGGGATTTAAACTATCTCCCGTGATTCCGTAAACTCTTTTTACGCCTGCTTCCACAAGCATTTCTACTAATTGATCTGCTACTCTTTTAGCCATAATTTTATTGTTTAAGATTTTCTTACTGAAAATCGCTCAAAAATTAAGCCAGAGTATTGCAATAGCCTTGGAATTTCTTAGAAATCTTTTAACAGATTAGTTTCTCTACTTTGCTTAATTATAAATAATTAAAATTTGATTTTTTAATCCACATGCTCCACCTTCAATAAGTCTAAACTTTCGTGAAAAAGCTCTTTGGAAATTCTCGCTACATTGTAGATAAAGATGTAGTTTTTGTGCGTAGTTGTGTTTTTAAGCATTTGCAACTCATCTACCAATTTATCGCATTCGGCGAGCTCTTGTGTGTAGTCCTCTTCTGGATTTTCCCATAGGCTTAAAATCTGATCAAGCGTTTCGGACACGCGAATGCAATATTGCAACTCATCAGCCGACACAAAATCTTTTGCCTTATGCACGCCAAATGCCGAAATATACGACAACAAAGTATGATTAAAATAAGTTAAATTACGAGCCGTTGCAATCATTTTTCGTTTGCTTTTAGGCTCCAATTTCATTCCTTTCCAAGCATTGGTAAGTGTAATATCTGCTCGGTGCGCACTTCGCTGATTGTGCAAATAAGTCGTATTTCCTACGCCTATGTCATAAATAGATTCAAAATAGCGTTTGTTTTTAAGCAATGCATTTTTCAGAATGGCGTTGAGCTGCTTGTATTGCCAATCTGGCCAAAGGAATCTCACGGCACAATAAGCCAATAATGCTCCAATGAGCGTATCGATTAAGCGTGGTGCCATGACAAGCAATCCTTTGTTGGACTGAATGTTGAACGCCTCCAACACAAAAATCGTAATAAAAATTACCGCAATGGTGTAATTTTTCTTTAAATAATAATTAAATGAATAAATCGAAATCAACAACACAATGACTTGCCCCGCGGCAGTAGGGATTAAATTCGCAATCAACACTCCCGCAATCACGCCCAAGAAAGTCCCGAGCACACGGTACAAAATTCGCTGACGAGTGGCATTGTATGTCTGCTGACAAACGATGAGCGAGGTGAGCAAAATCCAAGCACCTTTATCAATATTAAATAAATACATTATGGCATAGCCCACTACAAAACAAAGGCTGATGCGCACTGCAAATCTAAAACGGGAATTGCTAGGATTTAGCAATTGCGAAATACTTGGCTTTTCGGTTGAGATTTTTTGGTTCACCGCGCGTTGCTGTTCCTCGATTGGTAGCTCGTCGATGTGTTTTAAAATATAATTAATCTCGTTTAAGTTTTTAAACAAAAGACGCAACGCCTTATTTTCTGAATCCTTAGAATAATGCGCCATTAAATCTCGCATGGCACTTGCCGTCCAGTCCAGACTTATCGGGTGCTGATACACTGAATTAGACAACAAACTTTGTGCGTACAAATGTAGCGCATTGGCAATCTCTTTCATCATCTGCCCCAGCCCTTGAATCAGCTCTTTGTTCGGTGCTTCTTTAGATAAAACATCATACTGGTCGTGGCTCGAAGTCGCACGCTCGTGCAACATTTGGAGCATATACCATTTTTGATAAAAAACATCGATTCGGTGCATAGATTCTGCCGAAGACTCATTGGTAAAGCTGTATAAATCTTTTTTGATTTGCTCAATTTGCTGAAAAACCTCAATGTTTAATAAAGCCAATTCGTTACGAATTTTCTCTTGATCTTCAGGCAGGCTCGGGAATAATTTAGATTTATTATTAAAATATTCAGCGAGTTTTTCATATCCAAATGCTACTTGCTCTTGGAGGATTCTCCAAGGTTTTTGATATAATAAAAACAATGAAACTGCACTATAAAACGCACCTCCTAAAAAGAAAAATACGGGCTGATAATAAAATGGCTTATGCGCTCCCGTACCGAGCATGGTATAAGTAATAATGAGCAACCCACCAAAGGTAACTCCCTGAAAGCGTGCATCTCTCCCCCCTAGCAAAGTAAGCCAAAAAGTAGTAATACCAATTCCTATGATGAAGAGCCATGGAATATCAATCGTGAGCTCTACAAAAAGGCTGAGTATTGGCAATAAAATAATAGATGATAAAAGTGATTTTAATCTCCCACGCGGGTGCACATCGGTCTCGGCGAGCGATGTTGCCACAATCCCGAGTGCTAAAGTGGTGGCGATAAATGCATCTCCAAAAATCTTAACAGGCACGAGCAAAACAGCGATACACAATGTAACTTTGAGCGCCCATAATTTATTTGGAACTTTGATGAAATTTTCGATCCAATAGCGGTTGAATTGGTTTTTGAGAGATTCAATATAGCTCATAGCATCATTATTTGTGGGCAAAATTACGCATAATCCTCAATATGCGCTAAAAGATTACCGAAATGTTTTTGGGTTTTCTGATTTATTTCAATTCGGCAAAAATCTATAAAAAAAGGATTTTTGCCCCTTTGAACAAAAATCCTTTAAATTCCTTTTTTTAGGTTTAAATCTTATTCCCCTCTTTCCTATTTTTAAAAAAATAGAAACCGCTACCCAGAATCAATAAGGCAAAAATTACATTGCTTGCCAAAGTGATTGTAGAGCCTAATTGAATGGATTTTGGTTCAAATTTGAAAACAATTTCGTGCTTGCCTTTAGGGATTTCAAGCCCGCGAAGGAAATAGTTAGTCTGCACAATTGGAGCTTCTTTTCCATCGATACTGGCTTGCCAACCTTTGTCATAAAACACTTCAGAAAACACCGCAAAACCATCATTGGCATTCTCGCTAGTATAATGGATTTCAAATGGTAAATACTTTGTCAATTCAATATTAGCATTGGCAGAAGAATAGTTTTTATTTGCTGAAAAATTATTGACTACCGCTTGATTTTTGATGTCGATTTGTCCAATTTTCACAATAGACTCGTTGTCGTCTTTAGCCTCTAAAACTTGTTGCACAAACCACGCATTTCCTGCAGGATTTGGATTTTTCATCACCTGAGGTTCTTGCGGATTGCCCACAATCACATAGCGTGTATTGAGCATATTTAAGATGTTTTCGAGCGAACGATTGCTTAAGCCCAATTGTTTTTTCTGGATAGAATCACTTGTAAAATAGACATCTATGATATTTTGATAATTCTGCAATTTAGCGCCGTGGTAGCCCCCAATCGCATTGACGAAATAAGATGTAGAGGCATCATTGAATGTATTAACTGCTCGGTTAAACACACGATAATGCCCTTTGTCGTTTTCTTTGATTTGGTTTAAAACATTATTCATCGGGATTTTGTATGCAATCTGCATCACCATCGGATTGCTTTGTGCCGCCTGCATCATGCGATCGGTCATTTGTGTAGGAAACGGATTTTTCACCCATTGTGCAGGAATAAAGTTTTCTTCGTTTAAGTATCGTTTATCCACACCCCAAACATCAATTAAACTTAAAATTGCAATGCCTGCAATCACGATTTCTTTGTGTTTCAAAACCTTGAATTGATACAATAAAAACAAACCTAAAGTGAGCACAACAAAGACAATCGTGCGCAAAGTATCCGCTTTAAACATCGCAATTCTATCCGCTTTAATGCCTTTTGCCATGGCTTGTGGCAATTGTGAATCTATCTCAGATGTAAACGAGAACATACTACCACCCGCCACATACAAAATCACTAAAAACAGCACAACGCCTCCACCTGCATAATACAAGATTTTCTTCTTTGTTTCTTGGCTTAAAGTTTTATCTTTAAAGTAGCGATACACCGCAAAAGCACCTAACAATGGCATAGTAAATTCCGCCATGACAAGAATAGAAGAAACGGCTCTAAATTTATCGTAGAATGGCACATAATCTATAAAGAAATCAGTGATAGGCATAAAGTTTTTGCCCCAAGCAAGGATAAAACTCAACAGCGTAGCACTTAAAAGCCACCATTTGTATCTTCCTTTAACCAAGAATAAGCCCAAAATAAACAAAAATACAACCACCGCACCTTGATAAGCTGGACCACTTGTAAATGGCTGATCGCCCCAATAAGTTGGGATAGCACTAATGTTTTGACTCATAGAAGCTAAAGCTTGCGGGTAAATTTCTTCGTATTTGGCTTGAGGATTTTGCGCTGCATATTGTGCCGCCACTTCGCCCGCCGCTTGCTGAACAGATTCTTGCAAATTCTTTTTATAAGTTTCTGGCTCGGTAGAACCTCCACCCATAAAATTAGGGATAAAAAGGTTTAAGGTTTCTAGTTTCCCGTAGCTCCAAGCCGTGATGTAATCTTTGTTTAAGCCAGCATGATTGCTATGTTCATTTTGCAACAAAGTTACATTGTTTTTGCCACGGGTGCTTAATTTTCCGTACTCATAAGTGGCTAAATAATTGGTGCTATTTAAGCCTAATGCTAGAAACAATGCCACAACGCTTAGCCCTAGCGAAATTCCAAATGCTTTGATTTGTTTTTGTTTAAAGGCTTCTACCCCTTCAAAAATGACAAATAATCCCATGACAAAACCGAAATAATAAGTCATTTGTGGGTGATTGGCATTCAGCTCCAATGCCATAAAAAGTGTTGTGAGCAAAAGCCCTAAAATATATTTCCGTTTAAACAAAAGGATAATTCCAGCGGCTAATGGTGCAAAATAAGCAATGGCATGTGCTTTGGAATTGTGCCCTGCCTCGATAATGATGACAAAATAAGTGCCTAAGCCAAAGAGAAATGCACCCACAAGTGCGTATTTCCAATTTTTAAACAATACCAAACCGAGTATAAAAAATCCCGCCAAAAGCAAAAACATGTAATCGGCAGGACGCGGCAAAAAGCGCAAAACTTGGTCTATTTTCTTAATCACATTGTATTGGTAGCTCGCCCCCGTTTGGTAAGTGGGCATACCGCTAAACATGGCATCGCTCCAGTACACATTTTCGCCCGTAGCTTTTTGATACTGGTGCATGCTCTCGGCACTACCTTTGTAGTTTACGATATCGGGTTGCAACAAAGCTTGGTTTCCGCTGATAACGGGCATGTTGTATGCCAAAGCCACAAGGGCAATCAGCACGATAGAAATTAACCCAAAAATTACATTTTTATTTAGTTTCATCCTCTTCAATTTCTTCGTAATCTACCGTTTCGGCATCTACATTATACTTTGATTTTTCTACTTCTTTTGTTTTAAAGATACGCACATCTCGGTCTTCGTTTCGTCTGCGAGACGAGGATTTTTTGATGGTTTTTCGGTAGTAATCATATATAAAATACAGAATTACTCCAAGCAATACTAATTTCAAAATAGGTGTCATTTAATTTTAAGTGTAAAATAGCTAAAAAACGAATTTAATAAAAAAAGGAACAAACTCAAACACTTTATGAGCGTTTAAGCCAGTTCCTTTTGCTTTCAATCTCAAATAATTATTTATTATTGATTTCTGTATGAGTGTTTGTGGTAGACGAGAAATTCATTTTTTGTCCTTGATATTCCTGAGTTTCTCTCACTACTTCTTTTCTCTTGATGTCTGCAGAAGAAATCCAGCCCGATTTTTGGTCTAATTTAGCCAAACCGTCTACACTTCCCTCTAGGCTTCTGTACAAATTCACTCCTTGCGGATTTGATTGCGAATCGCTTCCCTTGCTGCTTCCATCGATTTTAATGTCTACCACTCCATTATCTACTGATTGTAGCGTGTAGTTCATCGTAGATTTTGCTTTATCTGTCCCTTCTGATTTGCTCCATTTTCCGCCTAGTTTCACAGCTTTTTTAGGATAGAAAGAAGTTGATTCATCAAAAATTGTTTGGATCGCTGTAATGTTCAATGTTTGGCTCAACACTTGGTCTAGCCCTTCTTGCTCCTCTTTGCTTAAATCTTTTTTAAGCTCTTCTTTCACAGCGTTTCGCACAGGCAATAAATTAGTTACATCTACTACTTTACCGCTACGAGTAATTTCCATTTTAAAGACTTTTCCTACAATGGCTTTATTAAATTCCCATTGTCTTGCAGCTCCTTTATCGGTTGGTTTTTCTGCATCGGTATCAAACCCAATTGTTTTTTTATCGCTCTTGTTCTCTTCTTTAAAACGAGTAAACTTAACATCTAGCACATAAGTACTATCTTTTACTTGCGCCACGGTATAATCAAGTGCTGTGGTAGAAGTTTGCTTCACAGTTTGGCTCTGTTGCCCATTAGACTGCGTCATGGTAGCATTATTGGTAAGGCTAAACGGATAAGTTTTTCCTTCTTCTAGATTAAAAGCAAAAACATATTCACCTTGGGCATTTTTAGTAAATGCTTCTGCTGGAACCTCTTTTTTCACTTCAGTTTTTGTGGTCTCGCTAGTTGTGGTGGTTGTATTTTCTTTTTTACAAGAAAAAGCCAAAGCCACAATCGAAAGTGCTATTATTGATTTTTTCATATTTTTAATTTCAATGTTTAATGTATTGCAAATATACAATTTAGTTTTTAACATCATCTAATTTCAAATTGATATTGCAGGACAATCATATCTTTTCTTTCGCTCACTTCTTTGCTCACCGCGTCAAAAACAGGTCGATTGGCATAACCTAGCGATAATTTGCTGGCTTGCCCATTGAGGTAAACATTCACGCCGGCATTGTAGCTAACGGCAGCATCTTCCAATCCTTTGTAGTTGGCATAACGCAAACCTACGTTTGGCTGAATTCTCACATCATTGGTTCCGCTTTTTGGCAACAGATAGCCCAAATTCCAGTACAAAGTGTTTCCCGTTCCCATCATGGGTTCCTGCACGCCTTTTCCGTTAAAACTTATTCCGCCCTTGTCGGCTATACCATTTGGGCCTACATTTCTCACATAATCATCTCCAAAATCGGTGTAGAAATAGCCCAAATAAGTTGTTAGAGCATCTCCTCTTTCAGACAATTTTTTCTCCATAAACACATCTGTCGCAAAGTTTTTGTAGTCAAAATATTCAATATTTGGCGCCAAGCCTCTTTGCATCATATCTGGCTGATATGCACCACCTATTCCTACGCTTAATACATTTTTGGTTCCTAAATAAGTCCCTGCCGAACCGCTAAAGGCATTGAGATTGCTCTCATTTTCCCAAAATTCATATTTAAAATAGCCCGAAATTCGTTTTTTGGAATTATTTACGGCATAATCCACCTTGGTCTGGTTTGCCGTAGTGGTTTTATTAAACTCTGGAGCCGAAAGAGCTACACGATAGTCCAACTTCCCGATTTGCCCTTTGGCATAAACACCTAAGCTTCGCCCCAAATCGTCTTGCCTGTTCAAAGTAAAAAGTGAAAAAATTTCCGAATCTAAATTTAGCAAGTTTCCATTGCTAAAAGATGAAATCCTATTGCTCGTGCCCCAGCTGCTTTTCCCCGCCCCCAGTGCAAATGCTGGGCTAAAAGTGTAATCTGCGTGCAAATCAATCAACTGCACACGAAATGTATTGAAAGTATTTTTGTTGATATTATTTCCTCCGATTTGAGAAAAAACATAAAATTTCTCGCCAATTCTAGACTGAATGCCTAAACGCAACCTCCTCATCGAGAAATCTAGTCCATTATTCACCGCTTCGCCATTGAGTTTAGTTCCTGGATTATAATTGGCATATCTTGCCCAAAACTGCCCTCTTAAATTTGCCTGAATATAGGATTGCCCATCATCAAAGTTTAAACGCAAATGCCTTTTCTGCGCTTGCACTTGCAAACTCATCAATACCACAAAACAAATTCCTGCTATCTTTTTCATTTCTTAAAATTTTTAGCAAAAATACACCTTTATAAAAAAAATTGGGTTATGATATATTTCACAACCCAACTTTTGAATGGTTTTATTTTTTTATCTCATAAACAATAATTCTCTATATTTTGGCAATGGCCACATTTCGTCGTCGATTCGCATTTCGAGCGCATCGACATGCAAACGAATTTCTTCTAATTTAGGAATTAATTGAAAACAGAAATGATCGGCTCTTTCCTGTGCAGTTTTCATTAATTTAGCTTCGGCACGGATTTCTCTTAACTGAGAAACTAAATCTTTAATAACTGTATGATGCCCAGAGATTTCCTTGATTAAATCTAATTGATCTTTAGCATATTCTTTATATTCTTCGCCAAAAATCTCCTTCATACCTCGCACATTTTCAAGCAATTGATTTTGGTATCGCACGGCGGTAGGCAAGATATGGTTTCGAGACAAATCGGCAAGCACACGAGATTCTATCGCTACAAGATTAATGTATTTCTCGAGTTTTATTTCGTTTCTCGCCTTGATTTCGCGCTCGTTATACACTTCGTTTTCCACAAAAACTTGCATGTTCTTTTTCTCCAACTCCACACGCAATGCCTCTGGCGTAGTTCGCAAGTTTTTCAAACCTCGTTTTTCGGCTTCTTTTCGCCATTCTTCTGAGTAGCCATCACCTTCAAACAAGATTTTTTTACAGGCTTTCACATCATCTCTTAATTGATTAAAAATCGCCTCATCTTTCTTTAATCCTTTAGCAATCAGCGCATCTACTTTCTTTTTAAAAGTTTTAAGCTGCTCTGCCATGATGGTGTTCATCGTGATGATGATTTCGGCACAGTTGGCAGAAGACCCCACGGCACGCACTTCAAATTTATTTCCTGTAAAAGCAAATGGCGAAGTACGGTTTCTGTCGGTATTATCCAATAAAATTTCTGGGATTTTCCCGACTAAATTTAGTTTTAAATCCGTTTTTTCGCCTGCGCTTAATTTTCCTTTAGTTACTTTTTCCAATTCATCCAAAACTTCTCTTAACTGAGAGCCAATAAATACAGACATAATGGCTGGTGGTGCCTCATGCCCACCCAAACGGTGGTCGTTGGTAGCCGATGCAATTGCCGAACGAATCAAATCGCCGTAATTGTGCACCGCCATAATGGTATTGATGAAAAATGTAAGAAATTGTAAATTTTGTTTTGGATTTTTACCTGGGCTTAAAAGATTATCGCCTTTATCGGTCGCTAGCGACCAGTTGTTGTGTTTTCCCGAACCATTGACATCGGCAAAGGGTTTTTCGTGCAACAACACCTTTAAATGATGTTTTGCTGCCACTCTTCCCATAATGTCCATCAAAAGTGAATTATGATCCACCGCTAAGTTTGCTTCCTCAAACATCGGTGCTAGCTCAAACTGATTGGGTGCCACCTCATTGTGTCGAGTGGTTACGGGAATCCCTAATTTCATACATTCCACCTCGAGCTCCTTCATATAATTAATCGCACGAAACGGAATCGAACCAAAATAATGGTCGTCTAGCTGTTGCCCCTTAGCTGGTGGATGTCCAAGCAAAGTGCGACCTGTGAGCCCAATATCGGGGCGAGCACTTGCCAAACCTGCATCTACCAAAAAGTATTCTTGCTCCCAGCCGAGCGTGGTTTGCACTTTCTTGACATTTTTATCAAAATAAGAACGCATCACATCGCCCGCCGCATTGTCTATGGCTTGAATAGCTCGCAAAAGAGGTGTTTTATAATCTAAAGTTTCGCCCGTGTAGGAAATAAACACCGACGGAATACACAAAGTGGTATCAATAATAAAGGCGGGCGAAGTGGGATCCCATGCCGTGTACCCTCGTGCCTCGAAAGTATTTCGGATACCGCCATTTGGAAAACTTGACGCATCGGGCTCTTGCTGAATCAACATACCACCGTTGAAACGCTCAATCCCACGATTGCCCTCAATAGGAGAGAAAAACGAGTCGTGTTTTTCTGCCGTGGCTCCCGTAAGTGGCTGAAACCAGTGCGTGTAGTGCGTAACGCCCTTGGACAAAGCCCAATCTTTCATAGCGGTGGCGATTTGGTCGGCAATGGAGCGGTCGATGTTTTTACCGCGTTCCACGGTTTCTACCATTTCTTGGAAAGCTGATTTGGTGAGATATTCACGCATTTTCTCGAGCGTAAAAACATTTTCACAAAAATATTCCGAAAGTTTTTTTTCTACTTTAAACTTTCTATACGGAATGCTGGCGAGCCTTTCTAAGGCATTAAATCGTAAGGTTGACATCAATATTTCTTTTAGTTCGCTCGCAAATATACAAATTCAAACAAATTACCCTATAAAAAATAGGGGTAAATTTAATTTTTAATACTTTTTCAAAACAAACACCCCATTTCAACACCCCATTTCAAGCAAGAAAATACAAAAATCAATTTTTAATACATTTTCTAATGTTAATTATTTGGAATTTCCATGATTATTAAATATATTGCACTAAGCAAATTAATGAAAATCAAAAAATTATGGACAATTTATCAGCAATTTTAGTCGCAATTTATTTAATTCTTGGTGCTTTTTTAAGCGTTTGGGCTATTGTAGACTGCATTAAAACAAAAAGGGAATACAGCACTTTATGGATTTTGGTCGTATTTTTCTTCCCACTTATAGGTGCTTTTGCTTATTTCATGACCAAACCGAGAGCTAAATTTAAGCCGTTTAAAAACAACATTCAATCTTATAGAAAATAGATAAGATTTAAAAGAGATTTTTCACAAAAACATCCCCGCTCGGCAAAGCCGAGCGGGGATGTTTTCTAATGTAAATGATTAATCACGATTTACACCGCCACCTCGCATCATTTTAAGTTGTTCTAAATGATCTTTAATCAGCTTTTGAAACTCAGCCGATGAAATGGTTTTGTTTTTATTGAATTTCTCAATACTTGGCAAACTACTCTGCTCCCCGATGTTGATGGCAATAGTTTCCACATTATTCTCTGGTTGATTTTCTGGATGCGAAACGACTTTCATGATTAAACCTGGCAATCCGTAATAGTCTAGTGGTCCCATTTTATAAGGTACATCGGTTGTGTACCACGCAGTGATTACAATTCCCGTATCGGTTTTAGCCACCGCTTTTCGGCAAAGAAAGCCTAAAATTTCTTGCTCTCCGTCTTTCAATTCCCATTGATAATTTTGCTGCAATTGGCTTTCTACCCAAAACTTTTTGCGGGCATAAATCGCTTCTTGTATTTGTTTTTTGTCGGCGTAATTTGTCAAAACCGATTCCACTTTCACCTCGCCCTGCACAGGTAGTATGTATTTCTTCTGACCATTGTCTACAACTTCTTGCTTTTGATACAAACTTTTATCTTTAAAAATAAACAATTTGTAGTAAGTAGGGCGGCTATACACTTGCATCATTAATTTGTGCGTATCGTTTGGATTGTCTCCACCTATTTTCATATGCTTGGTTTGCTCGTAGTCTACCACGACGCTTTGAGCACATAAAACCATGGAAAACAACAATAAAACTGAGTTTAAAATAATTTTTCTCATATCAAATATTTTTAATAAATTTAGAAAAAAATATTTATTCATGAAAAAGTTACTTCTGATTTTTAACACTTTAACACTTATCGGTTGTCAAAAAGATTTTTTCCATAATAATTTTGAATATTACCAAACTGATAATTATCCCAATAAAAAAGCGGCTCGATTTATAAAAAATCAAGATACACTGCGTTTCGTTTTGGCAGCGGATTATCGCACAGACTACCAAATTGCACAAAAATTAAAAAAAGATTTTGGCAATGACCCAATTTACTTTAAAAGTAGGGATATGCGCAAAATCCTAAGAAGAAATAAAATCGGCAAACCGAGCGAACAGTTTTTATTTTACTTTACGCCAGATTATGTACACCTCAATTCGTTGGGATTTTATTACGACAAAGCATTCCCTGAAAGCAAACTAAAGGCAAGCAAAGATTCTGTGGTAGTGCGCGAAGACGGGAAAGTAATTTCGCTGTATTATCCTTACAAAAATCAATATGCGGTAGAAAATTTTGTTCCAATGACGCAGGGTTTTGCAAGAATCATTACAATAAACAAAGCGAGCTACAACGAAAGACAAACCAAGGGATTTTTACACGAAGTAAATTCCTATATAAATGATAATTTTAGAGATAAAAATTACAAGGCTAAAAATTATTTGTTGCTAAATCAAGAGTAAAAAATTAAACAAAAAAAGGCTTCTCAATGAGAAGCCTTTTTCCATCGTTAAAACTTGTATTTCACTTGCAAGATGAAGTATTTTCCCAAAACTTCTTTTCTATAAATGTAGGTATAAGTATCTGTAAAACCTTCGGACACGATTAAATTATTATCTAACAAATTATTGGCTGAAAATTTCACAAAAACTTTGGCTGCCGGACGAAATCTCACAGATGCAGACAAAGAATGATAATGATTTAAAAAATCGCCATTTCTCCACTGCTCGTTGTAGGCGTAATTGCTTTCCACAAGCCATTTTTCGCCCAAGATAAATGCCATGTTTGCAAAAGGCGAAAGTGTTTTAAATTTATTTCCTCTACTCCCTGTTTTATAGTTGCTTACGCCGAAACTTGAACCAAAATTCAGCTCAAAAAGATTATTCCATTTCAATAAATTGTTTAATTGATAATTTTGCGATGTATTGTCCACGGCAAAGTATTTTCCGTTTGAACGCGTATCAAAATCGCTTTTTTGCCAATTTGCCTTTAATTTTAATTGATATTTTCTAGAAAATCTTTTACTAAAACCTAAGTTTGCTGCATAATTGTGCTCAGGCATATTTGCATTAAATGGCGATAAAATTTGATTTAAAGTATTGGCTTCTACTTGATTTCTGATATTGTCTAATTTCCTCAAATAACTCAATTGAAAGTATGCATCTACAAACTTGAACAGATTATTGTATCCCACAAACGCGGTTATTCTTTGATTTTTGGCAACATTAAGCAACGGATTCCCCTCATACAATGTATTGAAATTCACGACATCTAAGCCTTCGCTAAATTCGGAAAGACTAGGCAAACTGTAAGATTGCAAATAACTGGCTTTGAATGTATAATATCCCGCAGTGAGATTCGCCGAAGCGTGCGGTAACACCTCCGTTCCCTTTAACGTTTGAGATGATTTAGGTTGTTTATTTTCTGAATGATAAGCACTCAAAGTGGCTCCAAAATTTAAATTTAAATTTTTGATTTTTCTTGAATAATTGGCGTCTGCATAAATTTCAGAAAAGCTAAAATCCGCAGCTTTTAGCACTCTATTTAGTATCGTGGTTTGATGAGAATTAAATTCATTATCAAGTTTTTGCTTATTGTAATTCAGCCCAGCTGTTACTCTTAAATTACTCACGGGCGTGAGCAAACGATTGTAAACCGCCAAACCAGACAATACATTGGATTTATTTTTCGTCTGTTTTTCAAAGCCATAGTCCTCTGCACCTTTCGACAAATTCCAAATATTATAAAACGGATTTTCGTTTGATTTTATAGCAAGTGTAGACGTTTCGTTATTATATAAATGCAGAACATAAATACCTAAATTATGCTCTCCCATTTTCTTGATGACACTCAATTTTTGATTAAAATTTTGGTCATCGTTATCGTCATTCACTTTTCTAAAAGCCTTCAAAGAGCCATTTTCTGCCACAAAGCTGGTATTATCGGTAAAGTTTTCGGATTTTTTAGCATTGAAATTTGCTTGATATTTCACTTGCCAGTCGTCTTTCGGAGAATAGTTGAGCGTAAACCGAGACAACAAAGCCAGCAAATCATGTTCCTTTTTATTCTCATCAATTTGCGTAAAATCTTGATACATTTTTCTGTAAGATTCAGCATAGCGCACATTGCTTTTATTTGCCATCACAAAACCTGAAATATACAACTTGCTATTCTTTTGATACCCTAAATTTAAAGCCGTATTTGCACTGCGCATATCGGGCGAATTTCTATCAATTGCGATGGCATTGCTATTGCTACTTCTGAGCGAAAACAAACCGCCCTCTCTCCTTAAATAATCCGTTACGCCAGAAAGCTCTCTATAATCTTGATTAGAGAAAACTTGTTTGCCAAATGTATTATAATCCGAAATTAAAGTTCCATCGACTTTTCTTGAAAAGTAGAAAAGATTTTCTTGCAAATCGGTGTGTTTGTGAGCATCGCCCCCAATGGATAAATTACCGAAAACAAGACTTTTTTTATCTTCCTTTAAAACGATGTTTAATTCTGGTTGGTCTTCTTCTTGCAACGAACTTGCAAAGGGATTCATCTTTAATTTCTGGCTTAATTGAATTTTCTCTACCGCATCCGAAGGTAAGTTTTTAGAAATCAATTTGGCATTATTCCCGAAGACTTCTCGCCCCTCAACCTTGATAGATTTTATAGGCTTGCCTTGATAATACGCCACGCCGTTTTCTATGCTCACGCCTGGCAATTTCTTTAAAATATCTTCTAAAACCTCCTCATTCCCCGTTTGAAAAGATTGCGCATCATACTCTATGGTATCCCCTTTTATCTGAACAGGAATCCTGCCTTTGGCAATCACATCTTTTAACGAAACCATCTCATTGGTCAAGATTATTTTCTTAAAGTTTTCAGTTTTTACATCAATTGTTTCTACTCGCTTGCTGAAACTTATATGATTGATTTCAAACTTAATTTTCTCGCAAGGTAGAGCAAACTCGAAATTTCCATTTTCATCAGAAAACACAAAACCTAAAGATTTATTTTTGGAGTCAAAAGCCGTAATCGAGGCATCGTACACGGGATAATTGATAGAATCCAACAACTGCCCTTTAAAAGAACATTTTTGCCCAAAACTCCCAACGGAATACAACAGAAATAGTAAAAATATTGATTTTTTCATCTTTTCGCAGTTTACTACTCTATAAAACTACAAAAAAATATTAAAATTCGTATTTATTTTAAATCAAAAATGCCTTTAATTATGATTTTTCAGGCAAAAATGGCTGAAATTGAATTTCCCCGTCATTCCACTGAGCGACAATGTGCTGAATGCCATTGGTTAAATAAATCCACGGGGCACGGATTTCTTGATTATATCGTAGGATTTGATCCATGGTTTTTTGCGTAATTTTCACCTCGGGCTTTTTGCATTCACACAAAATAAAGGGTTGTGCTTTTTGATAAACAATGCAATCAGCTCGCTGTGGCAGTCCGTTGATTTTTACAGGAATTTCCGCCCCTATGCTTTCTGGTCTGTATTTTAAACTCCTAACCAAAAACTGCATTACATGCTGGCGCACCCACTCCTCGGGCGTGAGCACGAGCCATTTTTTTCGCCACGCACAAAAAATAAATGTGGTTTTTTCCGTTTTTTTGATACGAAATTGGTATTTTTCGGGAAAATTTAGAACGGGCAGTTTTATGAAAGAGTTTGAAAGCATACGCAAAGATATACAAAACAAAAGATTTCAACCGATTTATTTTTTCTGGGGAGATGAGCCTTATTTTATAGATGTTTTGACTCAAGAAATTATAAAAAATGCACTTTCCGAAGAGGAAAAAGCCTTTAATGAACATATTTTTTATGGCAACGAAATCAGTATAGAAGATGTAGTGATGCAAGCCAAACAATTTCCCGTAATGGCAGAGCGACAGCTCATCGTAATCAAAGAAGCACAGCACCTGAGCCGCACGATGGCAAATTTTGCCACCTATGCCGAGGATCCCGTGCCCACAAGCATTGTGGTCTTTAATTTTAAAAATAAAAAACCAGATGGGCGTAGTGCTTTTTTAAAAAATATCAAAAAAACGGGCGTGGTGGCGGAGTCCAAAAAAATGTATGAAAACCAATTGCCCACTTTTATCGAAACACAAGCGCAATCTTTAGGGCTAAAATTACACCCAAAAGTTAAATTTCTGCTCACGGAATTCATTGGGAACGATCTTTCTAGAATCCAAAACGAATTGGCAAAAATTGCCTCGGTGATAAAAAATGGCGAAGAAGTTTCGCCTGAATTTATTGAGAAAAATATAGGTATCAGCAAGGATTACAACAACTTTGAATTGGTGTCTGCCATTGCCGAAAAAAATCAATTAAAGGCTTTTAGCATTGCTAAATATTTTGGTAAAAATCCGAAAGACAATCCTATCATCGTGACCAATTCTGCATTGTTTAATTTCTTTTCAAATCTGCTACTCTTCCACTCGCTGCTGGACAAAAGCCGTGGCAATGTTGCAGCAAATTTAAAAATTAATCCATTTTTTGTAAAAGAATACGAATTGGCAGCGCAGAACTACCCGATAAAGAAAGTTACGCGAATCATCTCGTTTTTGCGAGAAAGCGACGCCAAGTCTAAGGGTATCGGCAGCTCCAATAACACAACGGGCGAAGATATTTTGATAGAATTTTTATATAAAACTTTCAAGATTTAACTTTGCACAGACTTTAGTATATAATAATGAATAATTTATTCCGCACGATATTCCTTTTATCAATCACCTTTAGCCAAGCACAAAACCAAAATCTCCCGCAAGACTTTCGTTCGCCCTTGGACATTCCACGCTACTTAGCAGGCAATTTTGCCGAGCTTCGTGGTTTTCATTTCCATTCGGGCATCGATATCAAGACGCAACAGCGCGAAGGCAAAAATGTGTATGCCATTGGCGATGGCTATATTTCGAGAATTAGCATTTCGCCCTCGGGCTATGGCAATTGCTTGTATGTAACGCACCCCAACGGCTACACCTCTGTATATGCACACTTGCGCGAGTTCAAAGGGGCGATTGAGGACTATGCTCGCAAGCAGCAACATTTGTTACAGTCTTTTGAAATCAATGTTTATCCTCCCAAAGAGGCACTTCCTGTGAAAAAGGGCGATGTGATTGCACTTTCAGGAAACTCAGGCAGTTCGGGCGGTCCGCATTTGCATTTTGAAATCAGAGATACCAAAACAGAAGAAACCATCAATCCTTTTTTGTTTGGGCTCACTACTCCAGACACGCGCAAACCGATGATTAACGGCATGTATATCTATGCACTCAACGGGAATGTTGCAGGTAAAAAACGCTACGACTTAACGGGAGCCACTCAGTTCAAAACACCTATTTATGCCACGGGCGAAGTAGCTTTTGGGATTAAAACTTATGACAAAATCAACGGGGCAGAAAACTGGGACGGCATTTATAACATTAAAGTATATGCCAACAATGATTTAATTTTTGAATTTAAAACCGATCAATTTAGTTTTGATGAAACGCGCTACATCAATTGCCTTACGGATTATGCGCAATACATGACAAACAAAGGCTTTATTTATCAATTATACAAAAAGCCTGGCAACCAACTTCGCATGATAAAATTGGCTAAAAACGACGGAATTTTGAATTTAGCCAACGGAAAAACCTACAACATCAAAATCGTAGTGAGCGACTTTGCAGGCAACACCAGCACGGGGACTTTCACCATTGTGGGCAAAGCGGGCAACACAACGCCTGCCGAAAAACCAAACAAAAACCGATTGTATTGGGACAAAGAAAATTATTGGACCAATGGCGAAGTAGAACTTAGCTTTCCGCCACAGGCTTTCTACGAAGACTTTAACCTTGAATACAAAAAAGCCAACGGCAAATATTACATTCAAAACGACAAAGTGCCTTTGCATAAATTCTATACGCTCGCCATTGTACCAAAAGATATTCCAACTCAAAAAGTGGACAAAGCCGTGATTGCTGTGGAGTATAACTATGGAGGCAAAAAAGTAACCGACTATTTCCCTACCTCCTACCAAAACGGAAAATTGGTAGCACAAGTGAGAGATTTTGGAGTATTCAAAATTGATGTAGACGAAACCGCTCCGAGCATTCAGCCGCTGGACAAATCCAAAACTTTTTCGGCTAAAAATGGCAGAATTAGTTTTAGGGTAAAAGATAGCCAAAGCGGCATTAAAAAATATGATGCCTACATCGATGGCAAATGGGCGATTCCCGTGTATGATAAGAAAAACAAATTGATTTATGTGGATTTAAACAAAGAAGACTTAAACGCTGGCAGTCATCAATTTGAGTTAAAGGTAACCGATTTCAATCAAAATGTAGGCAACTACGCAACCACGATTATTTATCAATAATTATTCTCTATGAAAAAGCAATTTTTAGCCTTAAGCAGTATTTTAATGTTGGCGCAAAGCACTTGGGCGCAAGTAAAAAAAGAGAATAAAAACGAAAAAGTGAATTTGCCCGAAATTATATTTCAGGCAGAGGAAAAGGAAAAAATTTATTCTGAAAACCTAGACCCCGAGGTAGTGAAAAATGCGCCATCGCTCACGGGAAGCTTTACCGATATTTTAAAAACCTTGCCCTATGTGAGCGTGAACACCGAGCTGAGCTCGCAATACATGGTGCGCGGTGGAAATTACGACGAAAACCTAATTTATGTCAATGGGGTTCAGATCTATAAACCTCAACTGATTAGAAACGGAGCACAGGAAGGGCTCAACTTCCTAAACCCAAACATGGTAGCCAATGTAAATTTCTTGCCCGGTGGCTGGGAAGCACAATTTGGCGATGCTATGAGCTCGGTACTTGATGTGATTTATCGCACGCCCACTCAGTTTGAACTTTCTTCTCAATTAAGTTTAATGGGCGGCAACCTAACGCTGGGCACCATGAGCAAAAATAAGAAACTGAGTGCCTTAGTGGGTGCAAGATACCTCAACCGCAGCCTTTTGCTTAAAACTCAAGAAGACGAAACCGAGTTTAAACCCTCTTCCTACGACATTCAAGCAAATGTTCAGTATAAAATAAGCCCTAAGTGGCAAGTGGGCTTTATTGGCAACTTCAACAATAGCTTATTTCAACAAACGCCCCACAGCCGAGAAACCAATTTCGGAACCCTGCAACGCCCCATTCAGCTAAAGGTGTACTATGCAGGAAATGAAAAAGACCGATACATGACTAATTTTGGGGCAATTACCTCTATTTTTAAGCCCAATGGTCTTTGGGATTTAGGGCTAGATTTGTACTCCTACCAGAGCAAGGAAGAAGAATATTTTGACATTCAAGGGGCTTATTTCATAAGAGATTTAGACCCCAAAACCATGGAGCCGATTAATTCGCCCAATGCAGCGGGACAATTAGACCATGCAAGAAATGATTTAGATGTTTTGGTCGCAGGAGTGCAACATCGTGGAAAATACAAATTCAATAGCAATTCCAATCTTGAATGGGGGCTTGGCGTGCAGCGAGAAAACATGCAAGATATGCTCAACGAGTGGCAAATGATTGATTCCGCAGGCTACAATGTTCCGCATGGGCACCAAAAAAGATTATTGCCTGGCGAGGTGGATAGAGGATTGCTTAAGCTCAATTATGCCATGCGCTCCCAGCACAATATCACGATGCAACGCTACACATCCTTTGCACAATGGAGCAAAAAATTCTACTGGAACTCCGCCAAAGTTTTGCTCAATGCTGGGGTGAGAGGCACCTACAATGATTCAAACCAAGAATTAAACATCAGTCCGCGTGCGCAAATTGCCATTCGCCCTGATTGGGTAACAAGCCAAATCTTCCGCTTTGCAACAGGATATTATGTGCAACCACCTTTCTATAAAGAGTTTAAGAAACCAAACGGCGATTTAAACCCTGATGTAAAGTCCCAAAAATCCCTGCAAGTAATGGCAGGACACGACTTTGAATTCTTTATGTGGGAGCGCCCGTTTAAGCTCACCACCGAATTGTATTACAAGAATATACAAGACCTCAACCCTGTGTACATAGACAATGTGCGCATGCACTACTTTGCTAGCAACGATGCCAAAGGGCGTGCTTATGGTATAGATACTCGATTGTATGGCGAGTTTATCCCAGGTTCCGATTCTTGGTTAAGCCTTTCTTATGCCAAGTCTGAACAAAACATCGGGGAACAAGGCTGGATTCCGCGTCCTACCGATCCACGATTTAAGGCTTCGCTTTTCTTCCAAGATTATATGCCCATTTACCCTAGTCTTAAAGTAAATGTGAATTTAATCTATGCTTCGGGCTTACCTACGGGTGCACCGATTTTCACCAATCCGTATGATTTCACGAGCTATTTGCCCGACTACAAACGCGTAGATATTGGATTTTCTAAGATTTTAATCGACCGAGAGAAAAATATACATTTGGGCAATAATTTGTTTCATGGGATAAAAAATCTTTCGGTGGGCTTAGAGGTATTTAATGTATTCGACATCAAAAACACCATCTCTACCCAATGGATACGAGATGTAAATAGTGCCAAGATTTACGGCGTGCCTAACCGATTGACGGGGAGATTCTTCAATGCTAAATTAAATTTAAGTTTTTAATCTATTTAGACTTAGTCTCTTCTTAGCTTAATTAAAGCCAAACAAAATAGCGATTTCTTAAATTTTTTACTTACTTTTGCGCGAAAGTTAAATTATATGAAATCAAAATTATTATTAGGAGCACTATTGGCTTTTGGCAGCCTTTCCGCTCAAGTACAGCAATCTACAGAATTGCCCGTGTCTAAGAAAAATGTGGTAAAAACAAATCTTTTAGCTTACGCTTTTCCTAACTTCAATGTAACTTATGAGCGTGTGTTTACTAAAAAATTCTCACTTGCAGCAGCAGTGGGCTACACGCCAGCTTTTAAGCCAAATAACTATGTTAGTATCAATAACAACAATGATGTAGACATCAGCTCTATAAGCATTTCTAATTTCAGCTTTACATTAGAGCCTAGATTCTATTTGGGCAAAGGCTACTCACAAGGCTTTTACCTCTCTCCTTACTATCGCTACTCTAAATTGAGCCTAGAGAAATTCTCTGTTTCTGAGTCTAAAGGCAATGCAAAAGTTGATATTTCTGGAGATTTAAGCGCCAATAGCTTAGGGCTAATGATTGGGAAACAATGGTTTTTGTGACAAAAGAAAAACTGGGTGCTAGACTGGACAATCATCGGGGTACATGCTGGTTTTTCGGCAGGAAACCTTTCTGGAAAGTCTAACCAAACACTCTCTGCCCAAGAGCAAGCAGACTTTAAAAAAGATTTAGAAGATGTTTCTCTAGACTTCGTGAAAATCAAAGCGAATGTAGATGCACACAATGCCTATGTAGAAACTGATGGAGGCTGGCTAGGTTTGCGCACTGGTCTATCTTTAGGATACAGATTTTAATCGGCAAAACAGTCATTCTTTATAAAAACAAAACGCCCGTGTAGTTGTGCTACACGGGTGTTTTTGTGTGTTCTAAAAAAATGTTTTCTTCTACTCCCTGCCTCTAGCTTAGGCATAAAACCAGCGCAACATTGTCTTGAAACCTGCGCAGGTTTTGCTCCAAACCCGCGCAAGTTTTAGCCCAAACCTGCGCGGGTTTCTTTTGGAACTTGCGCAGGTTTTTACAACACTACAAAAAGAAAGGCACTAAAAAAATAGTGCCTTTTCTATTATAAATAGGAATGATAAATAAAACTACGCCTTTTCAAATCCTGCCGACTTCATCACATCTAGAATACGCTTGCCTGGGCGGTAGTTTACGCCTACTTTCTTGATTAATCCCGCTTGAAACTCTTTCTCGCTTGCGGCAGCTCCACTGCTTAGCGTAGGGTAGAGCGTTCCTAGTTTCTCTAAGCGTACAATCTTACTGGCGGCCAAGGCGTCTTGAATTACATTCTCTAGCGCAATGATGACACCACGGATGTCTGCCTCGCTAAGTGCCGAAAACTTCTCAATTTGTTTTACCAAATCGTCTATACTATACTCTCCATCGTTCACCACATTGGCATAAAACTTCTTGGTGCCGCCACCTTTTACACCGGGCTGACCTCTTTCTACTACTTTGTATTTAATGCTCATTTTTGTTTTTTTTTGATTGTTAATTCTTATTTGTTATTCATAATTCATATTTATAATGCTTCTTTTTATAGGGCTAATTCCCCTCTCTACAGATCCCTTTATAGGCTTTGGGCTTGTCTTTTCTTCTCACCCTGTTTCACCCTATGGGCTACCCTATGCCTACGGCTGGTTGACAGAGAATAACTATAATTAATTATCTTTGGTACAACGAACAGGATAGCCATACTGACTTATTTCAACAACTGTATCATATGATTCTATATAGTATGCCCAGTTGCCAGCTTTCGCGTAGTAATTCTGTCTAAGCCCCTCATTTGTCCAATATTTTATATCTCCGCTAAATACAAAGGAACCATTTTCTGTCCAATGTGGTGTTGGTATAAACAACGGTGCTATTGTAGGACTTTTCAGTGCCCTAAGACCGACTGAAGCATCTACTAAATTTTTCCACTCCAAAGCAGAAGGTAATCTCCATCCCTCTGGGCATGGATTATTAAATGTACGCCTATCTTTCCATGGTATACTATAGTATTCATATTTTCGGTTCATGCCTCCAAAATAATTAGATGTATAAATCCACAACTCATGTCCATCAGGTTTTCTACCCCAGTTAAAATTAGAACCATGGGCTTTGTAATCCAATTTATCTGTTGCCTGTTGTACTGGGTTAAAATACGGAGAACCCACTCTCGCATACTCTGCCCCTAAGTTGTTGTTAAGCCATGTTCTGCCGTCTGGTCCTTCTATTGGCACATAGATAAATTCATGCTCTTTTACTTTCGCGCCATAGCCTACACAGTCAAATGTCGTTTTGCCAAAACAACGGTCTGGGATACCACCTATACCTTTTAATACAACATCGTAACGTGTACCATTCATATCAATAGGGAAAGTAGCAATGACATATTGCTCCCCTGGCGCCATTTGCTTTACTAAATACTCTTGGTCGCTACCCCCCACCGTAATCGTTGCCTCTAACTCACCAGTTACGCCAAAGTTACCCGCAGGGATAGAAAGGCTTAAATTATTTACATCACCACCTTGCCCTGCTGCGGTCTTAATGTTGTTAATGTTTACAGCATTATATGAGCCTTTCCCATTGGTATATGGGATTTTTATCGTTACTTTTTCTGCTCCGTTGTTTATTTTCCCTGGAACAACGGTATTGGTAGGCTGGTAATACAAAGATACCGTGTAATTGTCTTTGTTCGCAACACTTGCAGAACCTAAACCTACTTGGGCTTGCTGGTCTGCCGTCAATCCTAAATGATTAAAATTCGCTACCAAAGCTCCCTCTTGGGGCGTACCTGTAAGCGTATAACTCAACGTGGTTTTACCGCCTGCCTGCAAACTCACATTAGAGTTCTGCCCAGAAGAAACACTCACCCCTCCTTTATTGGAAATGCTCACGGCGCTAGAAAAATCTACATTACTAATGGGAGAAAAACCATTATTTTGCAACTCAAACTTCACCTTATTGGCTCTATTCATCACAATACCTGCGATATAAGTCCCTTCAAAGCCCGCTGGCACTATCGCCACATTTTGGGACTGTGCACTCGTCGCATTCGGAATACAATCCCAATGGGCTCGACCACCTTTCAACCCAAAATACATCTCTAAACATTGTTTAGTAGTATTAAAAATCATTGTACCCACCTTAGGGTTTTCAAACTTAGCACGCTGTTCCGTACTAAAATTTGGGAACGATACCCCTTGGGGCTGCGTCGATGGCAAGTTGCTCAACTCCGCAATGTCCAAAGTAGCTTGGGGAGAGTCGGTATTAATCCCTACACGCCCCTCTGCATCTTGCTGCGCAAGGGCTACACCGCCTGCCAGCAACATTCCTAGAAGATAAAATCTTTTCTTCATCTTTTTTACTTTTTTAAAATTAAACTTTATGATTTATTATTTTTTATTTTTCTTTATATCACACGGGATTTTGTAATTCCCCTCCCACAAAGAGGTGGCAGGCATATGCCTGACGGAGTGTTTATTCTTTATTACTTTTTTCTTGAAAAAAAAGTAATCAAAGTCCGCGACAGCGGAGTATGTGGAGCAAGAGCAAGAGAAATGGGCTACTGCGTACCGTAGGACTACGCGGGCTTGCCTCCCTTTCTCCCTAGGCTCATCCCTCGGACGCGCTCCGCTCCGCCTACTGCCCATGCACTTGCTCGGTAACGCTTCGCTTTGTTTGAGCTGGAATGCTCGAAGCTTACGCGTGGTGGTGAGTGAAGGCAGGTTTAGGGAGAGCCTCCATAGCGAACTTGAAAGCTAAAGGCTTTCAAATAGCGGAGGCGAACCCCGTGCCGCAGGCAAACCGCTGCCTTCGCTCTTGATCTTTTGCTTTCACATACTCTTGCTCCAAGTCTTCGCAAGACTTTCTATCAAGAGAAAAGAAGAAGAAAGAAAACACTAACACTATACAAAATCCCAAAGAACTTCTCATTTATATTAACAGCTATAAAGCTGTGCTACTTTCAACAAAAAAGCCTTACTGCAGTATTAGGGAATACTACAGCAAGGCTAAAACTTAAAAACGATTGTCGGCTATTCTCATAGCGAACATTACATAACAACTTTTCTAACGGTTTCGCTAGAAAAATTAAGTATGAAAAAAAACATTCTACTAGGAAGCGCGTTCCACGAGAGTATATGAAAAAAAGTATTTTACAGTGTAGGGCACTGCAAAAACATTTATTTTTAGATAAACATAAAGCCAATGCTCCTAAACGGAACTTTGGCTTTAGTCTCTTTATACAATATAGTATAGCTAGCAACAAGCTAGCAACAATATTTTTGGTTTTTAAATAAAGGAAAGAAGCATTTGCACAAGCAAACAGACAAACTATATTATAAGGTATATAATTGTGTGTGTGTGTGTGTGTGTGTGTGTGTGTGTGTGTGTGTGTGTTTACGCTTTTTCTTGAACTATGCAAGAAAAAGTTGTTAAACTTATCACAATTCATTATACGTTGTACACACTGTTTCATAGAATTGCTGCAAAGCTATAAAATGTTTTAATAACCACAAACATGTTTTTTGTTAAAATATTCAACTTGCTTTCAAGCAACTAAGATTTTTCCATATAAAGTTTGGTAATTCAATAAAAAGGCATACTTTTGCACCTCAAAACATACATAATAATCATTTAAAACAATATTGGAATGTATTTAGACCCACAAAAGAAAAGAGAAATTTTTGAAAAGTACGGAGAAAACGCTAACGATACAGGATCTCCAGAGAGCCAAATCGCACTTTTCACTTACAGAATCAACCACCTATCTGAGCACTTAAAAGTGAACAGAAAAGATTTCAACACTGAAAGAGCTTTGGTGAAATTGGTAGGTAAAAGAAAAAGTTTACTAGATTACTTAATCAAAAACGACATCGAAAGATACCGTGCAATCATTAAAGAATTAGGTATCAGAAAATAATTTTTTTTCGCACAAAATTTTTTGAAAGCAGCCACAACTACATGTTATGGCTGTTTTTTTATACTCAAAAAAACAAAGGGCTAGGCAAAAAAATTGAATTTAATTACTGAAAATCACAAGATTTGCCTTACCTTTGGTAACTATAAATTATCGTATGAATAATTATCAAGAATTTACAGAAGAAATCCGTCTAAAAGACGGGCGTTCCATTACCCTTTCCACCGGAAAACTTGCTAAGCAAGCCGATGGCGCAGTGGTAGTGAAGATGGGTGGCACCATGCTCCTTGCTACCGTAGTAGGAGCGAAAGAGGCTAAAGATGGCGTAGACTTTATGCCGCTTACCGTAGAATACCGCGAAAAATTCTCTGCCGCAGGGAAAATCCCTGGAGGTTTTATCAAAAGAGAAGGTCGCCCTACGGATGATGAAATCTTAACAATGCGATTGGTTGACCGCGTGATGAGACCTTTGTTCCCAAAAGATTATCACGCAGAAGTCCAAGTAATCATAAGCGTTATGTCTTACGACGGAACTGTGATCCCAGACTCTTTGGCTGGTCTTGCAGCATCTACCGCAATGGCATTAACCGATATTCCTTTCAAAAGCTTAATTTCTGAAGTGCGTGTAGTGCGCGTGGACGGAGAATTACTCATCAACCCAGACCTAGAAACATTGAAGAAAGCAGACCTAGATATTATGGTAGGAGCTTCTAAAGATTCTGTGGTAATGGTGGAAGGTGAGATGAACGAAATCTCTGAAAAAGAAATGGTAGAAGCCATTAAATTTGCTCACGAAGCTATCAAAGAGCAAATCGAGGCACAAGAAAGATTGGCTGAAAAAGTAGGAAAATCTTTCCCAAAAAGAGAATACTGCCACGAAGTGAATGATGAAGCATTGGAGCAAAGAATCCATGATGAGCTTTATCAAAAATTATATGATGTGGCTAAAGAGCCAAGCGATAAGCACGAGCGTTCTGAGAAGTTTGATGCTGTTTTGGCTGAGTTCAAAGCTCAATTTAGCGAAGAAGAATTAGAAGAAAAAGAAGCCTTAATCGATAAATATTTTGGAGACACCAAAAAAGAGGCAGTTCGCCAAATGATTTTAAACGAAAATGTTCGTTTAGATGGTAGAAATCCAAAAGAAATTCGCCCAATCTGGTGCGAGGTAGATTATTTGCCAGCAACACACGGGTCTTCAATCTTTACCCGTGGGGAAACTCAATCATTAAGTACCGTAACCCTTGGTTCGTCACTTGATGTAGATAGAATCGATAGCATTGTAGAAGAATACGACAAAAAATTCTATTTACACTACAATTTCCCACCATTCTCAACTGGTGAAGCTCGCCCAATTAGAGGAACTTCTCGCCGCGAAGTAGGTCACGGAAACTTAGCTGAGCGTGCATTGAAAAAAATGATTCCAGCCGATAATCCATACACTATTCGTTTAGTTTCTGAAATTTTAGAATCAAATGGTTCTTCGTCTATGGCAACTGTGTGTGCAGGAACTTTAGCTTTAATGGATGCCGGTATCAAAATCAAAAAACCAGTTTCTGGTATCGCCATGGGACTTATCACCGATACAGAATCTGGAAAATGGACTGTGCTTTCAGACATCTTAGGAGACGAAGACCACCTAGGAGATATGGACTTTAAAGTAACCGGTACTCGCGACGGTATCACTGCTTGCCAAATGGATATCAAAATCGCAGGACTTAGCTACGAAATCCTAGAAAAAGCCTTGATGCAAGCACACGAAGGTAGAATGCACATCTTGGATAAAATCTTAGAAACTATTCCTGAACCAAACGAAAATTACAAACCAACGGCTCCAAAAATTGTTACTTTAAGAATTAAAGGAGACTTCATCGGTGCAGTTATTGGACCTGGTGGAAAAGTAATCCAAGAGCTTCAAGCAGAAACAGGCACTACCATTTCAATTGAAGAAGATGGCGATTTCGGAGTTGTGGAAATTTCGGGTGTAGACCAAAACGGAATGGATGCCGCTGTTCAAAGAATCAAAGACATTACTTTTGAGCCAGAAATCGGAGGCGTTTATAAAGGAACCGTAGTTTCTATCAAACCTTTTGGTGCATTTGTTCAAATCAAAAAAGGCGTTGAAGGACTAGTTCACATTTCAGAGCTTGAGTGGAGCCGCGTAAACGATGTAGAAGATGTGGTGAAAGTAGGCGACGAAATCGAGGTGAAATATCTTGAAAACGACAAAAAGACTGGTAAAATGAGACTTTCAAGAAAAGTTTTATTGCCTAAACCAGAGAAAAAAGATTAAAAATTCATATTTTTAAGTTTTTTAATACTAAAAATCCTTTCTACAATAGAAAGGATTTTTTGTTTTTCACTACATTTACCCTTTCAAATTAAAATACATTTTTAAACAATGAATACTCCCAATTGGCCCAATATTCCTTTTCCTAAGGCTGAACAAAAAGACTATGTGCGCGACATTCACGGAGAGCGTGTAAACGACCCTTATTTCTGGATGAATGCTTATTTCAAAAAAACAGAAGATAGCCCTGCCGTGCTTGCTCATCTAGAACAAGAAAACATCTATGCCGAGGAAATGATGGCAGATACCAAAAATCTGCAAGATAAACTCTTTGTAGAAATGCGTAGCCGAATCAAGGAAAAAGATGAAAGTGTACCAACCTTTATCAATGGCTATTATTACTACACTCGCACCGAGGAGGGCAAACAATATTATAAATTTTGCCGAAAAAAGGCATCGCTTGATACGCCAGAAGAAATTTTGCTAGATGTAGATGAAATGGCAGAAGGCAAAGCTTATTTCAATGCTAAAGGTTTCTCTATCAGTCCAAATAACGAATTATTGGCTTTTGGCGTAGATGAAGTTTCAAGACGACAATATAAAATCTTTATTAAAGATTTAAAAACAGGAAAAATCTACGACGAAGGCATCCAAAACACTTCGGGCTCAAGCGTTTGGGCAAATGATAATCAAACGATTTTTTACACCGAAAATAATACAGAAACACTTTTAAGCGAAAAAATTAAACGCCACCAATTGGGCACACAAGCCAGCGAAGATGTTTGTGTGTATCATGAGCAAGACCCAACCAATTACATCGGAGTTTATAAATCTAAAAATCGTGATTATATCCTAATTTATTCATCGGCTACCACTTCATCGGAGGAGCGATTCATCAAAGCCAGTGAGCCTTTTAGCGAATTTCAAGTTTTCCAAAAACGCCGAAAAGATGTTTTATACAGCGTGGTGCCGCTGGAAGACAGATTTTTAATCATGACTAATGACCAAGCCGAGAATTTTAAGCTTATGCAATGTCCGCTTGATAAAACTACGGTAGAACATTGGGAAGAAATCATTCCGCACCGCAGCGATGTTTTGCTCGAAAGCGTAGAAGAATTTAAAGACTTTTTAGTCATTACTGAAAGGTTTAACGGACTCACGCGTTTAGTCATTCAAAACCGAAAAACCAAGGAAGAAAAACTCGTAAGTTTTGACGATCCCACCTATGTGGTATACCCAAGCGGCAACGAAGAATACAATTCACAAGAGTTGCGATTTGTGTACAATTCTATGGTTACCCCGCCGTCGGTCTACGATGAAAATATGGTAACGGGCGAAAGAAAATTGCTAAAACAGCAAGAAGTTTTAGGCGACTTCAACAAAGATTTATATACATCTGAAAGGCTTTTTGCCACTGCACAAGACGGCACAAAAATTCCGATTTCGGTTGTTTATAAAAAAGATACGCCTCGAAACGGAAACACTCCACTCCTACTCTACGGCTATGGTTCTTACGGCTATTCGCTCGACGCAAGTTTCTCTACCACAAGACTTTCATTATTAAATCGAGGTTTTGTTTTTGCCATTGCCCATGTGCGTGGGGGCGAAGAAATGGGGCGTGCTTGGTACGAAAACGGAAAACTACTTAAAAAGAAAAATACATTCAATGATTTTATAGATTGTGCCAAATTTTTAATCCAAGAAAACTACACTTCGCCAGCACACTTGTATGCCGAGGGTGGAAGTGCGGGCGGACTGCTCATGGGAGCAATTGCTAACCAAGCACCCGAACTCTGGAACGGAATCATTGCACAAGTGCCTTTTGTAGATGTCATCAACACAATGCTCGACGAGACGATTCCGCTCACTACCAACGAGTACGACGAGTGGGGAAATCCGAACAATGAGGAATTTTATCATTACATGAAATCCTACTCCCCTTACGAAAACATCAAGGCACAAAAGTATCCCAACATGCTCATCACCACAGGATTGCACGATAGCCAAGTGCAATATTTTGAGCCTGCAAAATGGGCGGCAAAGCTGAGAGATTTCAACCAAGGAGAAAGTAAAATCTTGTTTAAAACCGAAATGGATTTTGGACACGGGGGTGCATCTGGACGATTTGATTATCTAAAAGAAACCGCTTTTGAATTTGCCTTTTTATTTAAATTAGAAGGAATTACAAAATAATTTTCATGATTAAATTTTGAAAATTAAAAAATATATAAAAATCGTATTTTTGCATTTATGAACTACGAAGAAACCATCATTGCCCCTGCTACGGGCATGCAATCAGCTGCAATTGCTGTACTTAGAATTTCTGGCGAAAAGGCTTTTGAAATCACCGAAAAATGCTTTCAACCTAAAAATAAAAAAAGAAAGATTTCGGAAAAATCGCACGCCTTGATTTTTGGCGATATAGTAGACAACAAAGGCAATTGGATTGATGAAGTGCTGGTTTCTGTGTTTAAAAATCCAAATTCCTACACGGGCGAGGACACGGTAGAAATCTCGTGCCACGGCTCGTCGTTCATCATTCAGCAAATCATAGATTTATATTTAAAAAATGGCGCACGCATGGCAAATGCGGGCGAATTTACCTTGCGTGCCTTTAAAAACGGAAAATTAGACTTGGCGCAAGCCGAAGCCGTGGCGGATTTAATCGCTTCGGACACGCAAGCGGCACATGATTTAGCGATGAACCAAATGCGTGGTGGCGTTTCGACCAAATTGAAAGAACTGCGCAAACAGCTCATTCACTTTGCTGCGATGCTGGAATTGGAACTGGATTTTACCGAAGAAGATGTGGAATTTGCCGACCGAGAGGAGTTTCTACTTTTGGTTAAAAATCTACAAACGCACATTCAAGCTTTGATAGATTCGTTTCAATACGGAAATGCGATAAAAGACGGAATTCCAATTGCGATTTTGGGTAAGCCGAATGCGGGAAAATCTTCGCTACTCAATAGTATTTTGAACGAAGATAAAGCCATTGTTTCTGATATTGAAGGAACAACACGCGACAGCATAGAGGATGTAGTGATTGCTAATGGGATTAAATTTAGATTAATCGACACGGCGGGCATTCGCGAAACCGAAGACACCATCGAGGCTCTAGGGGTAGAACGCGCCATTGCCAATGCCAAAAAATCGAAATTAGTTCTATTTTTATACGACACCGAAAACACTCAACCTGAAGAAATTACAAAATTACTGCAACCGATTAAAAATTTAGGAATTCACCTATTTTTAATTGAGAATAAAATCGATGTGCGAAATGGATTTAACCCAGAATTCTTTAATTCCGATGAAATTTCATCGCTAAAGGAAAACTTTGCCAGTGTAAAAAATCTTGGAATTTCGGCTAAAAATCCTGTTCAAGTTTCTGATTTAATGACCGAAATCGCTAGTCTTGTAAAAGATTGGAAAAACACTAGCGACACGATTATCACCCATGCGCGTCACAAAGAAGCACTCGAGAAAACTTTGACAAGTCTACAAGCCACGCAACAAGCACTCGAAATGAATATCCCTGGGGATTTGATGGCGCAAGATGTGCGAGAGGCAATTCGCCACTTGGGAAGCATCACGGGCGATATCGAAGTCGATCGTGATATTTTGGGTACTATCTTTAGTGAGTTCTGTATCGGGAAGTAGGTAGTGTTAATACCGGACAACAAAACACTACCAAGCGACTAATATAGTGATAGTTACAAATTTTCTTCTTACATTTGTTGTAAATCGTCAGTAAAAAGTTTACCTGTTTAATAGTTAAAAAAGAAAATACTAACTTTACAAAAAACACTTAGAACATGATAGAAATATACCTAATAAGACACGCAGAAACTGAATACAACCGTATTAATAATAAAATTGGAGGACGCTCAAGCCATTTACATATCAACGAAACAGGTAAACAGCAAGCTCAAAGCTTAAAACAAAGAATTTCGGAAAGTCAAATAATCTTTGATAAAATGTTTTGTTCCACCTCTGTGAGGGCAAAAGAGACTATATCTTTTATTGCCAACACTCCAGATAATATTATTTATTCGGATAAATTAGAGGAACTTTCTCAAGGGGATTGGGAAGGACTTCCAAGAAATCAGATATACACAAAAGAAAGACTAGATGAAATTAATGCTAATAATTATACATTTAAGGCTCCAAACGGAGAATCACAAGAGGAAGTGGAGCGTAGAATGTATAAATTTATAAAAGAACAAATAATATTAAAACACAAAGAAGGAAAATTTCTAGTCCTTACACATGGAATGAGCATAAAATGTTTCTTACGAAAAATTTTAGATTTCAATCCTGCAATCACATACAAAATCACTATTGATAACACTGGCGTTACAAAGCTTGTACATTCACAAGAAAAAGGTTGGGAAATTTCTTATATAAACAGGCACCAAGAT